>JAESRB010000123.1 GCA_016764855.1 Emcibacter sp.
GGCGATTTTTGATTCCGTAACTTGGGATGATCTGGATTTTGACCTTTGGCGTTCAATTCATGAAGTCAATCTTGACGGCCCTTTCTTGATGGCGAAGGCGCTTGTACCGTTGATGACAGAAAATAATTACGGGCGCATTGTTAATGTCGTTTCGACCAGCTTCAACATGGCTTTGCCAATTTATGTCGCGTATCGCTCCGCCAAAATGGGCTTGGTCGGTTTAACCAGGGCTTTAGCCAGCCTCGGAGAGCGAGGAATTACGTCTAACTGTGTTAGCCCCACTCTGACCCGTACACCGGGAGCTGTGGAAGCAAACTCTGGTAATCCCCCTTTGTTTGACGTGGTTCGCAATATGCAATCAATCAAAGTGGACTCCATTCCGGATGATATTGCCTACACGGTGATGTTCTTGACGTCTGAAGATTCCTATTGGGTGACGGGACAAGGAATCTCGGCCGACGGCGGCATGCAGTTCAGTATGCCATAACATCTTATATCTCGCGATTTTTATATGACACGACAAATCGACCGTTCTGTTAGCTGCAATGATCTCGCAGAATGGTGAAGATAGGGAGAATGCCGATGCCTAGAACCAGTACGATGCAATTTGAAAGCATGGGCATCGCTAACCTGAACCAATGCGACCGTGCGGAGGTCAGCGCTGAAAAAGTTTAGGTTGAGACACATCGCACAGCGATCAGCCCTTGGGCAGAGCGAATTTTCTTGACCATGGGTGGTCCTGGAACGGGATTCCCGTTTACTCCCGGCGGGTCCTCATGCGGACGAAGTCGTTGTCCCCGAGGAGCTCGTAGTCAAACTACCGGAAGTAATAGATTCGAGGTTGGCTGCTATGGCCATTTATGCGTGCGTCAGGTCAATCTGCGTCTCAGAGATCCTGTGGCTATTGACAGTCTTTAAGAAGAAAGTTGCGCTTGCCGCTTTGCATGGTGATAGCACCCTTTAAGAACTTGCTAGCCATTATCAGGTTCACCTCAACCAGATCAGTCAGTGGAAACGCTAGGTGATTGACGGTCTTGATGGCTTCTTCGACAACAAGTCTGACCGTCGTCCCCGTGACATGGATGGATGAGTTTTTTATGCTCTATCCTTTTAAGTAGGCAAACCATGTGTGCTGTGTAGAGATTATATATGTCCCGATGCAAAAGGGTTATCTATATCTGGTGGCGGTTATGGATTGGACTACCCACCATGTGCTGATCTGGCGCCTATAAAATACGATGGATGCCGATTTATGTGTCGAAGCTCTAAAAGAGGCTATCGATCGGTATGGTCCACCAAAGGTATTCAGCACGTATCTGGGCAGTCAGTTCGCCAGTCAAGATTTTACTGGCGTCTTGCAAGATACAGATATTAGAATACCTAGGATGGGCGGGGGCGGTATTTGTATAACATCTTCATTGAGCGGCTGCGGCGCAGTCTTAAATATGAAGTTATCTATCTTACAGAAATGAGTAATGGCTTCAAAGCACGACGGGTACCATGGACTGGATAGGTTTTTATAATACGATCAGGACTCATTCTTCTCTTGACGGAAGCCCTCCGCATGAAGCTTACTGGAAATCAAGAGAACAACTTTATAACATGAAATAGGATACACCTTAACTTCGCTACCAACCTGTTCGAAAAAACAGGGCTGCTTCAGTTGTAAGAAAGGGCTAGAGGCAAGTTCATATATGCGTGGCGCCATAAAAGAAGTTGCTAAAACTCTTGATAATTAATGTATAAAATAACTACAATCTATACCGATACCTCCCATCTCTAGATATGATTTCTCTGTTCTCTCTGCTTTGATCATAATGCGTTTCATAGTGGTCTAAACTTACATTTAAAATAACGAAATGCATAATAACGGAGGAATCATACTGCCAGCAGTATCAAGGGTATTAATCATTGGCGGTGGTATTGGGGGCTTGACGGCAGGGATCGCTTTTCGTCAGGTAGGAATAGAGGTTGATCTCGTTGAAAAGGAATCTGATTGGACCGTATATGGTGTGGGGATAATTCAACCGAATAACACTCTACGGGCACTTGAGAAGATAGGTTTGGCACAAGATTGCGTAGATGTTGGTGCCGCTTACCCGGGATGGCGTATATTTGATGTTAATGGGGGGTTGTTAATGGAGGATCCGGCAACATCTGATGCTGCCCCGGCGTATCCGCCCGTAAATGGTATAACGCGACCTAAGCTCCATGGTATTTTGCTGAAATGCGCGCTTGATGCTGGGGTAAGTATAAAGCTCAGCGTAACAGCAGAGACGCTTGATGACCAAGGAGGCGCGGTCGAAGTTCTTTTCACTGACGGAACATCAAGGACGTATGATTTTGTCGTTTGTTGTGATGGCTTATTTTCTGAGATGCGCAAGAAAATGTTTGGCACCCGCTTTGAGCCCAAATTTAGCGGTCAGGCGGTATGGCGGTATAACTTTCCGCGTCCCTCAACGATGGAATGGGGGGAAATTCATTGTGGGCCACGTAATAAACTTGGCCTCGTTCCTTTGACCTCGGATTTAATGTATATGTTTCTTGTGACAGCGGAGCCCGGAAATCCACGGATGCCTAAAGAGAAGCTCGCGGAAGCTATGCGAGAACGTCTGGCTGACTATGGAGGTGAGATTGCTAAATTACGGGATCAAATTATAGATTCCGAAGCCGTGGTATATCGGCCAATGCAGAATATATTAATCACGGACCCTTGGATGAAAGGGCGTGTGATTCTTATAGGGGATGCTGCCCATACCACAACCCCTCATTTGGCACAGGGGGCGGCAATGGCAATCGAGGATGCTGTCCTCCTTGGTGAATTGCTGGGGCGTGATGAACCGCTTGATGATCTGCTAGCTGAATTTATGCAGCGTCGGTTTGACCGAGTTAAATTTGTCGTTGATAGTTCAACCCAGATTGCAGAGTGGGAGATGGAGGAATGGCAGGGAATAGAAAACCCTGATGCAGATCCGGGGAAGCTACTTTATAGCGCAACACAAACTTTGATGGAGGAGTATTAATGTCTTTTTTGAGAAATGCTTGGTATGTGGCGGCATGGGATGAAGAAGTCCCGAAAGAGGGAGTTTTTCACCGGCGCATTTTGAACGAAGATATATTATTTATGAGGGCAAATGATGGCGTTGTTCACGCGATGCGTAATCGTTGCTCTCACCGTTTTGCACCCTTGCACCTCGGGGAAAGATGCGGGGATGAAATTGAATGTCCCTATCATGGATTAAAATTTGGCCCAGACGGTCGCTGTGTCCATAACCCGCATGGGGATGGGAGTATTAACAAACGGGCGCATTTGAAATCTTACCCCGTGGTTTCAAAGAAAATGTTGTTATGGATTTGGATGGGGGACCCGGTGTCCGCCGAAGAGAGTGATATCCCAGATTTTGTAGGCTTGGATCCAGATAATTATGCGATCAACAAAGGCTATATGTATACGCCCTGCAATTATGAATTTATGACAGATAATATCATGGACCTTGGTCATATTGAATTTGTGCATAAAGGACTGTTGGGGAGTGAGGCCGTTCGGGAGGGAGATGTGGAGATTTTTCAGGAAGGCAATGTCGTCCGTTCCAATAGATTGACCCATGATGAAATACTGCCCCCGACATTGGATGTTGTATATGGGAGCGGCGGAAAGCCAGTTGACCGTTGGTTAGACGTTACGTGGTATCCGCCGAGTAATATGCAGCTTGTCGTCGGGGTGACCCCATCGGGTAATCCGCCGCGTATTGGTAAGGAAACACCAGGTGTACACCTGATGACGCCAGAAACCGAAGAGACAACGCATTATTTCTGGGCAAATGCCCGGGATTTCCGCCGTGATGATGAGGAGTTGCATGCCCAGTTGGAGGACGGATTGCGGTTTGCCTTTGAACATCAGGATAAGCCAATGATCATCGCCCAGAAGGAAGCAATGGACGGAGAAGGTTTTTGGGATTTGGAGCCGTTAATACTTGCTTGTGATGCTGGCGCCATACGTGCACGGCGCATTTTACGAAAATTAATCAAAGACGAAACGAAAGAAAAAGCATTATGAGTAAAATAGTTATTTCCTGTGCCATCACAGGCGGTGTCCATACGCCTACTATGTCTGAATATTTACCGATAACACCAGAACAAATCGCGTCAGAATCGATTGCGGCGGCAGAGGCGGGGGCGGCTGTCATTCACCTTCATGCGCGGGTGCCGGAGGCAGGCGAACCAACAGGTGACCCTGATGTTTATAATCGTTTCTTGCCTGTCATTAAACAACAGACAGATGCGGTCATAAATATTACGACGGGCGGGAGTCCCGCGATGACTGTGGGAGATAGGCTTGCCGCAGCGGAACGTTTTCAACCAGAAATGTGTTCCTTGAATATGGGCAGTATGAATTTCTCATTTTTCCCTGCTGCGGAACGTATAAAGACATGGAAACATCCCTGGGAAGAGGCCTATGTGGTTAATAGCGATGACTTCATCTTCCGTAATACTTTCCGTGATATTGCCTATATTCTGGAGACCCTAGGCGGTGTTGGAACTAAATTTGAGCATGAATGTTATGATGTCAGTCACCTCTATAATCTTGCTCATTTTCTTGACCGTGGACTGATCAAAGAGAATTTTTTCATTCAGATGATTTTTGGGGTTTTGGGCGGTATCGGTGCGGACCTTGATAATCTTATGTTTATGAAACAAACGGCGGATCGGTTATTTGGTGCCGACAGTTATGAATGGTCTGTATTGGCGGCAGGACGTCGTCAGATGCCCTTTGTTACACAGGCGGGATTGATGGGCGGCCATGTGCGTGTTGGCCTAGAGGATAGCATTTTTATTGAACGGGGTAAGCTGGCTGTCTCAAATGCGCAACAAGTGCAAAAAATTAAACGTATCTTGTTGGAGATGGGCCATGAAATTGCGACGCCGAAAGAAGCCCGTGAAATTTTAGGACTAAAAGGCAGTGATCGAGTGGAGTTTTAAGGATGACACGTCAAATCATTGATCTTTCTATTTATCTGGAAAATGACGTTGTTTCAGACCCAGAGATTTACAGGCCAAAAATTACGTATGTCGACCATAAAATGTCATTGCCAGATTTGGTTGGTTTCTTTCCAGGGTTAAAACCGGAAGACCTGCCGGATGAAGAAGCATGGGCGATCGAGAAAATTGAGTTAATCACCCACAACGGCACCCACCTTGATGCGCCGTATCATTTTGCCTCCACCATGAATAAGGGGGAGCGGGCGATTACCATCGATGAGGTGCCATTGGATTGGTGTTTGCAGCCGGGTGTGAAATTGGATTTTCGTCATTTTGAGGATGGTTATGTGGTTTCGGCTTCTGATGTGGAAGCGGAACTGGACCGCATTGGACACCGCCTTTCCCCCTTGGATATTGTCGTGATCAATACACGCGCTGGTGCGCGTTATGGTCAGGATGATTATGTGACATCCGGCTGTGGTATGGGCTATGAGGCGACCATGTATTTGTTGCAGCAGGGGGTGCGCTTAACAGGCACAGACGGCTGGAGCTGGGATGCCCCTTTTGTTCATACGCGTGAGAAATTTGAGCAGACGAAAAATGCAAAATTAATCTGGGAAGGCCATAAGGCAGGCCGTGATATTGGGTATTGCCACCTTGAAAAATTGCATAACTTAGAAGCATTGCCGGCAACAGGATTCACAATTTCATGCTTTCCGGTAAAAATTCGGGCGGCATCGGCAGGCTGGACCCGTGCGGTCGCGATCATTGATGCGGCCTAATAATTTTATATAGCGCCATAAATTTAAAAAAATACTTGAGGATATTGAACTA
>JAESRB010000124.1 GCA_016764855.1 Emcibacter sp.
TAAGATTATTTTTTTTGATTTTATGTACATAACAAGTCTCCCAAGATAAATGACAAGTCAAACTATAAAAGTCGGTAAGTACAACTGATGCAAAAAATGCACCAAATTTAATATATTCAACTATAACATGTGGTTGCTGATTTTTATACTATTTATGAGGGATTAAAGTGTAAAGTATTCCGACAGTGAGTCAGGATACTTTACACTTTTGAAAAGCAGAGAGGTCCATTTTTGAGGACTTAAAACATTTTTTTCAACTCATCTCGCAGGATGTTTTTCTGAACTTTACCCATAGTATTTCGGGGCAGGGAGTCTTTGAAAATGACTTTGCGCGGTTGTTTGAACCGGGCCAGTTGGTCGGAGAGTTGTTCGGTAATGTCTGTTTCAGTGATGGTGTTATCTTGTCTGACAACAATGGCGATAACTGCCTCTCCCATATCCGGATGAGGACTGGCGACGACAGCACTTTCCAAAATCCCCGGTAAGAGATCAATGATGCTTTCTATTTCCTTGGGATAGATGTTAAAGCCGCCGGAAATAATAAGGTCTTTGGACCGTCCGACAATTGAAATTCTGCCTTCTTCATCTGATATGGCCATGTCACCGGATATGAAAAAACCGTTAGGCCGCATTTCTTCAGCGGTTTTTTCTGGCATTTCCCAATAACCCTGAAACAGGTTCGGGCCTTTATATTCCAATATGCCGATTTCGCCGATTGGAACCGGTGTGCCATCTTCATTACAAATGCGCAGTTCCACATCAGGCAAAGCCGGACCAACTGTTCCGGCAATACGCTCACCCTCATAGGGATTGGAGGTAATCATGCCAGCTTCTGTCATGCCGTAACGTTCTAGAATGCGCTGGCCTGTGACCTTTTCAAATTGGTAAAAAGTTTCACTGAGCAAGGGCGCTGAGCCAGAAATAAACAGCCTCATACCCTTGGTGAGGGCATGTGTAAAATCTTTATGGGCAAGAAGTCGGGTGTAAAAGGTCGGGACACCCATCAGAACAGTGGACTTCGGGAGCAGGAGGATCAAAGAATCTACGTCAAGTTTTGGCAGGAACCACACAGTAGAGCCGCCCAGGAGAGCGCAATGCAGGGCAACAAACAAGCCGTGCACATGGAAAATCGGCAGAGCATGTAACAGCACATCATCAGACTGCCAATGCCAGAGATCATAAAGGGTCAGAGCATTACTGCTGAGATTTTCATGACTGAGCATAGCGCCTTTTGACCGGCCTGTGGTCCCAGATGTGTAAAGAATAGCTGCAAGGTCATCAGGGGCCATTTCTTCGATATGATGGTGAGGCTTACCGTTTTGCGCTTGTAATGTCAGATCATCGAGGGATAGGCTCGAGATATTATGAGAAGCAAAATCATCAGGTACGACAATCATTAAAGAGGGACGGGCATTACCAATGAAATAATCGACTTCCGCAGTGGTATAGGCCGTATTCAGGGGCAGATAAATTGCCCCAACCCGTAAGCAGGCAAGATATAAACATACCGCCTCCATGGATTTTTCCACCTGCACCAAAACCCGGTCGCCCTTAACGATATTTTTCGCTTTAAGCAGCCCAGCCATTTTGGCGGAGAGCATATCCATATCGCCGTATGAGAGGCTTTTCCCGTCTTCCTGTTGTAAAAAGATTTTATTCAGGTCGTCGGGAAAGCGTGATTGAAAAAGCGCATAAAGATTGGCGTTGATCATTTGATTAATTTGGAGATATCTCTCACGGCTCCTTTATCTGCGGAACTTGCCATCAGGCCGTATGCTTGGAGAGCTTTGGAGACTTTGCGTGGACGTAGTTCCGCCGGTTTCCAACCATCTTTTCCTTTGGCATCCATCGCGGCCCGTCGTTTTGTCATTTCCTCATCAGATACCTCTACACGGATGATCCGGTTTGGAATATCAATGTGGATGACATCCCCTTGTTCGATCAATGCAATGGCTCCACCAGAAGCGGCCTCTGGAGAAATATGGCCGATGCTGAGACCGGAAGTCCCGCCGGAGAACCGGCCATCCGTAATCAAGGCGCAGGCTTTGCCAAGTTTCATAGATTTCAGGTAGGAGGTGGGGTAAAGCATTTCCTGCATGCCGGGACCGCCTCTTGGGCCTTCGTATCGGATGATAACAACGTCGCCAGCTTTAACAATGCCGGTCGTGATGCCTTTAACCGCGTCGTCCTGACTTTCGAAAATGCGTGCCGGTCCGGTGAAGGTTAAATTATCATCATCAACACCAGCGGTTTTGACAATACAGCCATCCGGCGCAATATTTCCGTGTAATATGGCAAGGCCACCGTCTTTACTATAGGCATTTTCGACGGTTCGTATGCAGCCATTTTCACGGTCAACATCAAGGCTGACATAGCGTTTGTTCTGGGAAAAGGCTTCTATGGTTCTAACGCCGCCGGGCGCTGCCTTGAAATAAGTCTGGATTTCCTCGGTAGGGTTACGGTTAACGTCATATTTTTCGATAACATCCGCAAGGGTGCCGCCGTGGGCGGTTGGGCAGTCCCGATTCAACAGGCCACCTTTATCAAGTTCGCCAAGGATGCCCATGATGCCACCAGCCCGGTGAACATCTTCCATATGGTATTTCTGTGTGGCGGGGGCGACTTTGCAGATATTTGGCACATTTTTTGAGAGCCGGTCAATATCGGCCATGGTGAAATCAATTTCACCTTCTTGTGCTGCTGCCAGAAGATGCAAAACCGTATTGGTTGATCCGCCCATAGCTATATCCAAAGTCATGGCGTTTTCAAAGGCCTCGAAACTCGCAACAGAGCGCGGCAGGACAGAGGTGTCGTCTTTTTCATAATAGGCGATGGTATTCTTAGTGATTGTCCGCGCAGCTTTCAGGAACAACTCTTTTCTGTCTGCATGGGTCGCCAGTAGAGTGCCGTTTCCGGGTAGGGACAGGCCTAATGCCTCTGTCAGGCAATTCATGCTGTTGGCGGTGAACATACCGGAACAGGATCCACAAGTAGGACAGGCCGAGCGTTCAACTTGCTCGACAACTTCGTCACTGATCTCTGGGTTAACGCCCATAATGATGGCATCAACAAGGTCCAGCTTGTGATCGACAACTTCCGTCTTGCCGGCTTCCATGGGACCACCAGAGACAAAGATAGCCGGAATATTCAGGCGCAAGGCTGTCATCAGCATGCCGGGGGTGATTTTGTCACAGTTGGATATGCAAATCATAGCATCGGCACAATGGGCCTCGACCATATATTCCACGCTGTCGGCGATAATTTCGCGGCTGGGCAGGGAATAGAGCATCCCGTCATGGCCCATGGCAATGCCGTCATCCACGGCAATCGTATTGAATTCCTTGGCTATGCCGCCATGTTTCTCAATTTCTCGGGCGACCATCTGTCCGATATCTTTCAGATGTACATGTCCCGGTACAAATTGGGTGAAGCTATTGACAACGGCAATGATTGGTTTGCCAAAATCTTCATCCTTAACACCTGTAGCGCGCCAGAGCGCACGGGCACCGGCCATGTTACGGCCATGAGTGGATGTTTTTGAACGATAATTTGGCATGTGTGAAATCCTTAAACCTGATGTCTTTTTGGTGATCGTGAACTTTATGAGATCATAAATATCACTTTTCCTGCTATTGTCGATATTTTATTATAAAAAACAGGATGTAAATAGCTTGTTCGGGCTATATTTTACACTGAAAATAAAAGCTTGGCAAATCTGGGGAGAATTATTTACACTGGTTTCAATATGATATTAATTTAGATCAGTAAAGAGGGAACCGCGATGATTAAAAAGACTGCAATATTCGTCACATTATCTTTGAGCGTGGCAAATGTGGGAGGATTGGCTCAGGCAGGTCAGATGCAGCCGATCTTGGACTGTATTAAGATCACGGAAAATGCTGAACGGCTGAGGTGTTATGATAAAGCCTCTCAGAAAATAATCAACGCGGGCATGCAGGGCTCAAATATCGTAATATCCAAGCCAACAAAAGCTGATCAGGTTGCTGACTTTGGTCGGGCACAATTGCGGACATCACCAGTCAAAGCCATCAGAGAGCAAGAGAAAAAAGAAGATAAATCTCTGGATACGATTAGGTTAAGCGTAACAAAATATACCTATACCGCATCTGGTAAGGTGGTGTTTTTCATGAAGAATGGTCAGGCATGGAAACAGAAAGACGGTGGAAAAATCCATCTGCCCAAGGGCGGTTTTGATGTCAGAATCAAGAAAGGTGTGATAGGTGGCTATAACCTGTTTGTGCCAAATAAAAAGTCTTTCATCAGAGTCAAACGGTTAAGGTAAAGCTCTTTCCTGAAACATTATATTTATTTGGCGGGCTAAATTCCTGAAACATTATATTCATTTGGCGTGCTAAATGAATGGCCTAATCCTGTGTCTGAAAACTATGCCTGTCTTTGGAACATGTTAGCCTGTGTAGCCTATCCCTATATTTTCCCAAAATGAAACAAGTTGTTAACAAATTGTAAAGAATTTGATACAGTTTTTCACATCATATTGATTCTGCAGGAATGGCTATTTATTTAACTTATTGAAATTAAAAGATAAATTTTAATTGGCCCTCAACTTGCAGTGTCTTCAGGACAGGCCGCGTTGGCGTGTGTATGTTAAAAAACAGCAGGGAATGAATAGTATGTTTAAGAAGTCGTCGATTATCATTTTGGCTATATCTTTCGGGATGACATTATCTGTGGCTCAGGCTGCAACACGAATGAATGCTCCTTTTGAAATGGCTAAATTGGAAGATCCTGCTGCTGAAGGAAAATGCTTAGATGCTTTTGTAAAGTCAGATTTTATCTATGCACATCGTCTTTGCTTGTCTTTGGCACGAATAGGAATGCGGGATGCGCAATTGGTGACCGGTTTGATGTATGCCTTTGGTGAAGGAACCCGTAAAAATCCTGATATGGCCGAATTATGGCTTAATGAAGCCGTACGTAATGGCAGCACAGAGGCGCAGGAAGTTCTGAATGGCATTAAATTAATGAATTAACGCTTTACCGCCTATCCCCTTGTTTGAAAAATATGTATGATCGCTTGGAATTTATTTCGGAGTGATATGCAGATGCCAGAACATATGATGCCCACCTTAAGTGATATTCGTAAGGCCGCAGAACGGTTGAAGGGCGTTGCTATTAAAACGCCGCTTTTGTATTCAGTTTCTTTGTCAGAGTATCTTGGGGCGCAGGTTTTCATCAAGCCAGAAAATTTACAGAGGGTTGGGGCTTTCAAATTTCGCGGGGCCTATAATCGGCTTTGTCAATTAACGGACGATGAAAAGGCAAAAGGCGTTGTCGCTTTTTCATCGGGCAATCATGCGCAGGGCGTCGCGGCGGCAGCGCAAATTCTGGGTTTGAAGGCAACAATTGTTATGCCGTCAGATGCACCGGTGATGAAGCGAGACAATACTCTGGCTTACGGTGCGCAGGTCGTTGAATATGACCGGGAGACAGAAAGCCGAGAAGAGATTGCTCAGACAATTGCGGCAAAGGATGGCGCGGTTGTGGTGCCTGCCTTCGAAGATTTTCATGTTATTTGTGGTCAAGGAACTGTAGGGCTTGAGATTTATGAGCAA
Organism: Emcibacter sp.; assembly: GCA_016764855.1. Classification (GTDB taxonomy): domain Bacteria; phylum Pseudomonadota; class Alphaproteobacteria; order Sphingomonadales; family Emcibacteraceae; genus Paremcibacter. Next base: position 5,595 of record JAESRB010000124.1, read on the forward strand.
GGCCTGGAAATGGGTGTGGAATTTGACCATTTTTTCAGTCCTGTCGGTGGTGGTGGCCTAATATCTGGTTGTGGTACGGCTCTAAAATCCCTTAATCCTGATATTTCTATTCATGGTGTTGAGCCAGAAGGTTTCGATGATGTGAAGCGTTCGCTTGCCGAAGGGCGAATATGCTCAAACAACCGACATACAGGGACGGTATGTGATGCCTTGCTTACGCTTTCTCCCGGTGCGTTAACCTTTGCAATTATGACAAAATATGTAAATTCCATAATGACGGTGAGTGATGCCGAGGCTCTTAATGCGGTGAAATATGCTTGGGAAAAGTTGAAGCTTGTGGTGGAGCCCGGCGGTGCAGCGGCTCTTGCGGCTCTTCTTGCTGGGCATGGGGATGTTAGGGGCAAGACCATCTGCTTGCTGTTAAGTGGTGGTAATATTGATGCGGTAACATTTGCGCGGGCGATTGCTCCATAAATCTTGTTTTATACCTTTGTTGAATATGTGGTAACATTTCGTATATGAAAATTTACAGCGGGAGAGAGAAATGAAAAAAATTCTATGGGCGATGTTTGCCGTTGCTATTGTAGTGACCATTCTGGTTTATGATAAAGTTCCTCCGAATAAGGTTCCGCTTAATATTGATGCCGCACGTTTGGCGGGCAATATTAAAATTCTTGCTTCCGATGAATTTGAAGGTCGGGCGCCGGGAACGATGGGGGATGAAAAAACCATAAATTTTCTGAAGCAGAAATTTAAGGCTTTGGGGTTGAAGCCGGGAAATGGGGACAGTTATTTTCAGGGCGTGAAGATGGTGGAAATCACGGCTGCTCCAGGTGCTGTTATGGAAATTGAAACCGCAGAGGGCGAAATGGCACTTTCCTACGGGCCGGAATTCATGGGCTGGACTCAAAGAGTCACAGAATCTGTGGCGGTTCAGGACAGTGAGATGGTCTTTGTCGGGTACGGTATTGTGGCACCGGAATATGACTGGAATGATTATGCTGATGTAGATGTTCACGGTAAAACCGTTGTCATTATGGTTAATGATCCCGGATACGCCACACAAAATTCGGCGCTTTTTACGGGAAATGCCATGACTTATTATGGTCGCTGGACTTATAAATATGAGGAAGCAGCTCGCCAAGGAGCGCAGGCAGTTATCATTATTCATGAAACCAAACCGGCGGCTTATCCTTGGGCCGTAGTGGAAGGTAGTTGGTCCGGGCCACAATTCAGCCTTGAAAGTGATGATGGTAATATGACGCGTGTTGTTGTGGAGTCTTGGGTTCCGGGCGATGTCATGGCCAAAATATTTCAGGCAGCGGGTCTTGATTATCAGGCATTAACAACACAGGCTGCGACAACTGCGTTTAAGGCGATATCTTTAAAGGCAAAAATGTCTGTGTCTCTGACCAATCAAATTCGGCGGGTGGTTTCTAATAATGTCGTCGCGGTTTTGCCGGGAACGGATAGGGCAGACGAATATATTATTCATATGTCCCATTGGGATCATCTGGGGCGTGACAGCTCATTGGAAGGGGATCAGATCTATAATGGCGCGGCGGACAATGCCAGCGGTACGGCAGGCTTAATAGAATTGGCCAATGCCTATCTTTCTGGGGAGGAAAAGCCTCGCCGTTCGATTATGTTCTTGGCGGTGACAGCAGAGGAGCAAGGATTACTTGGTTCCGAATATTACGGCAAAAACCCTATCGTTCCGTTGAACAAAACGGTGGCGGCGATTAATATGGATGTGTTGGCCTATGCAGGGGAAACCTATGATGTGACCATCGTTGGTTATGGTAATTCCGAGTTGGATGATTATGTGGACCGGGCAGTGCGCAAGCAAAAACGTATTGCGAATCCTGATCCTGAGCCGGAAAAAGGCGGATTTTACCGTTCGGACCATTTTAGCCTGTCTAAGGAGGGTGTGCCTGCGCTTTATTTTGAAGGCGGGGTAAATCATGTCAAAAATGGCCGTAAATGGATGATGGAACAAATCGCGGACTATACTAATAACCGTTACCATAAGCCTTCGGATGAATATGACGATAGCTGGGATATGTCCGGCGCGGTGAAGGATTTAGAGCTTATGTACCGGATTGGTTTACGTTTGTCGCAAGAAGAAAGTTTCCCCAACTGGCGCGCGGGTAATGAATTTAAAGCCAAGCGCGATGCCATGATGAAAAAGTAATTTCTGGAGACGTCGTCAGATAATGATATGGAAAGCGCTTTTTTTTGGGGAGGAGGGCGCTTTTTGTCATCATAATTGTTTAAAGTTTTTATGGGCATTTTTTACCTTGTGAATCTTTAAGGTTTTATAGAATATGGGCAAAAGCCTGAATGGAAACGATTAATGCAAAGACTTATTACCGACCTTTTCCCCGAGCTAAGCCAGCTTTCGAAAGAAAATAAAAGAATTCTGGAAGGGGGAATTAATATTGTAACTGCTCCGGCAGGGACCGTAATGTTTTCTGAAAATAGCGACTGCAAGGGTTATGTTATGCTATTGGAGGGCACTGTTCGGGTGCAAAAAAGATCAGAGGATGGCCGGGAGATTGTTCTTTACCGTGTGGAAACGGGTGAATCCTGCATCATGACGACGACATGTCTGATTTCCGATGAGAAATATGGGGCGGAGGGCGTGGCCGAAACGGACATTACACTGGCTGTTGTCCCGCAGGATATATTTAATCAGCTTTTGGCCCAGTCGGAGAAATTTCGCAGTTTTGTTTTTGAGGTTTATGCCAAACGCATGTCCATGCTGATGATGCTTGTGGAAGAAGTGGTGTTTAAAAAGCTCGATAAACGTCTGGCCCAGTTACTCGGTGATAAAAAGCGGGACCAGTTTGAAATAACCCATCAGGATATTGCGTTGGAGTTGGGGTCGGTTCGGGAAGTCGTAAGCCGTCAGTTAAAGGTTTTTGAACGGCAAGGCTTGATAAAACTGGGCCGGGGCATGATCCAGATAGAAGACCGGGCAGGACTATTGCGCGCGACAGAATAATCTTTGCCTTATGTGACTTGGGTCACTTATTTTCTCCGTAAAGTGTGGTTTACTCAATGTAGTTAAGTGAATAGCAATATTATTGGAGAGACATTATGAAGATGAATGTTGGTGGTCTGGATAGATTATTACGCATTGTTGTGGGGGTTCTGTTGATTATATCAGCCGTGGCGGGATATTTTGCACCTTGGGGGTGGATCGGCGTTGTACCGGTGGTGACGGCATTAATTGGCTGGTGTCCGGCCTATACAATATTTGGCGTGAACAGCTGTCGGTTATCTAAAGGAGACTAAAATGGCGTTGGATCGTGTGATATTTGCCTTTGCAGGTGTGATGATTATGCTCAGCTTGGCCTTGGCTCTAACCGTGCATCTCTATTGGCTTGGGCTTGCCGCTTTTGTTGGGGTGAATATGTTACAGGCTGCCTTTACCGGATTTTGTCCATTGGCAATCATGCTGAAAAAAGTTGGTGTTAAGCCCGGCAAAGCTTTTTCCTGATAAAAATATAAAAACCGGAGGACAGTATGATTCATATTTCGGAAACGGCAGCGCGCCGTCCAAAAATGTTTCTTTGGGCCAGTGGGCTGTTATGCCTTGTGATGATAATATTCGTGGTTTTGCCGAGCGTGTGGCCAGCCTCATTCACAATGCTGAATGCGCTTCAGATTGATACTGATCCGGAAAATATGCTGTCTCAGGATGAGCCGGCGCGAGTTTTTCATAACAGTCAGAAAAAAGAATTCTCCCTTTATGACATGATCGTTGTTGGGGTGGTGAATGACAGCCATCCACAAGGCGTATTTAACAGGGACTCCCTAGCCGATATTCATGCACTGGCTGCCTTTGCCAAAAAAATTCAGTGGCAGGATGACGCAGGTGAAAAGCAGGGGGTGGTCTCTGTTGATCTGATGGCCCCATCTACGGTGGATAATATTGAACCGGGTGGGCCGGGAGTAGTTAAATTCGAATGGTTGATGAAAGTGCCGCCAGTGGATGACGCGGCGGCGCTGACCATTCTGGAAAAAGCCCGGCGTCTTCCGTTGTTGAATGGAACGATAGTGTCTGACGATGGTAAGGCAATTGCGCTTTATATTCCGATTACGGCAAAAAATATCAGTTATAATGTGGTGGAAGAATTAAAGGTAAAAATAGCCAGTTTTAATGGAAATGACCAATATCATGTGACCGGGTTACCCGTTGCGCAGGATACTTTTGGAGTTGAGATGTTCATACAGATGGCAATTTCAGCACCCATGGCAATGTTGTTGATATTTCTGTTGATGTGGTATTTCTTCAAGAAAGCTTCTCTGGTTGTGTCGCCTATGATCGTGGCAATGGTGTCGGTTATCTGCACCATGGGTTTGTTGGTGATTACGGGAAATACGGTTCATATCATGAGTAGCATGATCCCCATATTTATTATGCCCATTGCGGTGCTGGACGCCATTCACATTCTGAGCGATTTCTACGACAAATATCCTTTGTATAAGGACCGCAGAAAAACCATACAACACGTGATGAAAGAGCTGTCTGCGCCCATGTTATATACCACATTGACCACTGCGGTTGGCTTTGGTTCACTTGCATTGACACCTATCCCACCGGTGCAGACTTTTGGGATTTTTATATCCATCGGAGTCATTCTCGCGTGGTTTTTCACGATTACTTTAATCCCGGCCTATATCATGTTGATGTCAGAAGAAACATTTGCTGATTTTGGACTCGATCATAGTGAGGGGGATGGCAGTACGCTATTGGCAAGGCTATTGACGCGTTTGGGGCGGGTGACTTATAGCGGCGCAAAACTCATTCTTCTGGGCGTTTTTGTGTTGGTTGCTGTGGCGTGGGTTGGGGTGAACAGAATTGTGATTAACGATAATCCGGTAAAATGGTTTTCTCCTGACCATGAAATCCGGATTGCTGACCGGGCTTTGAATGAACGGTTCGCAGGAACCTATATGGCGTATTTGATGCTAGAGGGTGCGGAAGATGCGCGAGACATTTCCCAATATGCCGATGACCTGTCCGCCAATATGCGGCTGGAAAGCTTATCTCCCTTAAGGGAAATGGCCGGGGAAGTTCCTCTTTTACTGGCACAGGCCGAGGACAGGAGGCAACTCATTGACTTGTTGGTGCAGAAGATGGAACAGCATATGGAGGCGGTTTCCGATGAGGATTGGGACAGTTGGGATATGTCGCTGACATGGCTGGGGGAATATCTGGCTCGTGCAGAGACATTTAAAGACCCGGAAGTTCTAAATTATATGGGAAGGTTGCAGGATTATTTGCAAGCTACTGGTCTGGTGGGAAAAAGCAATAGTTTGAGCGATGTGGTGAAGACCGTTCACCGGGAATTGTTCATGGGTGATGCGGTAGCTTACCGTATTCCAGACAGTCATGCAGCGGTAGCGGAGACATTGATTACCTATCAGAATAGTCACCGTCCGCAGGATCTCTGGCATTTTGTTACGCCGGATTATAAAAAAACCAATATGTGGCTCCAATTGAAGAGTGGCGACAATCGGGATATGAGTGCATTGATGGAAAAGGTTGATCAGTTCTTTCAGGTAAACCCGGCGCCTAAGGGCATTACCCATGACTGGTTTGGTCTGACCTATATTAATGTGATATGGCAGGATAAAATGGTGAGCGGTATGGCCAATGCCTTTATTGGCAGCTTTATTATCGTATTATTGATGATGATCTTCCTGTTCAGGTCCGTGTGGTGGGGGATTCTGGCCATGATCCCGCTGACCTTTACCATTGGCATGATATACGGAATCATTGGTTTGATCGGTAAGGATTATGATATGCCGGTGGCGGTGCTGTCATCTCTCAGTCTTGGACTGGCGGTTGATTACGCCATTCATTTTCTGGTTCGAAGCCGGGAAATCAGAAAGAATTTTCCCGACTGGAAAACAACAACTGCTAAGGTGTTTGGGGAACCAGCTCGTGCCATTGCCCGTAATGTGATTGTGGTTGGTATTGGATTTATGCCGTTGCTTGCCGCCCCCCTTATTCCCTATAAAACGGTTGGAGTGTTTATATCGGCAATTCTTGTTTTAGCAGGTGTGGCAACTTTGACAATTCTTCCGGCCTTGATCCGAATTTTTGAAGGAACATTGTTTAAAAAGAAAATGGAAAGGACCTAAGTAATGAGATTTTTTACGATAACAATTGTGGCCTTGTCTTTTTTCTGGACAGTTTCCGCAACAGCGGCCGATGTGATGGAGGTGGTTAAAAAAGCGAACCATATATCCTATTACAAAGGTAAAGATGGTCGGGCAAAGGTCAATATGAGCATCATTGATGCGCAGGGCCGTGTGCGGGTGCGGGAATTTATCATTCTACGCCGGGATGATGATGACACTGACGGAAAGCAGAAATTTTACGTCTATTTCAATAAACCCGCAGATGTGAAAAAGATGGTTTTTATGGTGCATAAGAATTTGGACCGAGGCGATGACCGCTGGCTTTATTTGCCGGCACTCGATTTGGTTAAGCGCATCGCAGCCAGTGATGAACGGACCAGCTTTGTAGGTTCGCATTTCTTTTATGAAGACGTATCAGGGCGCGGTGTTGATGAGGATAGACATGAAATTCTGGAAGAAGATGATACATATTATATTGTGAAAAGCACGCCCAAAGACCCGAATTCAGTGGAGTTCGTTTTCTATAAAAACTGGATACATAAAGGGACGTTTCTGCCCATTAAAACAGAATATTATGATGATCGGGGGCAAGTAATCCGCAGCTATACCGCTTTGAAAGTAGATATGATCGGGGGGCATCCAACGGTGACAGCGTCGCGCATGGAAAATCATGAAACTGGCGGTAAAACCCTGATGAATTATAGCGCTGTGAAATATGACGTGGGCCTGCCGGAAAATATTTTTACGGAGCGTTATTTACGAAAATCTCCCCGAAAGTATCTAAGGTAAAATATGTATAGAGCCATTATACCAGCCTTATTGGCTTTTTTGCTGGGGACTTTTTCAGAGACTTTGCTAGCGCAGGAAATTAAGTTACCTGAGGGCTTGGGCGATCTTTCCATTATGGTAGCGGAAGAGAGCGAGGAGCAGGGGGTACCCTTTGATCTTAGCGGTTTTTTGGAGAGTCGTATAGGGGCGCGGCTTGGCTCAGATGCTCATCAAAAAGATATGAGCATTGGGGAAATGCGGTTTCAGGTCGGAATTGAAAAGGAATTTGACAGCCTGACATTTAATTTTGTTTCTGATTTTATCTATGACCCTGTGCAGGGGAAGCACGCCGTGAATCTGGAGACGGGACAGGGCTTTATGGATATTCGGGAAGCAAATTTGACCTTTAGCCCTCTGGATTTTATGGATGTGAAGGTCGGACGTCAGGTTTTGACCTGGGGTACAGGTGATCTGCTGTTTATCAATGATCTTTTTGCTAAGGATTGGAATAGTTTTTTCATTGGCCGTGATGATGAATATCTGAAGGGACCATCAGATGCCTTAAAGATGGCATTCTTCTTTGGAGATTATAATCTGGATGTGGTTTATGTGCCGCGCTTTGATGCGGACCGTTTTATTGATGGGACGCGAATTTCATTCTTTGACCGGGCAAGCAGTGACCTAAGCGGACGGAAAAATCCTGTATTTGTGGATCGCCTAGACCGATGGTTTGAGGATGATGAACTGGCTTTGCGTTTTTATGGGGCTTTCGGCGCTTATGAGACGGCACTTTATTATTACAATGGTTATTGGAAGAGCCCCGCGGGGCAGAATATTACCACAGGTCGGGGAACTTTCCCGCGACTTCAGGTATTTGGCTCAAGTATTAGGGGGCCTGTGAGCAAGGGTATTGGTTCACTGGAAATTGGATATTATAAAAGTTCTGACGGGGCGGGTTCTAATCCCTTAGTACGTAATAGTGAGATTCGTATGTCAGTGGGTTACGAGCAGGAAATTGGTTCTGAATTTACTGGCGGTATTCAATATTATGTGGAGCATAGGTTGGATTATGACCAATATCTTGCTGCCTTGCCTAATGGAGCACTGCAGGATCGTCAGAACCGTCACCTCTTCACGCTGCGCGTGACTAAGCTATTAATGCAACAGGACTTAAAGATTTCTTTGTTTGATTTTTATTCCCCATCGGATAAAGATGGTTATTTGCGCCTGAATATTTCTTATAAAATTCTGGATACATTAAAAGTGGAACTGGGCGGGAATATTTTTTACGGTCAGAAGGTTTATAGTTTCTTTGGCCAGTTTCAGGATAACAGTAATATTTATACCGCCATACATTATGATTTTTAGAGAAAGCTCCAGATTATTGTTGGTAAGCGAAGGTTTTCTCTTCGTCGGATAATACGACGGCCTGGAAGGCTTTCACCAGTGGAATGTCCAAGTGGCCTTCTGCTTCCATCATGATGCTAATGGCTTTTTCCGCGGACATGGAAGGTTTATAGGAGCGTTTGTCCACCAAACCGGAGAAGACATCGGCAATGGCTGTCATGCGGGCTAAATCACTGACATCGCGACCTTTTTGCCTGTGGGGATATCCTTCACCATCCAGTCTTTCATGATGATGCGTGGCAATGTCGATGATATCTTCATGCCAGTTGTTTGTTTCCAGAATTATGCGGCTATGTTCGGCATGTCCCATCATGATTTTCCATTCATGAGGGTCAAGTTTCGAGGGTTTGTCTAGTATGTTCAGCGATATTTTTGATTTTCCAATATCGTGTACCATTCCGCCAAGGGCTAACATCTGTAAATCAGCTTTTTTAACCCCTAAGAGCATGCCGAATGATGTCAGGTAACCACAGACCATCATGCTATGGCGGTACGTATAGTTATGATGTTGGCGAATGGCATTCATCCAGTCGGTAAGGCCGTCTTTGGAGGTGGCCTCGATAATCATGTCACAACTGTCTTTTACGTCCTCTTGGGCAACGTCCATTCCCTCTGCGGCATTGCTAAAAGTGTTTTCGACGACTTTCATACTGACTTTTAGGGCGTTTTCCTGAATTGGGGATAATTTCGACCATGCTTGCTCAACAACGCGGTTAATCAAATCTCCCATTATCTCGATAAAATTGCTGTCTGGACAAGGGTAGCTGATATAATCTGTTGCCCCGAGTATGTTGGATTGTACAATTTGACGACGGTTGAATTCGTCTAACAAAAAAAGTACGGGAATATTTTCCCGCTCCGGCATGGACATTTTTTCTTTGAGAGGACGCAAGTTCTCCGGGTCTTTAAGGTCAACCTGTACAATGATGAGCAAGGATCGCTTGATGTCTTCCGCAGAGAGTGATTTTATTTCTACGAGTTTGATATCATGGTAGCGTTTAACTAATTCTATGAATGACTTGTTATGCTTGTTGCCATCGTGAACAATAGTGACATGTTGATTGCTGTGCATACGCGTATGGTTACTCTATTTACAAATTGGTCGGACTGACTGGCCCGTATAATTTAGGTATATTAAAAGTTAGCAATTTAAAGTTTCTATTTCATTAAGAAGGAAATGGGGACGAAATTAGTTTGTTATGTATGTGACAAAAGTCTATTTTTCGGTGGAGGGATAATGGCATCAGGAGGGCTAACCAGCGGGATATCCAGATGGTTTTCCATATTTAATATGGTTTCAATAGCTTTTTCAGCAGCAATGGCCTTGAGTAGCTTATTCCACCAGACGAGGGATCATTTCCGCAAAATTACAAGGACGAAAGCGTATGTCCAATTGCTCGCTGAGGATATTGTCCCAACCGTCTTTACAGGCACCGTTTGAGCCGGGCAGGGCAAACATATAGGTTCCGTTCGCTATACCGCCTGTGGCACGGCTTTGTATGGTCGATGTGCCAATGATCTTATAGGATGTCAGGCGGAACATCTCTCCAAAGCCTTCAATTTCCTTGTCATAAAGGCTGTGGAACACTTCCGGTGTGATGTCACGGCCAGTAAGGCCAGTGCCGCCGGTAGAGATAATGACCTGTATCTTATCATCTTTGATCCATTTGGAAAGTTGAGCGGATAATATATCCTTTTCATCGCGTACGATGGCCCGTGCCGCCAGATTATGTCCGGCCTTGGACAGGCGATCCACCAATATCTGACCAGAGGTATCATTTTCTAGCGTCCGGGTGTCGGAGACAGTTAGGACAGCTATATTCAGAGGCAGGAATTCAATGGCATTATCGAGAGGCATGTTTTTGTCTTTTATATTTGTGAGAGTCTTGAGAAATATACATGGGCCAATCCCCCCTGGCAACAGAATCCAGAGAAGCTGTAGATTGCTGCATTCTCATACGATAAATCCATAAATTACTGATAACCCGTTCTATGTAATTACGGGTTTCACGGGCAGGAATGGATTCGATGAACAGAAGAGGGTCATCCTGAAAGTTTATTATACGTTCCCATTTTCTTAAATTCCCGGGGCCAGCGTTATAGGCAGTCAGAGTCTTAAAAAGATTGCGGTCGGCAAACCCCTTGCCCATCATGTCATGAATATATTGCTGGCCGAGGGCCATGTTATAGCGAGGGTCATCCAATTTAATACGACTGCCAAAACGTAACGATCTGTCGCGGGAGATATAGCTGGCTGTGCGGGGCATAACCTGCATTAATCCCCGAGCTCCGGCATGACTTCTGGCCCAGCTATTGAACTCGGATTCTTGACGCATGACCGCAAATATCAGGGCCCGGTCAAGGGTGAAACCGCCTTCTGGTGCCGTGTCCGGGATAGGATAAAGAGTGCTATCCAGAGCAGTACGGCGTTTTTGTTCTTCGATTTTTCCGATTTTAAGCTGGGTTCCGGCAAGCCCAAGTTTGGCGGCAAGCCCAAGGAGTGCTTCATGTCGGTAGCCACCAGTGCGCCGCCATGCATCACTTAATTCCATATCGGCCAGCATTATTTTGTCGGTCTGAGATAAGGCAATGGCTCTTTGGACATTTGCCAGTTCTTTGATAAGTTCATAATGTTCTTTGTTAAACGCGGGGGTTTTCCAGTTAAGGGAGTATTCCTGCCCCAACTGCCGCGTGGCGATTAGGCCGTAGAATGTGCGTGGAAAATTGGTGGCTGTTTGAAGTAATTCCGTCACCTTTTTGGGGCGATGGCAAACAAGATGTGACCTTGCAGCCCAGAAAGCCCCGGCCGCTGCTGTCCAGTCTCCGGCAATGGGAGAATAAGCAACTTTTTCAAAATGGAGGGCGGCTTGTGCGCAGTCTTTGAGTCGCCATGCGGCCATTCCAGCGATCCAGTCTGGCTGAGAGGCGGTATCTCTTGAATTTGTCGCGGCTATTTTGGCCAGAGCAAAGGCTTTTTCATCTTGATCATCAAAGAAATATCCCCCGGCTATCTTTGCCAATAAATCAGTATATTCCGCAGGAGAGAGAAGATTGCGGCGCTCAAAGGCCCAAAATCTTTTCTCGGCGCGTTCTGGGTTTCGACGGCGCAAGTATCGTTTAATCTTCACCTTCAGATTATAAATATCAACACGGTCAGATTTTTTATGGCGTGCCTTTGGCCGAATTGCACTGGGATCTATGGTTTTTGGATTCGGGGTTGGGTTAATTTTATTTGAATATCTTTTGATAGGTTTGTCGGCAGGAAAGTTTAAGGCCAATGTTGGTACAGGCTTATGGAGTTTGCGGGTCTTCCCGCCATTTTTCTTTATGGCGAGTTGGTATATCCGTTTGGCTCCCGGATGGTCTGGGTATTTCAGCATCCATTTGGAAAGTTCGTTGTAGCGGGAACGATAGGCGGTTGGATGCATGTAACGTTGGTATAGAACATGGCCGAGGAGAATTTTATCATCCAGCTTCTTGATCAGTCGATCAGCCTTTTTCCACTTACCCGATGCTTGTAGTTCAAAAATGCGTTTGTAGAGTTTAACGTCGGATGCTTTGAGGGGGGCCAAGTCGATTTTAAGATCGATTTCAATATTTGTTTTTTGTAAAGGCGTAATGTCCTTTTGTAAGGCGACGGGGAGGGCATCTTGCTCGCCATAAGCCAGCATAGGCCATAACATTATAAGAAGAAAAAAACCTTTAACTTTAATGGCGAATGGACGTCGTATCATAGAGACAGTTCCTCTATTCTGGCCTTAATATCCAGCAGGTCCGCCCAAGTGTCTTTTTTGGCTTTTGGTTGTTTTAGAAGATATTGAGGATGAAATAGAGGCATGACAGGAACTTGGCTCTCTTTCAGGTCATATTCTTTCCACTTGCCCCGTAGGCGCGTGATGCCCATATCTGTTTTTAAAAGGCTCTTTGCTGATATTCCGCCCAATAGAATGATTAGCTTTGGGTTAAACAGTTCTATATGTCTTTTAATGAAGGGCAAGCAAATGCTGGTCTCTTCATCAGTTGGAATGCGATTTCCCGGTGGTCGCCAAGGTAGGATATTGGTAATATAGATATGCTGTTCCCGGTTAAGGCCAATGGCTTTGAACATCTTGTCCAGAAGCATTCCATTTTCACCTACAAAGGGAATGCCCTGTCGGTCTTCATCAACGCCGGGGGCTTCACCGATAATCATGATATTGCTATCTGGATTGCCATCGGCAAAAACCGTGTGCGTTGCAGTCTTTTTCAGGCGGCAGTCTTCAAAGCTTTTAATAACCTCATTTAATTCTGACAAATTGTTGCAGCCGGAGGCGAGTTGTTCGGCCTTTTTCGCTATTTGCTCAACGGAAATAGCCGCGGCTGCTTTTGCCGCAGCTAAATTTGCAGTCGGAAAATTTGAGGTCGGAGAATTTGAAGAGGAGGCATTTTTTGAAGCCGGGCGCGGGGACAGGGCAAACCAGTCTAGCGTTTCATCATCGGTCGTTTCATCAACGCCTGAGTCCAGATACCATTGCAGGAGGGACGCTATGTCCTTATTCTCCATATTCTCTGTGCTATATTCCATATGACCTATATTAAACGAAACTCGTTAATTATATTTTTAACTCTATTTGTTCATATTATGCATTTCATCTGCAAGGATGCAATCGAGAAGATTGCTCGCAGGGGGCTTCTCCGTAAAAAAAGATATTATATTCATTTATAATTGATTTAAACCAATGTAGTGGCACGTGAAATAAAGATATGAATTGGAAGACATTATATGTTCGACATCAAATGTGAACGGATATATTGTGCCACCATAAATTAATTGACAGGTATATTTAATGAAGACCCCTATGCTGAATGATATTAAAGCCAAGGCGAAAGAATTTCCGCTTAAAGAAGCACGGGCAATGGTGAAGGATCTGATGGTGGCTAATCAGGCCATTTATTGGACAGATTTTCTTTTCTCTATTACTTTGGGGGCGACGGCCTTTGCCGTAACCGTAGTATCCGAGAGTTTTTCAGTTCTTGGAATATTTGCTTTCTTTGTTGCGACATTTGCCCTGTATCGTGCGGTTATATTCATTCATGAGATTGTCCATTTTAAAAAAGGTTCCATGCGCGCTTTTAAACTGGTCTGGAATTTGGCCTGTGGTTTTTTGGTTATGGTGCCCATTTATATGTATCAAGGTGTTCATCTTGATCATCATAAAAGGGACATATATGGTACGAAATTCGATGGGGAATATTTACCTTTTGGTGCGCAAAACCCGTGGAAGAATGTATGGTATGTGATCTCTAGCATTTTTCTTCCCGCACTGATTGCTCTGCGGTATATTATTTTGACGCCATTTGGTTGGGTAATTCCGCCCTTGGGACGTCTGTTATGGCGCAGGGCTTCCTCCCTAACTATTGATATGGCTTATTGTCGACCACCTGCCACCTCTCGGGACGGACAATATTGGAGGCTGCAAGAGGTCTGTGCAACTCTATATGGATGGGCTGCGATTATGCTTTGGTATTTTAATATCCTGCCCATAAAATTCTTCGTTGTTTGGTATGCGGTTGTTTTTCTGGTGTTGTTTATGAACAGTTTTCGGACCCTTGGCGCGCATGCTTATCGTAATCCCGGGGAGGAGACAATGACTATTTCGGAACAATTCCTTGATTCTGTGGATGTTCCAGGCAGTTTTATATCCGCTTTATGGGCTCCTGTGGGGCTACGGTTTCATGCGACACACCATTTGTTTCCGAATATGCCCTATCATTCTCTGGCAACAGCCTATAAGCGGCTTAAAGAAAATCTGCCAAATAGTGATCTTTTTCTTGAAGCCTCTCGACCAACGCTCTTTCATGCCATGAGAAGGCTTTGGCAGGATGCGGCTCATAGTCAAAAACCCTAATGTAATATCATTCGGTAACATCGCCAAATTAAAACGTTCGTTTGATATTTTGCAGGCTATGGCCTATGATGCACATAAAGGCTGATGTTGTGGGATGTAAATTCTATTTGGATAGGATTGAATAGTTTTATTGACCCGTCGGTAACCTTTGGAGTAACTTCTAGTCAATATTTGAAAATGAGCAAAAAAAACATCGGGAAAGAAACTATCATGGAACGTGAATTTATGGAGTATGATGTGGTTATTGTTGGCGGAGGGCCTGCGGGTCTGAGCGCAGCGATACGCTTCAAACAAATGGCAGATGCACAAGAAAAAGAATTCACGGTTTGTGTTTTGGAAAAAGGCTCGGAAGTGGGGGCGCACATTCTATCGGGAGCTGTGATCGACCCAATTGCTTTAGATGAGCTCTTACCCAACTGGAAAGAAATGGGCGCACCCCTTTTGACTCCTGTGACGAAAAATGAACATTGGGTGTTAAGTGAAGATGGTAAAACTGGCATGCCTCATTTTCTTATGCCACCATTAATGAGCAATAAAGGCAATTATATTGTCAGTTTGGGTAATGTTTGTCGCTGGCTTGGGGAGCAGGCTGAAAATATGGGGATTGAGATTTTTCCCGGCTTTACCGGCGCGGAAATATTGTATCATGAGGATGGTTCCGTAAAAGGTGTTTTGACCGGTGATATGGGCGTTGCCGAGGACGGTAGTGAAAAAGATACTTACATGCCAGGGATGGAGCTTCACGGAAAATATACTTTGATCGCAGAAGGTGTCAGAGGGTCTCTTGCCAAAGGATTGATAGAAAAATTCAATTTGCGTGACGGCAAAGAACCGCAGACATATGGTATTGGCATCAAAGAGTTATGGGAGATTGATCCTTCGAAGCATAAGCAGGGAAAGGTTATTCATACCCAAGGGTGGCCTCTGGATAAAGCAACAGTCGGTGGCGGTTTTATTTATCACCTTGAGGAAAATCAAGTGGCTATCGGCTTTGTGATTGGTCTGGATTATTCTAATCCCTATCTATCGCCATTTGATGAAATGCAGCGGTATAAAAATCATCCGGCGATTCGTCCTATGTTGGAAGGAGGCCGGCGGATATCTTACGGTGCTCGTGCCATTAACGAAGGCGGGTTTCAGTCCATTCCTAAGCTTACATTCCCCGGTGGCGCACTCATTGGATGTAGTGCCGGCTTTGTGAATGTGCCGCGTATCAAAGGCACTCATAATGCCATGAAAACAGGCATGATGGCGGCAGAGGCCGCTTTTAATGCACTGTGCGAGGGACAGGAAAGCGCACAGGAATTAACGGCATATCCCGCCGCGTTCGAGAAAAGCTGGGTATATAAGGATCTTTACCGGGTACGTAATGCCAAGCCGGCAATTCATAAATTTGGTGCGGTTCTGGGGACTATATATGCTGGCTTTGACATGTGGATGAACAATTTGGGCTTGGGCTTTCTCTTGCCTTGGACCTTCGGTCATGATGAGGATCATACTTGTTTGAAGCCCGCGAGCGAATGTACGGAAATTGACTATCCCAAACCGGACGGGGTAGTGACTTTTGATAAATTATCTTCTGTATTTCTGTCCAATACCAATCATGAAGAAAATCAACCCTGTCATTTAAAAATAAAAAATGATGCGATACCTGTTGATGTGAATTATAATATATATGCTGCACCTGAAGTGCGTTTTTGCCCGGCAGGTGTGTATGAATTTATTCTTGATGACAAGGGCGAAAGTCCAAAATTACAAATAAATTCTCAAAATTGTGTACATTGTAAAACTTGTGATATTAAAGACCCGACACAAAATATTAACTGGACTGTGCCAGAAGGGGGCGGTGGCCCGAATTATCCTAATATGTAGGATAACGTTCTGTTGTAATCAGGAGTGAGAATTGACCGAAAAAGTTCATAATATAAAAATAATAATGACGCGTTTATGGCTTTTAGTAGTTGTTGGTCTGAGCCTCTCTTCTGGGATGGCTTTTGCCAGTAACGCTGCGCAGGAAGTGAAGAAAATTCCTGATCAGCCTTATGGTGAATATCTTGCTGGACTGCATGCGGCCATTCATAATGATTTGGCCGCAGCCGCGAATTTTCATGAACAGGCATTAGCACTTGATCCAGAAAATCGGATGATTTTGAGTAAGTCATTTACAATATTCATTGCGGATGGTCGCTATGACTTGGCTCTATCTGCCGCTCACAAGTTGGATGAAGCAAAGGCTTCGGACAGTATTGTTCAAATGTTCCTGTTTCTGGAAGATATGAAGTCCGGGGCTTATGACGTGTCTCTTGGCAGATTGGATAATATCGGTAGTGCTGGTGTATATGGATTGTTCAAGCCGCTGTTTCAGGCTTGGGTTTCTCAGTCTCAGGGAAAAGTGACCGAGGCAGAGGCTAATATCAGCAAAATGCTGGAAGACAAGAGCTTTAAAGAATTCAAGCAATTCCATGCGGGGCTATTTTATGATTATATTGGTAAGACACAA
>JAESRB010000125.1 GCA_016764855.1 Emcibacter sp.
CGCTTCATGTTGACTTCCTGCGTCTTGCCAAAGGGGCAAGCCTGAACATCATGATCCCCATCCATTTCGTCGGTGATGAAGAATGTCCTGGCATCAAAGCTGGTGGTATTCTTAACGTTGTTCGTCATGAGATTGAACTCTCATGTCCTGCTACAGCTATTCCTGAAGCAATTGAAATTGATATTTCAGGCCTCGAAATGAATGACAGCGTTCACATCAGCACCGTTAACCTGCCTAAGGGCGTGACACCGGTTATTGATGACCGCGACTTCACCATTGCAATGATTTCTGCACCAAGCGGACTGAAAAGCTCCGATACAGATGATGAATCTGTCGAAGGCGAAGCCACTGAAGAAACAAATGGAGAAGGCGGCGAAGAGTAATCTTCCAACCTTTAAGGAAAAGCCATGTTGTTATTGGTCGGACTGGGAAATCCCGGTAACAAATACAACAACAACCGGCATAATATCGGATTTATGGCGGTGGACGAAATTGTTCGCCGCCATGATTTTTCAGGTCCCAAATCCCGTTTTCAGGCTTTAACCTATGATGGACGTTTGGGGGATGAAAAAATTCTGGTTCTGAAGCCTCAGACCTATATGAACCTTTCAGGCCAATCTGTAGGCGAAGCGGCCCGGTTTTATAAAATTCCATCAGAAGATATTTTCGTCTTTCATGATGAACTGGATATTCCTGCGGCTAAAATCAAGTTTAAAACCGGTGGCGGCCATGCTGGGCATAATGGTCTGCGCAGTATTGACCAACATATAGGGAAAGATTACCATCGTATTCGCATGGGAATTGGTCATCCGGGCAATAAAGAACAAGTCCACGGTCATGTATTGGGCGATTTTACAAAGTCTGATCAGGATTGGCTGGAACCATTATTGGATGCCGTGTCTTTTTCAGCCGAGAAGCTCACAGATAGCACTGGCGAAACTGCCGGAGCCAGATTTTTGAATGAAGTCGGTTTGCGACTTAAACCAAACAACAAATAACGGATAAAGATTATGGGTTTTAAATGTGGTATTGTCGGATTGCCCAACGTGGGAAAATCAACGCTCTTTAATGCACTGACCAATACAGCGGCAGCAGCAGCAGCGAATTACCCCTTTTGCACAATCGAACCCAACGTAGGACAAGTTCCTGTGCCAGATACCCGCCTGAATCTTTTAGCCAAAATTGCCGGATCAAAAGAAATTCTACCAACCCAACTATCCTTTGTTGATATTGCCGGCTTGGTTCGCGGCGCCTCACAGGGCGAAGGTCTAGGTAATCAATTTCTTGGCAATATCCGCGAAGTAGATGCCATCATTCATGTATTGCGCTGTTTCGAAGATGACGACATCACCCATGTGGAAGGCGTTATTGATCCCATCTCCGATGCGGAAACCGTAGAAACCGAATTGATGCTGTCCGATATTGATAGCTTGGCCAAAAGAAAAACCGGCCTTGAAAGACGTATCCGGGGTCAGGACAAAGAAGCAAAACTGATCATGGTTCTTGTGGACCGTATTTTAGAGGTTCTGGAACAGGGCCTCCCTGCCCGCAAAATTGAGGCCAGTGACGAAGACGAACAGAAATTAATCGATGACTTACAGCTTCTCACCTCAAAACCAATCTTATATGTCTGTAATGTCAGCGAAGATGATGCCGCAGAAGGAAATAGCATGAGCCGGCGCGTTGCTGAAAAGGCCGCTGCGGAAAATGCTGTCTCCGTTATCATATCTGCCGCATTAGAATCTGAAATTGCTCAATTGGACGACCCAGAAGAACAGAAAGCCTTTTTAGAAGACCTTGGACTCGGAGAAACCGGCCTTGGTCGCGTCATACGGGCCGGTTATGATCTTTTACGTCTGATCACCTATTTCACAGTGGGCCCCAAAGAGGCTCGCGCTTGGACTATACCGCTCAATACCAAGGCTCCCAAGGCCGCTGGTGTCATCCACACGGACTTTGAAAAGGGCTTCATCCGCTCTGAAACCATCGCTTATGATGACTACATTGAATTTAACGGCGAAAATGGTTCAAAAGATGCTGGAAAAATGCGTCTTGAAGGCAAAGAATATATTGTTGCCGATGGTGATGTCCTTCATTTCCGCTTCGCTAATTAAATTTTACACCAATAATTCTAATATATCGAAAGATATAAAAGTCGGTTTTTCTGTGCCATTCCCTAGCCTAGATGGCATAGATTGCCTATTTTTATGGCCTATTCCCCCTTCAGATTAATAATTCATCAGGATTTTCCCGTATAATCTCGTTAATGTCATCGAAACAAATAGTTAGCAAGGTTATAATTACGGGGTCTCATATGTACGGCTACCTATCCAATATGAAAATTCGCACAAGATTTTTTCTGTTAATCTCTATTGCAGTTACGGGGTTTCTAATCGCCGCGTCGGTCATATTAATGAAGGATTACAAAACCGCAAAGAATGCGGAAAACTTCCATGAACTGGCCAATTTAATGCCCCTAACGGGACAATTAATTCATGAATTACAAAAAGAGCGTGGCACCTCTGCTATATTCCTTGGGGCCATGGCCGAAGATCAGAATATATCAGTTTTAAATCATCAAAAAAGTGATACCAACAAAGCATTAGATAACTTTTTTAGCCAAATCTCGCTGCAACGAAATAAAGTATACCATGAAAATTTTAAGGATATTATCAGCTCTGCACTAGATAGTATAAACAAACTCAATACAATGCGTAATCGGACATCTGAGCTTGCCATAACCCCAGGGGAAATGTCACCATATTATACAGACACTATCCGGCAGCTACTGACCATTCTGAGTCAAGTAGGATCATTTAGTTTTGATCCCTATATTACCAGGGATTTTATCGCCTTTAAAAGTTTCATCGAGGCCAAGGAACGCGCGGGTCAAGAAAGAGCCATCGGCTCCACAGGCTTTAGTAGCGAACAGTTTAGTACAATAGATTTAAATAGCTTTCTGCTTTTGATTACAGAACAAAATGCATTCATGGAAATCTTCCGGGAAAACAACTCCACCGCCAGCCTTCATGATGCCAACCTCGTTATGTCTGGCCCGGTGATCCAAGAACACCTCAGGCTCCGTCAAATCGCCCTACAGAGCATCACTACAGGCTCAACAGAAGATATTACCGCCACTTACTGGTTTAAGGTCGCCACAGACCGTATCAACCTGATGAAACAGGTAGAAGATAATCTGCTGAACAAACTTGTCAGCCATACTCAGGATGCTGAAAATTCAGCAATGGATAGATTTTTTATTATTCTGATCTCCACTCTCTTCACAACCTTCATCATCATTAGTGGCAGCTATATCATTGCCCGTAGCATCATCCGGCCTTTAAATGACATCACAACTGTCATGAACGAAATTTCCAAGGGTGACCTTGATTTGAATGTTCCTCATGAGAATATGTTGAATTCCATAGGAGAAATGGCCCGTGCGCTTTCCTTCTTCAAATCAAAAGTTATTGAGAATATTGAGCTGGAAGAACAGGCCAGAGATCAGCAACAAAAAGAAGAAGAACGCAAATGGCTCAAACTGGAAATCAAGCGCAGTGAAAGAGCAAGAGTTGCTCTTAAGGAATTAAAGGAAAATGCCGAGGTTGCCAATCTGGCCAAGAGTGAATTTCTCGCCAATATGGGACATGAGTTAAGAACACCCCTCAACGCGATTATCGGTTTTTCCGATATCATGAGGCTAAAAATGCTCGGTAATTATAAAATTGACCGCTATCAGGAATATGCCACAGACATCAATGTCTCTGCAATTCACCTTCTGGATATTATCAATGATATTCTTGATCTGTCCAATGTGGAAACCACTAATGTCCGTTTGACGACCAATAACATCTCCATTGGCGAAATGATCCGTCCCGTGATTTCGATTCTGGAACCACTCATTCATGACGGAGAAATTGATCTACAGATGGACGAAATCTCCCTTGATAATATCATTGTCAAAGTTGATGAACGGCGGTTTAAGAAAATCCTGCTTAATCTTTTGTCAAACGCCGTTAAGTTCTCCAACCATGGCGGGGAAATCACTATTGAAGCCAATACAGAAAATGGTTTATCTCTCACAATCCACGACAATGGTATTGGTATGAATCCTGACGATATACCAAAAGCAATGACGCCCTTCTCCCAAGTAGATAGTGCGCTCAACCGGAAATATAATGGAGCAGGTTTAGGGCTGTCACTGGCAAATGAGTTTATCAAATTACATGATGGAACCCTCCAGATTCAAAGCCGGCTGAACGTTGGGACAACAGCCACCATATGGTTGCCCGGTTCACGGGTTATATTGGAAGATGAAGTGATGAACCGGGGTGCATAATCTGATATATATGTCTTTCTGGAAAATTTCATATAATTCTCTGGCATCTAAAAAATAGATAGGGCAAAGTATTTTTCATGAAAGTTTTTGAAGATTTCCATATGGGGGAGACCGCTGCTTTTGGTGACTACATCATCACCAAAGAAGAAATCATTGAATTTGCCGAAAAGTATGATCCTCAACCGTTCCATACTGATCCGGAATTTGCGGCAAAGTCCTTTCATGGTCAATTGATTGCCAGTGGCTGGATGACAGCGGCCATTACCATGCGGCTCATCTGTGATCACGTTCTGACGGAAAGCACTAGCATCGGATCACCTGGCATTGATAAGTTACGCTGGATCAAACCCGTTTATGCCGATGATCACCTCAAGGCAACTGTAAAAATACTGGAAACGCGGCTATCCAAAAGTAAACCAAATTTGGGTATTGTAATTTATGAAGTGATTGCCCTCAACCATAAGAATGAACCTGTCATGACGCTCAATACAACAGGCATGTTTTTAACCCGCGCGGCCTATGAAGCCCAAAAGGTGACAAGCTAAAACGATTTAGCAACGCCCTGCCCGGAAACTTAAAGGCCATTTGATACGTTTGGTATCTTTGGGACAGCCCCATATAACCGATAAGTCAGCCATAATATCCTGTAAAGGGTCTTGCCCCTTAGCCGCACGATAACGAGCAACAGAGGACCATGTCCCCAAATAGCCCATCAGATGCTCCAAAGACCATTCTGTCTCCATAGCAAAGGATGGAATCGTTATTTCCTGAAACGGGAAATCTATTGTCCGATAATTATCATTTACCAACTGTCTTTCTGACGGCCAATATTCACCAACAATATCAGTATTCAGCTTTTCTATAATCCGGTCTATTTCAGGGCTGATTACCAATAAGTTATAAGTCCAGGCAACAAAAATGCCATCGGGTTTTAAAACACGCTTCACTTCCTGATAAAAACCATCATGGGCGAACCAATGTAACGCCTGAGCAACCACAACCAGATCGACTGTCGATGACGAAATACTTGATTTTTCTGCTGCTGCTACACGAAAAAATATGTGGTCCGGCCCCGATACATTAGCAATCTGCTTTTCACTGGCGTCTGTGGCCACGATACAATTAAAATAATCGGCCAAGCCCCGCGCAGCCTGTCCGGTTCCCGTAGCACAGTCCCACGCCGTATCATGATCCGCACAAATTTGAGATAAATACAGATAGAGTTCCGGTGGATAAGAAGGCCTAAATTTACTGTAGTCGCCTGATTTCTTTGAAAAATGATCTTTAAATGCGGCCATGGAAATTCCTCATAAAAAAGGGCCACCCATTTGGGCAGCCCTTTTAATCAATTTAACATCTATAAAAAGTATCAGACAAGGTCATTGCCATTTTTGACTTTCCGCCAAACGCTCTTATTAACGAAATACAGCATAATGGTCAGCAGGGTCATAAAGAGAATAACCTTCAGGCCCATTCTCTTACGCTCTTCCATCTTTGGTTCTGCTGCCCAATACATGAATGTAGCAACATCCTGCGCCATCTGTAGAGTTGTCGCTTTTGTGCCATCCGCATATTCAAGCAAGTCGTCGGATAGTGGTGGCATCATGGCAATCTGATTACCCGTGAATGTCTCGTTAAAGTTCATCCCCTCTGCCAGCTCAACACCGTGTGGTGCTTCTTCATGGTAGGTTGTCAGAATACCGACAATGTAATCCTCGCCATAAACACTGTTCCAAGGTGTGAACAGAGACAAATGTTCCCGAGACTTTCCCAAAAGGGAAAAGTCAGGGGGCAACGCGCCACTGTTCGCATCACGTGCTTCTTCCTCAGAGACAAATGGTGCCGGGAAGTAATCTTGCGGCAGCCCCTTGCGAAACTTCTCTTCACCTTCATCATCAAGCCCAGCTACAAACTCATATTCACCGGCGAAAGCTTTCACTTCATCAGCAGTATAACCCAGTGCCGTCAATTCACGGAAAGCCACTAAATTAAGTGAATGACATGCGGAACAAACTTCTTTGTACACCTGTAATCCACGCTGCAAAGCCCCTTTGTCAAAACTCCCAAAAGGTCCCGCATGGGGCCAATCGTTCTTTTTCAACACATAGGCACTATCACCAGAAGCATTAGCGAAAGAAATTCCACCGATAACGATCATAGCTGTCAGGCCAATATTCTTAAACAGTTTCATCATATCTTCAGCCCTCCTTCCTTGCATCCAGAACCGACTGAGCAATGCTTGTTGGTACAGGTTTGGTTGTTTCCATGCGGCTGACTAATGGTACAATCACAAAGAAATATGAAAAGTAAAATACCGTAGAGATCCGACCCAGTGTCAAAGCATCAAGCCCGCCACCAATATTGATCAAGATTTCATCAGGTGATTTCGTTCCAAGGTAACCAAGGAAAAGAGCATTCACCAGGAACAACCAAAAGAAGAACGCAGTTGCCGGACGGAATTTGGCCGATCTGATTTTTGATCCGTCCAACCATGGCAGAACAAAGAAAATCAGAATGGAAGCAAACATGGCAATCACACCAAGAAGCTTGTCAGGCAGAGCTTTCAAGATTGTATAAAACGGCAGGTAATACCATTCCGGCACGATGTGAGCCGGTGTTACCATTGGGTTGGCCTCAATATAGTTATCAGGATGACCCATGATGTTCGGCATATAAAAGATGAAAGCCGCAAAGATCACGATAAAGAAAGACAGACCAAAAGCATCCTTTGCTGTGTAGTAAGGATGGAACGGTATTTTGTCGCCCGGACCTTTAGCATCAATACCCAGCGGGTTATTAGACCCAGGAAGATGCAATGCCCATATATGCAGGATAACAACACCTACAAGAACAAATGGCAACAGAAAATGCAGGCTGAAGAAGCGTTGCAATGTTGGATTATCAACAGAGAAACCACCCCAAAGCAAATGCAGTATGCTTTCGCCCATGCCGTCATAAAAATCGAATGCACCAAACAGGTTGGTAATCACAGTCGCGCCCCAGAAGCTCATTTGGCCCCAAGGAAGCACATAACCCATAAAGCCTGTTGCCATCATCAGAAGATAGATAACCAGCCCTAAGAACCACAGTACTTCACATGGTGACTTGTAAGAACCGAAATACATACCCCGAAGAATATGAATATAGACAACCACAAAGAACATGGACGCCCCATTGGCATGAGAATAACGCAGCAGCCAACCATAATTCACGTCCCGCATGATATGCTCAACAGAACGGAAGGCCATATCCACATGAGGTGTGTAATGCATAACAAGAATAATACCTGTCACAATTTGCACCACAAGCATGAAACCGGCCAATGAGCCGAAGTTCCACCAATAATTCAGGTTACGTGGCGCATTATATCCTGCACCAAGCGTACCATGAATGAGTCCCAGAATAGGCAACCGCTCTTCAAACCATTTTGCGGCTTTACTCTTAGGCTCGTAACTAGATGATCCCATTTTTTTCCTCCCTAGCCAATCTTGACCGTTGTATCGTTCAAAAACGCATATTTCGGCACTTCAAGGTTCCGAGGTGCCGGTCCCTTACGAATACGACCTGAAATATCATAGTGCGATCCATGACAAGGGCAGAACCAACCGCCAAAGTCCCCGCGCTGATCCAATGGTACACAACCAAGATGGGTACATACCCCTATCATGATCAACCATTCTGGTCTTTCAGCACGAAGTTCGTCATTTTCGGGATCTTTGAGATCAGCCGTATTTTCGGACACGGCCCGAGTAATTTCGTCCGCCGTTCTATGGCGAATAAAAACAGGCTTACCGCGCCATAGAATTTTTACGGTCTGGCCTTTTGGGATTGCTGACAAATCAACTTCCACAGAGGAAAGCGCCAATACATCAGCAGATGGATTCATTTGATCAACAAGCGGCCATGCAGCGGATGCGACACCAACTGCACCAACTACGCCCGTTGCAACATAGAGGAAATTACGGCGTGTAACTTCTTCTTCATGTTCAATTCGGTCATTGGTGGTCATTTAAAGAAACCTCTTAAATGCTTAAATAGATTACGTATTTAATTTCAGGTATGAAAATGGAATAGTTTTTGCTCCCTCTTGTAAAAAATAAAAAGAAAACAATATAAGGATACCCCACCCTTTCATATACGTTGTCATGATTTACTCAGTAAATAGCCAAGATGCAATGACTTTATGATTAAATATACGCATTTAAAATCACTGTAATAGAAACTATACAGGCTTAACGTTAATTTTTTCCCATTACATAAGCATCTCACGTCAATATTTTTATTATATATTCCCCCTTCTATCAATCGTTATTATTATTCATTTACGATAAACATAGCTCACAAAAGAACGTTTTTGCTTGTATTTCAAAAACGGTAGGTTTAAATCAAAAAATATCTAATTAATCAATTCCTGCTCATATATATAAAGTTATGGCCTGAGAAAATGCAAATCGCCCTCTATCAACCTGATATTCCTCCCAACACGGGTACGATAATACGTATGGCAGCCTGCCTGAATGTGAAAGTTAATATCATTGAGCCTTGCGGGTTCCCTTTTGGAGAGAAATCCTTTCGTCGGGCTGGAATGGATTATATCGAAAAAAGTTCTATCATCCGCCATAAATCATGGGACCTCTTTCTCGAGAGTATCGGCACATCCCGTCTTATTCTGCTGACGACCAAAGCAGATCACGCCTATACGGAAATGTCGTACCGGTCCGATGATATTATATTATTGGGCAGAGAAAGTGCCGGCGTCCCCGATGATGTACAAGACCGCGCCGATAAACGCGTGATCATTCCCATGGCTGAAGGAACTCGATCATTGAATATCGCTCTTTCTGCCTCTATGGTTCTGGGCGAAGCCTTACGACAAACCAAGCAATTTCCCGCGCTTACAGGAAAATAACGATTATGACGCTATTGGAAAACGACCTCACCAAAGACCACCAATCCCGTGCCAAAATATGGTTTAAGGATTTAAGGGATCAGATCTGCTCCGCTTTTGAAAAATTGGAAGATGACCTGACCGGCACCAATTCTGAGCAGCCGCCGGGACGATTTGAGCGGACGGAATGGCACCGCCATGACGATCCTGAGAATGGTGGCGGCGTGATGTCGGTTATGAAAGGCCGAGTCTTTGAAAAAGTCGGCGTCAATATTTCCACCGTTTACGGAGAATTCCCGCCGGAATTTGCCAAATCCATGCCCGGAGCTGATAAAGATCCGTGCTTTTGGGCTAGCGGAATTTCCCTTGTCGCTCATATGCATAATCCTCTTGTCCCTGCCGTTCATATGAATACCCGCCACATCATTACGGCCAAAGACTGGTTTGGCGGCGGTGGCGACCTGAATGCAGCCTTCCCTGATGATCAGGATACCTCAGATTTCCATAACAGCTATAAAGCGGCCTGCGATAAATATGATCCGGAATTTTATGCAAAATATAAAAAATGGTGCGATGAATATTTCTACATCAAACACCGCAACAGAGCCCGAGGCGAAGGTGGGATCTTCTATGACCAGTTAAATACAGGAAACTGGGAAAATGACTTTGCCTTTACGCAGGACGTAGGCCGGGCCTTTCTGGATATTTACCCGGAACTGGTTAACCGCAATATGAACAAGGAATGGACCCCGGAACAACGGGAAGAATTGCTCTATTACAGAGGATATTATGCGGAATTTAATCTGGTATATGACCGGGGAACCACATTTGGTCTAAAAACCGGCGGCAATGTAGATGCCATTCTGATGTCACTACCACCAGAGGCAAAATGGCGATAAGATATGAAATGGGATATTCCAGAGGAGCCACTTAATCTTGATATCCCCACCTTGGGTGGTAAATTCCTCTGGGCGGACATCCACCTTCTGGCAGGTTGGCGAATCCAACGAAATATTCTGAGCAATCATTACCGCCTTCTGGATGATAAAAATAAGCGCCGAGCCTGGGGCAACCAAGGCCATTGCCAGAAAAAACTAGATGAGTTCAAGGTAGGCTTAAATCTCTCTTTTCCAAAATCTCACATATTTCTGCTGTTACATGGTCTGGGTCGTCACAGTAACAGCATGAAAAAGCCGGAAAAGTTTCTGCGTCAGCATGATTTTGCAGCCTATGCCCTGAATTACCCCAGCACATTTCAATCCGTAGAACAACATGCGGATGGTCTGGAACTACTTTTGAACAACCTAGACGGCGTAACGTCTGTCAGCTTCATTGGTCACAGCCTTGGCGGCTTGGTCGCCTGGGAACTGTTATCTCGTAAAGAGGGTTGGCGCAAAAGAACCACTGCACGGCACTTAATCATGATGGGAACCCCAAACAACGGGGCACGTATTTCGGATATAATGAGCAGCCTGAAGCTCTTCCGCGCTATTGCCGGGCCGTCAGCTCAGGACTTACTGCCTTATAGACGCCAAAACCTCACTTCTCCAGACATCCCCACATGTATCATCACAGGAGGCCGCGGAACAAAGGCTGGCTTTAATCCTCTATTGGGAGAGGATAATGATGGTATCGTCACCGTTAACGAGACCAAAGTTGACGGCATGACGAGCTTCACGCTCATCAATAACATCCATACCACGCTTATGAACCACCCTAAAAGCCTTCAGGCCTTATTAGATTTTATTAAATAAGGTCAAGACAGATGTAATTTTTGCAGAAGGTCTTCTTTTGAAAAAGTAAAGTCACTCTCCATCCAAAGCCATTCCAGCTTTTTTAAGGCCTTACCCATTTCTGGACCAGCAGCAACACCGGCCATCATCAAATCACGACCCTGAAGGGGGAGTATTGGGGTTAACCATGATTCGGCATAGCTTAACCGATCCTTACAGTCTTCAAAATCTCCACGAGTCTTCTGATGCGCTTGATTCTGCAACAATGCAAAAATGAAAACGTCACACCCGGACTTATAAATATTTTTGCGTATATCCTTTCGGCTCATACCTGAACTTAGGAAAATATCATGTGTCATGTAACGATTGAGTATCTTAGATTGCTTATTGGACAACCTCAAAGCCCGCCTTACATCACCACCGTTCACCACCAACAAACAAGCCAATCGAGCCATGACATCACAACGGCCCAACGCCTTTTCCAGCCGTACAAAACCGTTAAGCGTCTCCAGCGTCCTATGCCCTCCCCCTCTATGCGCTGACAGAATTGCCGCCAAGACGCCGCTGTCTGCCATAACTTTTATAATCGGCAACAGATTCTCAGCTTTGAGCGTTTTGAACAACTCCTGCGCTAAGCGTTCTCCGGACAGGGTTTCGATCAAATTCTTGTTCGCAATACAGGCGGCAAGCCCCTTTGGGTCAAGTTTACCATCCCCAATTTGAGCCCCAAAACGGAAAAAACGTAATATACGTAAGGCATCCTCAGTGATCCGCTTATTGCCATCCCCAATGAACCGAACCTGCCTCAATTCCAGGTCTTTCAGGCCACCACATGGGTCATACAAACTACCATCTTCATCCAGATACAGTGCGTTAAAGGTAAAGTCCCGTCGTTTGGCATCCTCTATCCAATCATCGGTAAAGGCCACCTTGGCATGACGACCATAGGTTTCTACGTCTCGGCGCAGGCTGGTAATTTCGAAAGCATATTTTTCGATCACTGCGGTAATTGTCCCATGCTTCAAGCCGGTTAGAATGACTTTCACGCCTGCTTTTTCCAAACGTGACATGGTTTCTTCAGGAACCAAACTACAAGCAAGGTCGATATCGATAATTTCCCGCCCAAGCAAGGCATCCCGCACACAACCCCCAACCATTCGACATGTCAGTACGTCCGAATTCAGGATATGCAACAGCCGCAAGAGTGGCTTGGCTCTGAGCCACGGATGCTCCTCAACGGCAAGCTGCTGCACCACTTGCATCACAGGTTTCCATTGATCAGTTTAGCAAACCGCACCAGCATAGCTGCCGTTGCCCCCCAGACATTATGTTTTTCATTCTTCAGCACATAATAATAGCGTTTATGCTCATTCCAGACCCGGCTTTCCAATATATGGTTGCTCTCATCCAGAATATAATCCAGCGGCAATTCAAAGGCTTCATCGACCTCCCCAGCATCCACTTTCAGCTTAAATTCCGGCTGAAGAATGGCAACAACCGGTGTAATAACATATCCGGTAACCGTCTCATAATCCTCCATCCCCCCCAGAACTTTAATATGGGACTGGTCAATGCCAACTTCTTCTTCTGTTTCCCGTAACGCCGTTGCCATGGCATCGGCATCTTCCGGGTCACAACGGCCACCGGGAAAGCAGACCTGACCAGAATGGGTTTTCAAATGTTGCGCCCTTTTGGTCAATAATACGGTCATACCATCTACACGGTCAATCAACGGAATCAACACCGCCGCAGGCTTCAGGGGCAAATCGGACTTATGATAATCCTCATTAGGCCGGTAAACATTAAAGTCCCCGTCATTGGGCCGTTTCATCTGCCGGGATTCTGCAGTCTGACGCGCCCGGAAAAGGTCCGGGTCATAAGCTTTAAATATATCGATGATATGCTGTTTCATTCAGCAGCCTCCATAGCAAAAAACTGCCCTGAGCTCCAAACACCGTACTTACCATCTATTTCCTCTACCATCTCTGCCAGTTCGTAATAAACCGACCGGCAAATTAAAGCCTCAAGTCTGTCTCGCACCAGAACGTAAGGCGATGGTTCGCCGCTTTCGGAAAATTCAATCCGCAAAGGATGCGCGCTATCCATAATAAGTTCATCATCCACATTGGTCCTGAAATGCAGGATCTGATCGCGGCCTTTTCCAACAACCCGTAATTCAACCGCAACAAAGGGCGCATCGTCCACTCGGATGCCCACCTTCTCAACCGGTGTCACCAGATAATATTTGCCATCATCATCATGACGCAATATGGAAGAAAACAATTTGACCATAGCGGGCCTTGATATGGACGAGCCCATATAATCCCAACTGCCATCGCGTTTGATATGCATGTCAATGTCACCGCAGAATTCGGGATTCCACAAATGAACGGGCGGCAAGCCTTTTTTCCCAGACGCCTTACGCGCCTCTATAGCAAAAAGATCAGGCCGAAATGAGGATGTGTTTTTATCTGTCATAGATATATTATAGGTAACCTATGCGACAATTTGAAGACTTAATTAAAGCTATTTTATTTTTGAAATCATACCTTTGACGTCCTGCATAGCCCCAGGAACCAATTCCTGTGCCAGCAAACGTTCTTTATCCACGGGCCCCGGCATCTCAAGATGCAAAGCCATTTTCCGGGAAAACCCCACCTTTTTATAATAGGATTCATCTCCCACCAGAATGACTCTGGAATGCCCCAGTTTTCTGGCAATATTCAAACCATGCTCCATGAGTTTCAAGCCCAGCCCCTGTCCCCTGTATTCCTGACTTACAGCAATCGGCCCAAGCAACAAAGCGTCTACCGCTGCGCCCTGCTCTCCCATCTCAATGGGCCAGAATTGCAAACTCGCCTCAAGCTTCCCCTCTATACGAACCACAAAACATAATTCAGCCAGTGGCGAAACAGCATCCCGCAACCGATAAGCCGTCTTACTCTGGCGATCTTTACCAAAATTTTCATCAAGTAAAACAGTAACCGACGAAATATCATTTTGTTTCATGACTTCAATACAAAACATAATTCTGTTTTCTCATAACAATTACACTTATTATGCAACTATCATATTCAGAAGGTCAGAGCAAGCCATATGATTTCACGAAAGTTTGAACATATGAAAAAAGGCACCCCGAGAAATCTCGGAATGCCCTAAATAATTAACGTAAATATTTAGCGTAACGTTATCAAATTCTACCAGTCAACTTGGAAACGAAGACCGAATGCATTCACATCTGTTACGTCATCGTCGCCATCTGTCACATCAGAGTGGGAATAGTTAGCCATGAAACGCACATAGTTATTGAGATGCCAGTTCACACCAAACAATATTGTATTTTGTTTGCCGCCTAAGATACCTTCGTCAATATCATTCAATTCGATGGTGTCATAACGCAGTGCCAATTGCCACGCGCCCATACCACCTTCGAAAACAGGGTTTTTAACTTTTACCCGGCTGAAAGCACCTTTTTTATATCCACGGCTTTCCCCGGTAATAAAGTAACTTGCGCTGACATAACCACCGGAAAGATTTACTTTCTCCGCCGTATCAATGCGATTAACACTCAGGATAGCATATTCACTCTGTAAGGAGATTGGCCCCATGACGGCAGCTGCTTCAAAACCGTAGAATGTGTCACTTTTGGCATCCCCGACACTTGTGCCGCGGAAATCGGTACTGATATAACGGTTATTGGCCAGATGACTGTGGGGACGCTGACGATAACGGGCGCCCTCACCATCTTCCAATTCACGGTGCCGGATAGAGGCCCCCACATGCAAGCGCACATCGCCGTCGCTCAATTTCGGGCCAAATGTTACCCGCGCCGCATAAGTGCGGTCCTGCTGGGCATCACCATTTTCAAAGTCACCCTGAAAAAGTCCTGCGGTAAAGGTGACATCATCTGCGGCATATCCAACGGCGATACCAACTTGACGTGACAGAGAAAAGGCATCGGTGAAAGCGCCACGTTCCATAAATGTAATGTAACGGGATGATGTTTGCTCTTCCAAGGAGTTTGGTGTCTTAAATTGACCAATTTTTATGGAAACCGGCTTTAACTTCCACTCAAGATAAGCATCTTTGATTTCAGTAGCGCCACCTGTAAGGTCTGTCTCAAACTTATATTTGATGTCCTTGAACAGGATACCTTCAATACCAAGCCGCGCCGTACGGAATTCAGTAGCATCAACTTTTTCGCCGGCAATAGACACACCCGCAGCATTTTTCGCGGACACATTCCCGTAATCTGTATAGATACGACCGCGAATTTTCATTTTGAATTTGCCGTCTTTACTGGAAAATTCTGGTGCGCCCTTCCATTTGACTTTCAGGTCATTTGATTTGGCAGATTCTTTTTTCTCAAGCTGTTCAACTTTTTTGCTCAAGGCATTGATTTGCTCTTTCAATTCCTGAAGCGTCTGTGCAGATGCAACCGGCGTAAATGCCACGCTACATATTGCTGTTGCGGCTAATAAACCTAAAACTGATTTCCTCATCATCGTATATTCCTCTAGAATAAATTTTATTTACAAAATAGTGTAGTGGATGATCTTTATTTGCAAACATCATCTTCATCCCGGAAATTATCCATCCTAAATGTCAACAATATGTAAGATTTGTTACAAAATTGTTACCAAGGCCAATAATCAGGTACTCATCAAGAAAAAAGGCCCGCAAAGCAGGCCTTTTAAAGTAACTGAGATATTCAGAAATTATTTTCGACGATAAAGAGGAAGCGTCTCGTCAGAGGAAACCTGATATTTGACGGTAAAGTCGTTAAATGCCTTAACTGCATCATTAATATCCCGACCTTCTTTCACTTCATAAGCATCAAAACCGCAACGCTGCATATAGAAAATCTGATCCCGCATCACGTCACCCACGGCCCGGAGTTCTTTAGTATAACCAAAACGGTCCCGGAGCAATTTTGCCATGCTATAGCCTCTTCCGTCATTAAACGTCGGAAAATTAATGGCAATAAGCTCAAATTTATCCAGTTCGCTGCGAATCTCCTTTACAGAGTCGCTCGGTTCCAATTGCAGACCAACACGACGTCCCGTAAGGTCCGTGTCCTGCCAAACCGAAAGGGAAACGATAATGTCACCATCCGGTAACGCCCCCTGCCCAGAATAATGAACCCAGCTATCTTCTATAATGGCTTTATCTTTGATGATTTTCATAACGCTACGCCTTTATCTGAAACTTCTTCGTAAATCGCCTTAAAGGGAGTGGCACCCGCGCGTCGGTAAGTATCGATAAAGCGTTCGCCCGGTTCTCTAATGTCGATATATATTTTCAAAATATCTTCAAGCGCCTGAACGATTTCACCCTCTGCGAAAGCCCGGCCCAAAATTTTACCAACCGCGGCATTATTAGAGGCATCTCCGCCTAGCGTAATCTGATAAAATTCAACGCCCTTTTTATTCACACCCAGAATACCGATATGACCAACATGGTGATGACCACACGCATTGATACATCCTGACATTTTCAATTTCAATTCGCCAAGATCATAGAGATAATCCATATCGTCAAAACGACTGGTGATCTTTTCGGCGATAGGAATCGAACGCGCATTGGCAAGAGTACAAAAATCAAGCCCCGGACAACAGATCATATCCTGCAAAGTACCAATATTAGGATCAGCAAATCCAGTATCTTTCAAAGCTTGCCACAGCTCAAACAAATCATCTTTCTTCACATCAGAAAAAACAAGATTTTGTTCGTGAGTCGCCCGTAGTTCACCAAAGCTAAATTTATCCGCAAGGTCCGCGACCGTCAGCATTTGGCTATCGGTAATGTCCCCCGGCGGCACACCAGGCTTTTTCAGTGACAAGTTAACAATGGCATAGCCCGGGTTTTTATGACTCAACACATTTTGCTTATACCAAAATGAAAATTCTTTATTATCCAGGAAATACTGTTCAAATCTGTCTGTTTTCTCCGGCAAGGTTTCATAGGCCGGGTCTGTGAAATAAGCCTTAACCCGATCGATTTCAGCCTTATCCAGAACAACGGCGCCTTCTTTCCTAAGGGCTGCTAATTCTTCCTCTACAAGACGGGAAAATTCGGGCAGTTTTAACTCATGCACCAGAATTTTTATTCTGGCTTTATATTTATTGTCCCGACGACCAAACTGGTTATAAACGCGCATGATGGCTTCGGTATAGATCAGCAGATCTTTTTCCGGCACAAATTCATTGAGCAGTTTACCAATCATTGGCGTACGGCCCATGCCGCCGCCCACATAAATTTTAAACCCAATCTCTCCAGCGGCATTTTTGACCGCTCTGAAGCCAATATCGTGGAACTGTATCGCGGCCCGATCTTCTTTGGCACCTGTGAAGGCATATTTGAACTTACGGGGTAAATAGGCAAACTCAGGATGGAACGTAGACCATTGACGCATAATTTCAGCGTAAGGACGTGGATCAACTTCCTCATCTGCCGCAACTCCGGCTAGCTGATCAGCGCTGATATTACGGATACAGTTCCCACTGGTCTGAATAGCATGCATCTGAACCGTAGCCAGATCATCCAGTATGTTCGGCACATCTTCAAGTTCCGGCCAGTTGAACTGAAAATTCTGTCGAGTTGTGACATGGGCATAACCCCGATCATATTTAGTGGCAATATGGGCCAGCATACGAAGCTGCGTTGAAGACAACAAACCATAAGGCACCGCAACCCGCAACATATAGGCATGAATTTGCAGATACAGCCCGTTTTGCAGTCGTAATATGCGAAACTCATCTTCCTTCAATTCGCCGGACAGCCGCCGCTCTACCTGCCCCCTGAACTGAGCCGCACGCTGTTCAACAATTTGTTGATCATTCTCATTATACTTATACATCTATTTTCACCCATCCACTTCAAAACTTTTGAAGTAATCACATAAAATTTATGTGCATTAATTTATTCTACACATATTATATACGACATAATTAGAGA
>JAESRB010000126.1 GCA_016764855.1 Emcibacter sp.
CGGATGTTGCCGGGGTCTTGGATACGGATAAAAATCTTTTATCGGAACTGAGCAAAAAACAAACGCAGATTTTAATTGCGGATGGCACCATTCATGGGGGTATGATTCCCAAAGTTGATACTTGTTTGCATGCGCTGGAGAATGGCGTGGGCGGTGCGGTTATCATTGACGGACGGGTGGAGCATGCGTTGCTGCTTGAGCTGTTTACCGAACATGGTGTCGGGACATTGATCCGCGAGTAGAAAATTTGATTTTTGACTTATGAACCGCCATCATACAGGGCGAGATCATACGTCATTTCCACCTCGGACAAGGGGAAGTCACATCCGTCACGAGCATTGAGAACTTTGTTGGTGGGGATGCAGGAAATTTCCTGCTGGATTTTTATGGCTGTGCGCATGCTGAGGTCACATCGCCATGCCAGCGCAACAACCCGCCTGGCCTTTTTACTGCTGATTATTTTTCGGATGGAGTCCAGCGGCATTTTTGCCATTTCTGACAGACAAAAGGACAAGAGTTCTTTTTGACGGTTTTTGATAGTATTTTCAATGAAGGCGTCATCCAGCAAACCCTGATCATAGAATTTTTGTGCCTGAACCGCCAGCGTGTCTTGATCCGCTTCGTCTGGACGACTGTCTTTGATCCGTTGTTTCACACGGGAGAGCAGGTCATCGGCAAGATGCTTGTCAAGATCATAGGAGGTGATCATTTGATTGACCAGGGACGAGGCGACAAAACCGGCAATACGTTTGATGGCCCGTATGGACAGGTTGGCGCAATTGACCAAGGGTTTATGGAGCTGTTCAATTTCCGTGGCCTGTTCAATGATGGCATCAAGGGTACTTTCCCTGATTTGGGCATTTTTATTGGCCAGTAGGGCTGTTACCGCCGGAATATCCAGCGATGAGGTAATGGCGTCCGAGATTTCTTCATCCACATGACTTCTTTGAGCAATGGCCTTTAGCGCCCCATCAACGGTGGTGGCCGCAATGATTTCTTTTAAATCTGCGGTGTTGAGCAGGGGGGAATATTCCAGAATCGGAGCACAGACCTCCAACTGATCATCTTTGGCCAGTTGTTGAATGATATGCTTGGGAACGCAATCGAATGTTTTTATTTCTTCGGATATGATCCGGCGGACTTGGGGGAATTGGTCGCCGGCCAATCTTTCCAGAATTTCTATGGCTTCTTCTCGGACTTTGATGATTTCATCTTCGCAAAGGTCCGGTAGCATACGGGCGATTTTCCGGGCCAGTTCCTGTCGGACTTCCACGTCCTCATCCTTGACCAGAATGCTGTCGGCCTGAGAAGGCGTGCTTTTATTGGCGGCAATTTTCCGGCGGATATCTGCGGATTTGTCATTGGCCAGATAATAGAGTATTTCCGGTTTGGTTTCCTGATGCGCGGCAAGTTGGCTTTTGTCCCGGTTATTTTCTTCCTCCAGTACGTTCCTGGCCTCTTCATAGGAATATTCTTTGGCAGAGTTACCCCAAATACGCTGTATCATATTTTTAAGCATGTTTCGTCTCTTCCGGATTTTGATTTATTATTTTTGGATCGTATAAAACATATGAGGCTTTGCCGGATAATTTTGCCTGATAAAGGGCCTTGTCGGCCTTATTCATAAGGTCATCATAATTTGGATCTTCATCAGGATTGCTGAAGGCAAGGCCGATTGAGAGGGAGAGTTGCGGTCCTTCCACATCGGCGAGATGGGCCAGACTATTACCGGCGGCTATGAAATGTTGAGCTTTGGTCTGTGCATCTTCTTTGCTCGTTTCGTCAAGCCAGATGGCAAATTCATCGCCTCCCAGTCGGGCGGCATAGTCGCCGACCCTGATATTCTCCCGGATACTATAGGCCAGTTGCTTTAGGATCATATCCCCGTGGGCGTGGCCCTTGGTGTCATTGACATTCTTGAAATTATCCAGATCAAGATACAGCATGGCCCCGGAAAGACGACTTCTCTGCTGGTTTTTGATGCGTTGTTTGATTATTTGGGTAAAGGCCCGGCGGTTGAGAAGATTTGTCATCTCATCCGTAGAGGCTCTTTTCTCCAATTCTTCATAAGTGGTGACCTGCTCAAGCGCAATGCCAAGGTGGGCGGTGATACCTTTGAACAGATGAATTTCATCATCATGCCAATGTTTGACCTGATGTTCGCTCTGCTGGCTGGTCAGTAGGGGGAAGTTATTGCGGGGAAATGGCTTGTTTCTGTCCCGAATCAGGAAGATAGCGCCGTTATTGGTTCCATGATGGCTGGTGATGCCCATTAAAATATGGTGACCATCGATGCACAAAACTTCCGTGGGCAGATGTTCTTTTCTGTCAGGAGTTGAACCAGTTTGAGACCAATAGGACATGGCTTTTTGACAAAGGCTATATATCAGCTCCGTTTCAGCGACACTGCCGCGGTGCTGTTTTACCTCAGCCTTGAAGCTGTCTTTGCCATGATCTGTTTTTTGCAGGATGTAGCAGCTGTCAGAGGGGATGCCTTCCATGGTCGCAGTCAGGGCATTTTCCAACATATCTGACGGTGTGACCATATCCCGGATTGTGGAGACAATTTTGCCCAGAATATGTTCCCGTTTGCGGGTCCGTCGTAGCACAGCCTCTTGTTCGCGCCGGACGGTAATATCCCGGCAGACACCTCGGGCACCTTGCCAAGTGGATTGGTTATCCCATATGGGAACCGCAGAAACGAGAAGGCAGGCCATTGTTCCGTCGGAAGATTGAAGCCAAAGCTCCATCTCTGTGACTTTATCCATGGTTTTAAAGGGATTAGATTCACTGTCGCCGATGATCATCTCACCGGAATTTCTTCCGTTTAGCTCATAGGCCGTATAACCGAGAATACCTTTGGGTGATGCATAGATGAAACGTCCTTCCTTGTCTGTTTCCCAAGCAAAATCCGTGGAGCAACTGACCAGGTCCTTGAACATCTGGCGGGAGTCTACCAGGGCATTGGTCAGATTATTTTCAATGGTCGTTTCCCGGCCAAATAAAAATATAAGGGGAGTATCGCTTTTGCGTGTTGTCTTCACAGGAAAGGCAAAAAGATCATAATGGCGCAGGCCCGCAGGATCATTCAGCGTTGTTTTCTGGCTATCGGGACAGCCATTGGACAGGCAGCGCGAAATCATGGACGTCAGGAATGGTTCCCGTGCCTCCAGAGGGATCAGCAGGCTTTTTGCAACATCATTATGATGCTTAACATTCATCTCACCATCGATCAATAATGCTGGTCCGGGAAACATATCCACCATGACAACGGGGTCAAATTGTAACAGAGAGGGGGGTATATTCTGCTTTTGATGGTCGATCCCTTTGGGTTTTAGCAAAATACGTGCGATATTGGGTTTCATATTACAGATACTCAGGTTAAGAATGACCATGACTTAGAACTTGCCGGAAGTATGAGGGGATAATATCTGATGAGCCTTAACAAGAAGTTTAAAGTTCTGTAAAATTATAAGAAAATCAAGGTGTTCGATGTTGGATGTAGAAAGTATAGACTATTGGATTTTTGATCTGGATAACACTTTGTATCCGGCGGAGAATAACCTCTTTGCCCAAGTCGATAAGCGTATGGGAGAGTTTATTTCCAGACGGCTTATGCTGCCCCTTGATGCGGCGAAAGCGTTGCAAAAGAAATATTTCAGGCAATATGGCACCACGCTTCGGGGGTTGATGACAGAGCATAAAGTTCCACCGGAGGATTTTCTGAATTATGTCCATGATATTGATTTTAATGTTCTACAGGAAAACCATCATTTGAATGAGGCCTTGAGAAGTCTGAGCGGTAAAAAGATTATCTATACCAACGCATCCCTTGATTATGCCCTGAGGGTGATGGATAAAATTGGCATTGAGGGTATTTTTGAGGAAGTTTTTGATATTCAATCCGCTGATTTTTCCCCAAAACCGGACCCGGAAAGTTATCAAAAGATGGTGAAAGTGATGGGGGTGGAGCCTAAAAAAGCCATAATGGTAGAAGATATTGCCCGTAATTTGATCCCGGCAAGTAAAATGGGTATGACAACAGTCTGGGTACCTACCGGATATGAATGGTCCGAAGATGGCCATTGTTCAGAACATATTGATCATACGGTCCCGGATTTGACAGAATGGCTGAAATCTCTGGTAAAAGATTGACAGTTTCCGGCTAATCAGTATTGTCGAGAAAAATTGGCAACTAAGTGAAATACAGGAAGAATTAATGATTGATCCGTCATTGCAAACGACCATAGACGCGGCTTGTGAAGGCCAGTCTGAAATCAATTCATCGACCAAAGGCGAGGTGCGGGAAGCTGTTGAGCATGCCCTTGATCTTTTGGACAATGGCACCGCCCGTGTGGCGGCCAAAGAAAATGGTGAGTGGGTAGTTCACCAATGGCTGAAAA
Organism: Emcibacter sp.; assembly: GCA_016764855.1. Lineage (GTDB taxonomy): Bacteria > Pseudomonadota > Alphaproteobacteria > Sphingomonadales > Emcibacteraceae > Paremcibacter. The sequence continues at coordinate 4,404 of JAESRB010000126.1, forward strand.
AGGCGGTATTATTGTCTTTCCGGCTGAATGAAATGAAAATCATCAAAGGCGCACCGGGGAATGATGCCAATTGGTATGATAAAGTGCCGTCCAAATTTGAAGGCTGGGATAAAGAAAAATTCGATCAAGCTGGTTTCCGGGCTGTGCCGAGCGCCGTCGTGCGTCATTCGGCCTATATTGCGCCGGGTGCGGTATTGATGCCGTCTTTTGTTAATCTTGGGGCCTATGTGGATGAAGGAACCATGGTTGATACATGGACCACTGTGGGCTCCTGCGCGCAGATTGGTAAGAACGTCCATCTGTCCGGTGGTGTTGGCATTGGCGGTGTGTTGGAACCTTTGCAAGCGGGGCCGGTTATCATCGAAGATAATTGTTTCATTGGCGCCCGTTCTGAGGTGGCCGAAGGCGTGATCGTCGAAGAAGGTGCCGTCCTGAGTATGGGGGTTTACCTCGGCGCATCCACTAAAATCATTGACCGGGCAACCGGTGAAATTTTCATTGGCCGCGTGCCAAGCTATAGTGTTGTTGTACCGGGGGCGTTACCTGGCAAGCCGTTGCCAGATGGCACACCGGGGCCGAGCCTTTATGCGGCAGTGATTGTCAAAAGAGTGGACGCCCGTACCCGCTCTAAAACTTCTATCAATGAACTTTTGAGGGATTAATGAGCCTTAATGCGCTAAAAATAGCACAGGACTTAATTCGTTGCCCCAGCGTTACTCCGGCGGATGCCGGGGCGCTGGATGTGCTTCAGTCTGTGTTGGAAAATATGGGTTTTGTCTGTCACCGTTTGCCTTTTTCACAGGACGGGACAGAGACTATTGATAATTTATATGCCCGGTTGGGTACCAATGCCCCGAATTTTTGCTTTGCGGGGCATACGGATGTGGTGCCGGTGGGTAATCGGGACCATTGGCAGAATGACCCCTTCGCCGGAACCGTGAAGGATGGGGTTCTTTTTGGTCGTGGCGCATCGGATATGAAGGGCGCGATCGCAGCTTTTGTTGCGGCCGTGTCAGAATTCGTTGATCAGAAAGACAATTTTGACGGCTCTATCAGTTTCCTGATCACTGGAGACGAAGAAGGTCCGGCGGTTAATGGCACCGTAAAGATGCTGGACTGGCTTAAGGAGCAGGGGGAGACGCTGGATTATTGTCTGGTGGGCGAACCGACGAATCCCGGCCAGATTGGTGATATGGCTAAAATCGGACGGCGAGGTAGCCTGAATACCAAGCTAACGGTCAAGGGAACACAGGGCCATGTGGCTTATCCGCACCTGGCCGACAACCCGATCCCGCGATTAGTAAAAATGCTGGAAGGGCTATTGTCTCATAAGCTGGATGAGGGCAACGCGCATTTCCAGCCGTCAAATCTGGAAATCGTTTCCATTGATGTAGGCAATAGCGCTAGTAACGTCACGCCGGCCGAGGCTGAGGCCAGATTTAATATCCGGTTTAATAATGAACAGACCGATGCAGGACTGCAGGATTGGATCAAGTCCGTTTGCGCCGGTGTTGGTGGGGATTATGATTTGCAGATGAAGGCATCCGGGGATGCCTTCCTGACGCCGCCGGGAGTGTTAAGTACGCTTATTTCCGATGCGGTGAAGAAAATTACGGGTCAGACAGTAGAGTTGAGCACAACGGGTGGTACATCCGATGCGCGTTTTATTAAAGATCATTGTCCGGTATCGGAATTTGGTCTGGTGAATAAAACTATGCATATGGTGGATGAATGTGTCCTGCTCGATGATCTGGAGAAATTGACCCATATTTACCGTGAAATTTTGACAGCATTTTTTAAGGACTGATGTGATGGAACAGAAACAATCACTGATCAATCATTTCGCTCAATCTTTGACTGGGGCGTGGGAATTGGTGAAACTTAATCCGCGTGCAATGGATTATTTTGATAAATCTGCGGATGGATTTTGGAAGTCATTCTGGGCGATCGCATTGGTGGCTCCGGTTTTCTTTTTGGGGCTGAACATTAGTTACGATGCGGCGGTGGCACAGGGGCATCAGATTTCGCTCACGGCCCATGTGGTTGAATTTCTTTTCAGATTGCCGCTCATTGCATTGGTGATGATCTTCTTCACCAGATTTTTGCGCATTGATGCCCATTATTCCGATATGATCATTGCGTTCAATTGGTTATGGGTGATTGCCAATTATATTCTTTTGCCTCTGTCCATGCTGATATCGATGAATATCCTGCCTATTGAGGTGGCAACGCTAGGGGTCGTGGCGATAGCCATTTATCTGGAGCTGTATGTGACATGGTTTCTGTATAAAGTATCTCTGAAGGTCAGCGGCTGGTTAGCCTTTGGCGTGATGGTATTCAAGGCGCTGTTCACCCTGTCCGTGATGCAGGTAATCATAAGAGTTTTTTAGTTCTTGGGTTTAGATTTTTTATTGGGCTCAAGCGAGATTTTTTTATTAGCCTCAAGCGCCGGCGCTGCGCTCAGGCTATCCTCGCATTAGCTCGGGCGGCCTTTGGCCTTGCCTTCGCCTGATCGGCTCCGGGTATTTTAGTTTAGCCTCAAGCGCCGGCGCTCCGCTCAGGCTTATCCTCGCATTAGCTCGGGCGGCCGTTTGGCCTTGCCACCGCCTAGTCGGCTCCGGTTATTGAGTTCTTTCCGGGTAGAACAAGAAAATAGAAACCGCGCTTGTATCCTTGGCCACAGAATACTCCAATCCGAAGCCTTCGAGGCTGAGGCAAGCGC
>JAESRB010000127.1 GCA_016764855.1 Emcibacter sp.
AGAGGCTCCAATGGGCCAAGTCCCAACATATCATGGAGCAGCATATTGACCAGGTCGCGCTGTTCCCTCAGGTTCAAGTTGATCTTCTCTTGAGCCATAAGCTCATTAACCGCTTCGCTGACCTGTTCAGCAAGCTCGGAACGGTCCATCTCGTTGGCGGCGGAGGCATCAATATATTCAAGCAACAGTGGTTGCAGCCGATCCTTGGCCTCCATGATGCTATCTTGGCTGACCTGTTGTTTTTGTTCGTTGGTTTGTTTCTGGGCCTCTTTACGCTTTCGAACAACATTGCCCTCTTCTTTTGCCACGTCCTGCTCTTCTTTACGGCTTTCAGAGGTCAGAAGGTCATTCAACAGAACGGTGATAAGGTCACGACGTTCAAGTTCGTTCAATTCCATCCGGTGTTTGGCGGTTTCTGTCGTGATCAGCTCTTCAATGAAAGCAATAACTTCATTGCGTTCTGTCTCCCGGGCTTGTTTGGGATCCATCTGTGATAGCATTGTAGATTCAATGAGATCGTAAGCCTTATCGACCATACTTGCATCGGACATGACAGCATTCTCCGCAGGCAGGGGAGCTGCCTGGGGATTTTCATGGGGGGATGCGAGCTGTCCCCTGCCAAAGCCAGTTGTTTTGTTAACTTTCTTTGCTACCAGGGTGGAGCTGCTATCTTGGCCTGTTTTTCTTCCAAACGCCGGTTTCATTTTTTCTCACGATTTCACTATGTTAATAACTATTATGATGTGCTTGTTTGTTTTCGACATACTTACTTTTTTTGTCCAGCAGTTAATTTTTTCCAAAAGGAAACTTTTGATGTTTCTGAATTGCTGCCGGTAATATCTGCACTGATTGACTTTAGTATTTTGACAACTTTGCTCATTGAGGCCGCTTGAGGTAATGGTTTTCCCGCACGGGCTACCTGTACCATCAGTTTTGAATCAAGAGGGATTTCCCAGTCTACGGGCCGCTCAATGGAGGCTTCAAAATCTTTTTTGTCCACTTCGACAAGGCCCGGTCCAGCAACTTTATTCAGGATGATCTTGACGGTTTTCTCCGGGGCCACGGTTTTACACAGAGCAAGGAAGCGTATGACATCGCGGGCCGAAGCGAGTGTGAGGTCAGAGACCAATATGATTTCATCGGCTTCTGATAACATAAGTGGATATTCAGCAGCCATATTACGGGGAAGGTCCATGATGACATAATTGAAATTATGTTTCAGTTCCGACAACAAATGGCTCATGGCCGATGGGTCTGTATAGGTTGGGTCATTCAAAGAGGCTTCGGACCCAAGGATAGACAGATTTTCTCCCTGACGGATCATGGCCCGTTCAATGAACAATCCGTCAATACGGCTAGGGTTCTCCAAAGCATCACAAAGTCCGCGTCCCGGTTCCAGATCAAACGTTAAGGCATCTGTACCGAAATAAATATCCATATCAAGAATGGCGGTATTGCGTTTGATATTATTTGCGATAATCCAGCTGCAACTGCTGACGATTGTGCTGGCTCCGACACCGCCTCGCATGCCAATAACGGCAACCAGTTTGTCCGTTTCATTTTCTATGACTTGAACTTCTGTTTCGTTGGATATGCGCAATGTGTTTTCTGCGGCCAGAATACATTCCCTGATTTGTTCCGTGGATACGGGCTTTACCAGATATTCATGGACACCGGAATTAATCAAATTGCGATAGAGGTCGATATCATTTTCTGTTCCAATGGCAATGACCATTGTGCCCGGTTCACAGACTTCGGCCAAGGCATTCATATCTTCCATAGGGTTGACAGATTTCGCTAGATCAACAAACAGGAACTGTGGCGGGGAGGCCGTGGCCAGAGTGCGTATGGCATTTTCGATGCCGCCCTTTTTAATCTGAGACGTATTCCATTCCCGTTCGTTTAGAATAGGGACCAAAGCTTGTGTTGTTTCATCATCACAGACGTAGGCCTCGAATTCATTTTCGACAGTTTCATTTTTTTTCAGAAGTGAAGCTATACTCATGATTTTTTCCTGTTACTATTTCTTGGCTTTGCCTGAAGACACTTTAGCGGGTTTCTTGGTTCTGTATGCGTGAACAGCTTTTGCAGCCCTTTCCGAGTCAGGAACGCCGTTGTCTACGCCGGTTATCAGGTCACGTGGATTGGCAATCATAAGTCCAAGATTGGCTTGTGTGGAACAGCCAAAGTCAGGCAAATTCATATTCTCATAATTTCCGGTAGAAGGTTGTGACCAATCACCACATAACGGCGGCGTCACAACATAGCGTGATATCAGTAACCGGGCCTGGTCCGTTGTTGGGCTCATGCCATAGGGCGTGACATCCGGTGACAGATGTAGCCCGCGTTTTTTCAAAAGTCCGGACAGAAAAGTCATTCGTTTCTGGTTTCCTTCGGACAGGCTGCCATCTCGGTTCAGAGGAAAATCGATACTCAATTCATCGCCGTAAGATACGTTGCTTTTCATCATGAACATATCTAACTTCTTAATTGCCGTGTCAGATAAGTCAGAGCTGTCGGAAGGAAAATTGATCATGTAGGGTATTTTGATCATTTCCACCTGATTGCGTTTCTGGCTATCGCTATTGTAATAATTTGCCATACCGCTGCAACTGGCGAGCATCAGGCAAGCCAGAAGTGTGGTGGGACCAGCCAGAACCTTTGTGGAACTGGAAAGACAATTCATTATTTTTTGCATTGGTATTTTTTTCATCATTTTATCCCTAGTCCAGAATGAAGCCAGCGGCACTTTTCAGCTTATGGCCGTTTTTACCCTGTACAGGTTGTGGCATGTCCGGTTTCCTTGTGGCATATGACTGCCCCTTGATATAACGGTCAAAATCATTAGGCGCTTGAAAGCCATCCGTCGGCATTGGCATCGTGCCTCCCTTGTGGGGTTCAACGATATAGGGTGTTACGATGATGACCAATTCTGTTTCCTGACGGCGAAATTTACTGGACCTGAAGAGTGTGCCCAGAATAGGGATGTCTCCAAGCCACGGGAATTTTTCCAGGTCATGGGTAACACTATTTTGAAGCAGTCCGGCCACGGCGAAACTTTGACCGCTTCCCAGTTCAATGGTGGTTTCGACTCGTCTAGTACTTAAGGCCGGGATATTAAATCCTTGTAATGTGATGGAGCCGTTTGAAGACAGCTGACTGACTTCCGGTTTGATATGCATATTAATCCGGCCATTGCTCAGGACCACTGGCGTGAATTCGAGGGAAATACCGAATTCCTTGAACTCAATCACGACCTGACCATCATCAAGGGTAGGAACGGGATATTCACCACCTGCCAGAAAGCTGGCTGGTTCCCCGGATAGTGTCGTCAGATTAGGTTCTGCAAGAATGGACAGAACGCCTTCAGTTTCTAGTGCGTCGATAATATAATTAATATCAAAGTTACCTGCGCGGAATCCACCAAATAGGCTGTTTACACCGCGCCCTTGAACGGCAAATTGTTTGATCAGATTATTGGTCAGGCCGGTGGGGTCAGGAATGAGGTTAAGAACATCAGAGCCTTGTACCATACCAATGGCAGTGCTGCCGTTAACAAACAGATTTTCCCAATTGAAGCCAAGCTGTTTTCTTGTATCCCGGCCAATTTCGGCAATTCTGACCCGAAGATTGACTTGAACGGGCGTTGCGATTTGCAATTTATTTATGATGGTGCTTTTTTTGCCGATGAAGTCTGCGGCCATACGGCGGGCATCTTCGGCATCTTCGGCACTGTCCACATTTCCTGTCAGGACCAAGAGGCCGGAATAGGATTGAACTTGAATGTTCGCATTTGGAATAACATGCTGGAGGGCTTTTTCCAAGTTTCCAAGGTTGTGGTTGACAGATATGACACCTTCATAAACGACTTTATCATCGTCATTGACGGCGTAAAGATTGGTTTCGCCTTGTTGCTTGCCAAAAATATAAACCAATGTGGGTGATTTGATTTGTAGGTCGGCAATCTTGGCATTGGCAATGAATATATTATTCGCCGGTTCTTTGAAGCGAATTAAAGTTCCTTTGCCGACTTCAATATTTTGCTGGTCCGGCGCATAAGCCGCCGCATTGATTGTCGTTATAGCGAGGAGGATAGGCAGACTTAATGCGGCCACAGCCAGTAATTTTAGCCATTTAACAAGAGGCAAAGACGGTTCTTTTTTTGATTCATTTATCATTGATCTATTTCCTCTTATTCTTCTTCTGCATCATCACTGTCATCACCTTCATTTGCATTTAAAGATTGTTTCGGTGTGTTTTTAAAGTTAAACGTTTTGTTACCTTTTGCAATTCCGCCACGAAAGACCTTTACGTAATGTTTGTTTTTGTTGGTTGATCCGGAAAGTTGCCGGCTGACTTCGCTGTCCCATGTAATCATTGTTTTATCTGTGCCAGCCAAGACGGCAGTATCGGCCTTTTCTGTACCAAGGCTTCTAAGGATCAGGGTTAATTGTCCTATGTTCTTAATCAATGAGATTTTTTGCGCGTCCTTCGGTGTTACCTCAAGTGTGGCCGTTTTACCGATTTTGGCCTTATGGGCCAAATTATCTGTACGTTGATTAATGGCAAGAACCCGAACATTTCTCAAAACTGTTTCACTGATGCGCGCTGTTTTCCGGTTGCGGCTTTTGATGGCTACCTCATGGGTCAGTAAAATATCAACCCGATCTCCGGGAAATACAAAGCCTGCATTACCGCTGGTGGCGTTAATGCGTACGGAAATAGCCCGCATTCCTTTGGGTAGGACGGCAGCCATAAACCCTCTGTTGCCAGGTTTGACCATACGCTTGTTCAATATAGGTTCTCCCGCAGACATGAGAGAGGTCGCTACAGCGCCGACAAAAGATTCTATTTTAACCTTGGAACTCTTCTGAATATAATTTTCATGTACCTTTTCATCGGGCCAGGACTGCCAAGCTAGATCCTCGGCCTTAATGAAGTGGCCAACGGGTATGTTCACAGAAGTGATCAGGACTTTCATTTTTGAGTCCACGATCTTGACAATAACTTTCTGTCCTCCGGCTTGTGGTTGCGGTGTGCTTACAAGGTTTCTGGCTAACATAGCGGTAACGCCTGCTACCAGAAGAGCTATCCCGATTAATACAACGCTTTTTATATTTATATTCATTTACACGATCCTTGTTCTGCAGCGCTCAAATTACGTTTAAGTCTAATGCGACAAAAAGTTGATACGCCACATAAAGCCCTCCAATGGCAATACCAACACCATAAGGAACCACGCTTTCCTTCTTTTCTGCCATGGAGAGGTTTATATTTACTGAAGATTTGTAATATTTTGATGTTTTAAAGCGATTTATGACAATAATAACCAAGGCAAATAAGCCGCCAATTAAGGATGTAATGAGCAGAAAATCTAAAATATGAGCTGTTCCTGCCCATAGGGCGACCACCGGGATTAATTTGACATCACCGCCGCCCATCACATTAAGGGCAAAAAAAACAGCGCAAACAATAAATATCACCGCCGCTACGGCCAGGGCGATTAATATATCTTGTAAGGGCAATGCATGGCCTTCCAGATAGAGTGTAAGAAGATATGCTGGATAGAGTGCCGCGGTTGCCAGACAGAGTTTGTTGGATAGCGTCAGGCGCGTTAAATCGGAATAAGCAGCCCAGACCATGAGGGAGGAGAATATAATTAGGATTACTAGTGTTAACAAAACGGCTCTTTTCATCTACTTTGGGGATTAATCTAACCAAGTTATAGGGAAAAAAGATGATTTATTTGTTAATGATAGGGAAGAAGGAAGTGGGGGAGGAAGACGTATATGACTTACGGCCGTATATTAGGGGCCGGCATGTGCTGGCATGTAGAGGGTAGTTTTCTGGTAGTTTGACGTTTGAGAATAAATTTTATTAGGGTATTAGTCATTATTCTCATTCCCAAGAGCTTCGGCTATATTTGAAGAAGTCGTGTCAAAGTTAGCAATAAATGTGTCGCTCATCGCCGTTAGGGAACCAATAGTGGCCACGGCTATCAAGGCCGCAATCAGGCCATATTCTATGGCGGTTGCCCCCTTTTCTGTTGATAGGAGTCTTGTGATAAAACGTGTGTTCATAACGATAACCCTTACCTAAAATGGAAATAGAGACTTTGGAAGAGGGCTCCAAAGTCTCTATTTAAACGATTACGTTTTTCAATAGTTGGGCGTAATTTATTCGCTGCCGCCAGTATCACCGCCGCCAGTATCACCGCCGCCAGTTCCACCATTAGCTGTTGCCAGCTCAGTCTGGATGTTTGTAAAAGTCGTACCAAGCTCTTCCCCAAGAGTTGTCATCGCACTAATAACGGCAACAGCGATCAAAGCAGCAATCAGACCATATTCAATAGCCGTTGCGCCTTTTTCTGACTTACGAAGTTTTGCAAAAAATTTTCTCATTTTAAATCTCCTAATAATGTACTCAAGTAAATTGTTTATTCAATGCCAAGTTTGTGAGACTAATATGAAGGAGAGTTATGAAGAAAAGGTTAATTGATATCCGAAATTATGTTTTAATTACAAATGCTTATCAGATAAGTGTTGATAATATTTTAATTATATTTCGTTGTTTTTTTTAATCAAAATTATATAAAATTTTATGTAAATTGCCCATAGGTCCCCATAATATGTGTCTTATAAGGAAGAAAATAAGACTATAATCAAGGGGGAGTGCGGCTTATGAGGATGGGTCGTGGTTGCTGAGTGTGAGCACGAGATGGGTAATATACCCTTGTGTGCTATGGATGGAAATATCTCCGCCAATCATATGTGCCAGTTTTTGTGCAATGGATAATCCAAAGCCAGATGATATCTGTAGCTCTGATTTCATTTCATTCTGTGGCATATTTTCTTTTGTTTCTGGTCTGATTTCCAGATTCTGGAACAAGATATCAGCATTTTTCTCTTCAATTCGGGGGCCTAGAACCGGCAATTCGATTCGAACCTGAGCATTACTATTAATCAGAACAGATGGTCCAATGATTTCATTCCCGCTGGCCCGGCGAATTGTACTGGCCATCATTTTGGTCAGGCATAGTTCGACACTTTGTTTGTCATTATAAAGGATGACATCGATGTTATTGTCGGTATCCAGAAGCTGAACCTCTTTTTCCAGTGCCATGACCGCAACATTTTCCCGGCAGTTCTTTAGTATGGACTTCAGAGAAAATGATTCTGGTGCGATCTCCAACAGCCCGGCTTCGAGTTTGGCAGAATCCAGAACATCATTGACAGCCTCTTTCAATTGTGCAGCGGCGGTCAGGATATTTTTGATATTGTTATGATATTGCGGATTAACGGGTCCCCATGTCTCCATATCAATCATTTCTGAAAATCCAATGATGGCATTCAGGGGAGTTCTGAATTCATGAGACAAATTTTGGAGCAATTCCGCAGCTACTTCTTCGCTAGAGATATTTTGGGCAGATATGTCCGGGTTAGGAATCTCTGGGGCTGGCATATCTTGAGCCAAAGAAACGTGAACCTGTGGCTCTTGAGCCAAGGGGGCTTCCGCCAGTATCTGTTGTGTTACCGCTTGAGTATTATGTAACGGGACATTTTGAGTGACGGCTTTTAAGGCTTGGGTGGTAATATACCCCTCAAGAGCCTCTTCTTTTTGGCCAGTTAGCTCTGTTTTGGGATGTGTTTCTTCTGTCGCCGCGGTGACGGATAAATGGTCTTCGCTCACTTCGGCGCGGGCACTGCCGCGGAAACCGGTGAAGCGGCCTGTATGAATGTCAAATATTGCGATGGCACTGATGTACCATAGGCTTTTTTCTTCATTTTGAGAGGAAATGTAAAAAGGGGCATTGCGAAAGGACGCACGATGTTCGAATAGAGATTCAAGCGTATTCTCGCTTTCATCATTGTCATTTTCGATTTTTGCCGCCGTACAAAGGGAGATAAAGTCTTCACCGACAAGTGCCGGGGAGGTGCGGCCAAATACAGTAAAGGCTTCCTCTGATATGAAGGCAATGGAGCCTGTCCGGTCTACTTCCCAAAACCAGTCTGCAACAGTACGGACAAATTCGCGTTGTTTATTAGTTTCACGCCGTGCGTCTTGTGCTTGCTGCCAGATGTCATCGTCCATCTGTTGGGCGCTGTTCGCGATTCGGATGTGGCTGTTGGGTAGAGTAGCGTCATTGGCGGCTATCTCTGTTGGGAAGGAATTGCCAAAATCTTTACCAGAATCTTTATTTGTATCGTGACTTATATCTGTTTGTTTATTTTTTGGAGTATCTTTTTTGGTCTTTACTTCAGGCTTTTTGAAAGAGATCTCTGCGAGATGAAGATGGTTTTCCTGGGAATGTTCAACGGTGGCGGCAGCTCTTTTGTATGCTGTTATTTCTTCTGCAGCCGCTATGATGTCTTCCGCGGACAGCTCGGGCAATGGGCTGCTTTCTTCATTTGTGTTTTCTGCTGGCGGCGTAACATGCGGTTGTTCTGGATAATTCTTGTGAATATTTTGGGCGCGGAGCAATTCCAGAATATTTGCCGTTGTTTCCTCATCCAAAATTGGCGTGTCGTCTTCGGCTAGTTTGTCCAGTTCATTCAGGCTGTATTTCAGCGTTGAACTTTCTGATTCCCGGTAAGCTTTTTCCAGCTCATGACGGACCAGTGGTGATAATCCAAAACGCCGGGAAATATGAATTCTGTGGGGTTCTGTTCCGTAACGTATAATATGGATTAGTTTTTCATCGGGCAGAATTGCTTTTTCGAGAAGAGGGCCAGATACTTCCACCACATCCTCGCACATGATGTTGATAAGCTCTGCGGGGGGAGTCGGCAAGGCGTAAAGCGTTGACGCAATTTCCTGACGGGTGCTCAAAGCAACCTGATCAAGAAGTTCTTTTAATATTTCGGTCAACATACGGATCTGCACAGCAGACGCCATAGGTCTTTTCTGGAGGAAAAGGTCACTGATATGAGAGAATAATAATGTTCTGCTATGTTCGGATCCATCCTGCGCAAGCGCGATCAGGTTGCGAATTCTATCGTCAAATTGAGCTCTTTTCTGCACTCTATCCCTTTCCCCAACCCACAAAAGCGGCGCGTCGAAAGCCACTGCCAGTTTGTTTTTTATTTTATCTATTATTTAAAAACCTCTATCAAAAAATATACCTTATTTTTCTCCTGAAAGCCAGTTAAAAGATAACTTTTTCTATTGATATAACAGGTAGATTTTATAGCAAAATTGCATAAAATTGAACTTTATTGTGTATATTGAATGTTTTATAATATAATATGTCAATCTTATGATATTAAGTTTCGAAATATTTTGTTTTTGCTAAAACGTTTTATGCGAATAAAAACCAAATAATAGAAAATATGCATTAAGGAACAAATCGAATGCATCGTGTTAAACTGGATGATATTGACTGTCGAATTTTAGAAAATCTTCAGGAAAATGGTCGGATTACCAACGTAGATTTAGCAGAAAAAGTAGGGATTACGGCGCCGCCTTGTCTTCGGCGGGTTCGGGCTTTGGAAGAAGCTGGCTTTATTCGCGGGTATCATGCGGACCTTAATGCACAGGCCATGGGATTTGGTCTTACGGTTTTTGCCATGGTTGGCTTGCACCGTCAGGCGGAAAGCGACCTGAAGGCATTTGAGGATCTGGTGGCCGGATGGCCTCTGGTCCGGGAAACTTATATGTTGAATGGAGAAATTGATTTCATTCTAAAAATCGTGGCTCATGATTTGGACCAGTTTCAAAGTTTTCTCACCAGCCAGTTAACGCCGGCGCCAAATGTGGATAGCGTTAAAACATCACTCAGCATTCGATGTGCCAAGAAACTTCACGGAGTCCCTGTTGGGGGGATAGAGGAATAGCCCGGATAAATTCCGGGCCTGGGATCGTATTTTAGATCTTTTCCAGATTTTTCTGGTGACGGATCTTCGGGAATTTAAATAAATTCCACGTTGGTAATTTCATAGTAGGTCTCACCTTTGGGTGTCTTGACCTCTATCTCATCACCAATTTTCCGGCCAATCAAAGCGCGGCCGATGGGTGAAATATACGAAATTTTTCCCGCAGATACATCAACTTCATCAACACCAACAATTTGGTATTTAAAAATCTTGTCGTTCTCATCGGCGAGGCTGACTGTTGCGGCAAAAAGCACATTCTCACCGGAAAGTTCTTTTGGGAAGATGACCTCTGCCCGGCTGACCTTACCTTCAAGGTCCTTAATACGAGATTCGATAAAGCCCTGCTGCTCCTTGGCGGCATGATATTCAGCATTTTCAGAGAGGTCGCCGTGGGCGCGGGCTTCTTCGATTGCTTTGATCACCGCTGGGCGTTGATGGTGCTTTAAATTTTTTAAGTCCGCTTCCAGCCGTTCATGGCCTTCTGCTGTCATCGGTACTTTTTCAACCATTATCTTTTTTTTCTATTTTTAACAATAAAATGTCTCACATACTCAGCCTTTAGGCGAAGCATGCCTCTATGTCGTCAATCTATGAAAGACTCTCTACTCAAATACATAAGATTGAAGGGGTTTAACTTCAAGTGAGCTAGATTTCAAGACTTTTATTGCTTCCATTGCCGAAATTGCACCACGTGTGGTGGTGTAATAGGGAATATTATGGGTCAATGCCGTGCGTCGAAGCTCATAGCTATCGGTGATAGATTGTGCACCTTCGGTTGTATTGAAGATCAATTGTATTTGGTCATTTTTGATGGCATCTACAATATGAGGTCGCCCCTCGAGCACTTTGTTGATGCGTTTCACATCCAGTCCGGCATCCTGTAGAAATTGTGCTGTGCCACCGGTAGCGATGACTTTATATCCCATGTCGAGCAATTCACGTGCCGGTTCGACCATTTTATGTTTGTCGTCGGTTTTGACAGAAATAAATACGGTGCCTTTGAGGGGTAAATGTGTGCCCGCAGCGATCTGAGATTTGAGGAACGCTTTGGCAAAACTGTCATCCAATCCGATCACTTCGCCCGTTGACCGCATTTCAGGGCCAAGCAGAACATCTACGCCGGGGAAGCGATTAAAGGGTAATACGGCCTCTTTAACCGCAACATGTTTAGGGGGATAGGCGGGGAATGTAAAGGCGGACATTTTCTCACCGGCCATTAGGCGTGCCGCGTATTTTGCAATTGGTACGCCAATAGCTTTGGCGACAAATGGCACCGTGCGGCTGGCGCGTGGATTAACCTCGATCAGATAAACCCGGTCATCCTTGACTGCGAATTGAACGTTCATTAAGCCTATTATATTCAAGGCTAGAGCCAGTTTTTCGGTCTGTTCGCGAATGTCCTGTTGCACGGATTCTTTCAGGGAAAACGGCGGCAGGGAGCAAGCGCTGTCACCGGAATGGATGCCGGCTTCTTCGATATGTTGCATGATGGCGGCCACATGGACAGTTGTGCCGTCACAAAGCGCATCCACATCCACCTCAGTCGCGCCGCCAAGGTAGCGGTCGATCAAAACGGGGCTGTCCCATGATACGGATACCGCCTCGGTCATATAGCGTTCGAGCGATGTGGTGTCATAGACTATTTCCATAGCCCGCCCGCCCAAGACGTAACTTGGACGGATTAAGATGGGATCGCCAATTTCTTCAGCCACTTTAACCGCTTCTTCGGTCGTGGTCGCAAGGCCATTATCCGGCTGTAGCAGGTCGAGCTGATGGACAAGTTTTTGGAATCTTTCCCGGTCTTCCGCCAGATCAATAGCGTCTGGCGAGGTGCCTAAAATTGGAATACCAGCGTCCTGAAGCGCATGGGATAATTTGAGCGGGGTCTGTCCGCCGAATTGAACGATAACGCCGACGACAGTACCATTCTTCTGCTCCTGCCGGATCAGTTCAATAGTGTCTTCCGCGGTTAGAGGCTCAAAGTATAGACGGTCGGAGGTATCGTAATCGGTGGATACGGTTTCCGGGTTACAATTGACCATGATGGTCTCATATCCCTTATCGCTAAGGGCAAAAGCCGCATGGCAACAGCAATAGTCAAATTCGATTCCCTGACCGATTCGGTTGGGGCCACCGCCCAGAATGATAATTTTTTTACTGTCTGTTGGATTTGATTCGCATTCGGCAAAGCCACCGGCATCCTGTTCGTAAGTGGAATGCATATAGGGGGTTTTAGCTTCGAATTCTGCGGCACAGGTGTCAACCCGTTTATAGACCGGATGCAGGTCCAGCTTGTTCCGTAGATCCGTGACATATTTTTCTTTTTCACCAATCAGCTCGGCCAGTCTGGCATCGCAAAAACCGAGGGCTTTGATTCGGCCCAGTTCAAAGCGGTTATCTGGCAGGCCATTGGCACGGATATGTAGTTCCATATCGGTAATGACCTTGATCTGTTTGATGAACCACGGGTCATATTTGGCAATAGTATGGATTTCCTCTACGGAGATACCAAGACGTAAGGCTTGAGCCATTATCAAAAGGCGGTCATGGGTCGGGCTGGCCAGTGCGGCGCGAACAGCATTGAGGTCGCCCTGTTCCGGATCATATCCAGGAATGTCGATTTCGTTCAATCCTGTCAGGCCCGTTTCCATGGAGCGTAAGGCTTTTTGCAAGGATTCTGCAAAACAGCGGCCAATGGACATGGCTTCACCAACCGATTTCATGGCGGTGGTCAATGTAGGTTTCGTACCGGGGAATTTTTCAAAGGTAAAACGCGGTATTTTGGTGACCACATAATCGATGGTTGGTTCGAAAGCGACCGGTGTCGCGCCGGTAATGTCATTCTGCAACTCATCAAGCGTGTATCCCACAGCAAGCTTTGCAGCTACTTTGGCAATGGGAAAACCCGTTGCTTTGGAGGCTAATGCGGAGGAGCGGCTGACCCGAGGGTTCATTTCGATGACGATCAATTCGCCGTTTTCCGGGTTCACGGCGAACTGGACGTTTGATCCGCCGGTTTCAACACCAATTTCGCGAAGTACCGCGATGGAGGCGTTGCGCATGATCTGATATTCTTTATCCGTGAGGGTCAGTGCCGGGGCAACAGTGATGCTGTCGCCAGTATGGATGCCCATAGGGTCCAGATTTTCAATGGAGCAAATGATGATGCAATTGTCGGCCGTATCGCGGACAACTTCCATTTCATATTCTTTCCAACCCAATACGGATTGCTCTACCAGAACTTCATTCACGGGGGAGGCGTCAAGACCACTCAGAACA
>JAESRB010000128.1 GCA_016764855.1 Emcibacter sp.
CTACCAGGCTGCGCCACTCCCCGACGGGATTAAATCTAACGTGCTAGGGGTTAATACAAGAAGCTATTCCCAAGGGCAAGTGCATTTATCCACTATCCGCATTTTTTTTAATTATTTATGCATTGACCCAAGGTTTTCCCCTGATTATCAAGCCTATTGAGTGAAAAAAATATGATCTATTTTATCGCCAATACTGATATTGAGACGATTTATTAGCCCCGCATTCACTTCAAGAGCAGAAATTACTTCTTTTTCAGAAGAAATATAGGCAAGTGATTCCGGTGTAGTCGATTTGACAATATGAACAATCACACCCTTTTGATTGATAAAAATGATATCAAGCGGAATAAACGTATTTTTCATCCACATAATAACCATTTTATTCTCACGGAAAAGAAACAGCATGCCCTCACTGTCGGCCATCTCCTGGCGAAACATCAGTCCTTTGGCACGCGTTTCATCTGTATCCGCGACCTCCACGATAAAATCATGTCGGCGGTCATCAGATAAAATTGATAATCTCGATTTGCCAAAGGCAACCTGATCATCGTCTGAGAAAGATGGATAAGATAAAATACTGCCCATAAGAAAAATACTCACGGCCAGTAGAAAACTTCTTTTTTGAAGGTGTCCACTATTCATAACCATCACCATATCTAATATTTCCAAGAAAAAATAGATCTCTTGAAAATATAAGTCAAGTGATAGGCCTTAAATACGAATAGCCTTAACCACAAGTCCACGCTCTCCGTCATCCACAGCTACGGCTACGGTTTGACCTGGAACCAAATGATCCACACCATATTTACGCAATAATTCCATATGAACAAAAACATCTTGTCCACCATCACCACGATTTACAAAACCATAACCACGCACTCTGTTAAACCATTTCACTGTTGCTTCAACAAAATCAGTATCATCGACATCAATGGCAATGATTGGTGGTTCTGCACTCTCAATGTCCATACCAACCGCAGTTGTTAAGTCAAATTCAAGAATTTTAACCGCTTGACGCCCTTTAGGACGGTCCGCCGACAGGCATTTAACCGTTGTTCCCTCTGGCAACATACGCCTTCCTATATCTTTCAATATAGAAAAATGAACCAACACGTCACCCTTATCATCTTCCGGAGCTATAAAACCATAGCCCTTAACAGAATCAAACCATTTGATCGTTCCGTTAACTTCGTCAAAATGACCTGTTGTCGTATCAATTATCGTGGTATCTATTGTATTAGTATCTAATGTAGTCACTGAATCTGCCCCCGCGTCTATCCCTTCGCATTGAGCGCCCGCATCCAGTCCGAGCTGGATATTTTCCGATGAATTAGGATCCATATTACTCCACTCTTCTCTTAAGTGCTCCCCAATCAAGCAACTATTACTTTCGAAACTTCTAACATATTAACACAAAAAATAGAACAGACCAACATTTTGTGCCATTTTAAGACAATCCATATATAATATTACTATTTATACAGACGAAACGCAGATACTTTAATAGATTCTACAACATACTCGATCACGATAACTCATAAGCCTTGAATCAATTTGCACAGATATACCACTGGTTGCTGGAAATGCAACATATAAACCCTTATTACAGAGCTTTCTTATATATTTAGTCATATATACTATATCGTAATGGCGCAAAAATTAAGGGAGGTGACGACCGTCACCTCCCTCATTAAATCACAATTTTCTAAAGATATCAGTGAGATACTTTATCATGGGTTTCTAGTTTCAATGTATGCGTGGAATGATGTTCGATCAATCCTTTGTCATACATCATTTGCGTGGCTGGCTCCAAAATAGTAACCACAGCAATGAAACCTGTAATAGACATGATGACGGTATAGGGCAGAGCCATTATCACCATTCTCATATAAGACAGACGGATCAACGGTGCAATTGCAGACGTCAATAAGAACAAGAATGCTGCCTGACCATTTGGTGTTGCAACGGACGGAATATTTGTTCCCGTGTTAATCGCCACAGCCATCAGGTCAAAAACATCCCGGCTAATTGTTCCGTTATTCAATGCTTTCTCGATCTCGGAAATATAGACGGTTCCTACAAAAACATTATCACTGATTGCCGACAACAACCCGTTGGCAATATAGAAGCCAGCGATCCGTTCCGACCCTTCAAGAGACAACACATAACGGATCACACCGCCGAACAAATCCTGTTCCGCAATTACCGCAACAATTGCAAAGAAGACAACAAGCAATGCGGTAAACGGTAACGCTTCTTCAAAAGCTTTACCAATCTGGCTTTCTTCAGAAATTCCGGTGAAGGACGTCAACAGTACAATCACGGAAAGACCAATTAACCCAACCGGAGCCATATGGAACATCAAACCAATCACAAGCCATACAGCAACAATGACTTGCACTAAAAGAGATGCTTTTTCCCGGAAATCCCTTGCAGCAGTTGCTTCCCTATCAAAGTCTTCCAAAATAGTGCGTACTTTTTTCGGCAACTTCGTGCCATAGCCGAACAATCCTGTTTTCTCAAGCAATACACATGTGCATAATCCAATGACCAGAACCGGCAACGTAACAGGAGCCATACGAAGGAAGAATTCAATAAAATTCCATCCAGCCCGTTCGCCAATAATCAAATTCTGTGGCTCGCCAACCAAAGTACAAACCCCGCCCAGCGCTGTGCCAACCAAAGCATGCATCATCAGACTACGTAAGAAAGACCGGAATTGATCCAAGTCTGACCGATGCAATTCATCAACTTCATGATCCTCGGAATGGTCATGATCATCATGGGCAGGCTTGCCCGATGCAGCCTTGTGATAAATGCCATAAAAACCAACAGCAACGGTAATGATAACGGCTGTTACCGTCAAGGCATCAAGAAACGCTGATAAGACAGCTGAAATTAGGCAAAATAGAAAGCCCAAAACAGTTTTTGACTTAACGTTCAGCAATATTTTGGTGAATACGAACAGCAGCAGTTTCTGCATAAAATATATGCCTGCAACCATGAAGACCAGAAGCAAAATAACCTCCAACCCCTGTTCAACTTCATGCTTTACCATGGCTGGTGAGGACAATTTCATAAACATGGCTTCAATAGCCAATAATCCGCCAGGCAATAGTGGATAACATTTCAGCGCCATAGCCAAAGTAAAAATGAACTCTACGACCAGCATCCAGCCGACAATATATCCGCCTTGTTCCGCGCCAAGCGCCAAAAGGACCAACGGATTTAAGACGAGGAAACCGATGATCGTAAGTTTGTACCATTCAGGTGAATGACCAAGAAAGTTCTTAGTCATGCCTGCTGCAATAGATTTTGCCATTTGTGTGTTATGCCTTCCTTATAACAAATGTTCTGACGATATTAACTTCGTCCTAATTAAAATAATATCTGTCTTACATATACAATGGTCGACAAATCAAGCAAAACCGAAAGATTTAGCAGAAATAACAACAATAACTTTCAATCCGTCTGGACAGGCAGCAAATAATAGAATAGTCAAGCCTTAACACGTGATTTTTATTAAGATTAAGCACCATGATTGATCAATTATATCAAAAAGCGATTTTAAAGTATGCCGCATCCGCTTTAGGACATGGCAAATTGGATAATGCTGACCTGTGCATTACCACACATAACCCCCTGTGCGGTGATAGAATCACAGTTTACCTTAATCTTGATGGAGATAAAATATCCACCTTCTCCCACGAGACCAAGGCGTGCGTTCTTTGTCAGGCCAGTGCCTCAATTCTTGGAGAATGTGCTATTGGAGAAACAGAACATAGCCTTCAGGCTATTCATGACGAACTAAGACATAAGCTGACCGAAAAATTATGGGATAAACCTGAATGGCCAAAAGATAAATGGGAAGCCCTCAATATTTTTCAGCCTGTTTCCGAACATAAAAACCGTATGACCTGCGTAACTCTTCCCTTCGAAAGCATGCTTAACGCCCTGCGTAATAAAGAAGGGCTGGATAATGAAGAAGACAGGGCAACGAAGAAGGTCAACCATAATTCGCCTTTGACTACGGGGTCTTAATTTACACATTTTCCGCCTGGAAACTAACTATCGATCACATATCTGTCACGTATATGTGAAGAAGAAATAATTGAATTTCATATCCCGCCAGCTAAAATCCACATCATAGATTTAACACCCAATATATAATTAAATAAAAGCCCATAAAAGCGCCGAAACAATATTCATGCCGATTATGCAAGGTCTGGGGTACGGGCCGCGAAAGAATATTATAAATGGTCTCGTTTTAATGAAACCCCCTATATGTCAGACACCCACGGTGGCCGAAATGTTAACAATTATTCCAACCGACAAAAATATGGAAAATACGAAGAGGCCGGAAAAATGACTGTCGGCACTATTCTCGCAAAAGACAGTTTTCAGCTAACCCCTTCTGGTGAAATACAAGCGGGACCTCTGTTTCTTATGGAAGAAATGAAGCCCGGTTATAACAAAGAAAATGGCGATTGGGCTTACACGCTTATCATGGCAAATGGCGATATTTACGGCACATCACAAGGTAAAGGTGCAGAAAATGTAACATTTTGTTCTGATTGCCATAATGCCGCAGAAGATCAGGATTATCTCTTTTTCCTACCAGAAGAATATAGAAAATAGTGCCCGAACCCTAAGCTTCTCTAGCACCATTAGAATATTAGAATATTCCGACACAAATCTATTCCATAGCTAATTTAGACCTTTACAGTTATTTGGCACAGCATTACAACCAAAGTTTAGTTTAAGGTTTAATCTATCTAATTATAAAAACAAAAGAGGGTTGTTATGGAAGATAAAGCACAAGAATATACAGAGTTCGTCATAGGACTTGCGACCACATATGGCATCAATATGCTGGGTGCCATTCTCATTTTAATCATTGGTTGGACTGTTGCCGGTTGGGCGAAAAATACCATCACCCGTACACTGAGCAAAAATACGAAATTTGATGTTACACTAACCTCATTTATTTCCAGTGGCGCACGCTATATTATTCTCATATTCACAATCATTGCAGTTCTCGGTAAATTTGGCGTACAGACGGCAAGTCTTATTGCTATTCTTGGCGCGGCGTCTCTGGCAATTGGTTTGGCATTACAGGGTACCCTCAGCAATGTGGCAGCCGGTGTGATGTTGTTAATATTTCGTCCGTTCAAAATTGGTGACTTCATCAATGCTGCTGGCCATGCAGGGTCTGTTAAGAACCTTGGCTTATTTGTCACAGAGATGGCTACAGGGGACAATGTTCAGATCATCATTCCAAATAGCCAAATTTGGGGTTCATCAATTCAAAACTACTCCGCTCATTCTACCCGCCGAGTAGATATGGTGATTGGTATCGGTTATGACGATAATATTGATGATGCCATTACAGAAATCGGCAATGTAATAGATGCAGATAACAGAGCCTTAAAAACGCCAGAGCCCTCTCTATTTGTTGGTGAACTGGCAGACAGTTCCGTGAATATTGTCGTGCGCGTCTGGACAGATAGCGGAAATTATTGGCCTCTAAAAGCTTCCCTGACAAAAAATATCAAACATAAATTTGATGAAAAAGGTATCAGCTTCCCTTACCCACAACAGGATGTTCACCTGATAAAGCAATCCTGATCATTACAAAAGAAAAGAGCGGCCCCCAGAGAAAAGGTAATATTCCTTTTCTCTGGGGGCCGCCCTTAAAAACAGTTATTAACTATTAATTTAGCGAATAACCCAAGACAGTGGAAGTACAAAAGACAGCTCGTTATCTTTCAGACTTTCTGGTGGTGTCGGAAGCGGATTAATACGTTTAATCAATTTCGGAATTTCTTTATCAAAAACAGCAAGTCCTGTTGGTTCAACAATTTCATGACCAACAATTGCACCCGTACGATCAATGCTCACCCGTACCTTGGCGCGGCCTTCAAGCTCTTTCCGCATTGCTGAACGTGGGTATACCTGTTTTTTAGCAACAAGTTTAACAATTTTAACCTGCCATGTTCTGATGTCATCAGCCTGTGCAGTTGCAGAAAATGCCCCCATACCAAAGGACAGCGCCACAACCGTGGTCACATAAACACATATTTTGCCCATTAATTTATTCATTCTAAATCTCCTACTAATAAAACTTGTTGTTTAAAAAAATTACTGAAATGATTTTTTTGCCTATCATCATGGCTGTCATACTGACAATATTTTTATTTTATCCTTAAAAATCAATCATATAGAAAAAGTATGAACCGAACCTTAAGGATAACTTTTTTTTATAAAAACTAAGCCGCCCGAATTTGTTGCAGGAACTGTTCAAGCTGCTTGCGCAGTTCCGCTGATTGTTGCGACATATTCTGGGCAGATTCAAGCACTTGAGCCGCGGCCAAACCCGTAGATTTCGCCCCCTCACTCATGACATGAATATTGCTGGTTACTTCCTGTGTACCTACAGAAACCTCGGATACATTTCGGGCAATCTCATGGGTCGAAGCATCTTGCTCCTCGACCGCAGAAGATATGGATACCGATGTATCATCGATCTTTCTAATGACCTTCTGAATGCCATCGATAGCGATCACAGCTTTTTTCGTCGCTGCTTGCATACTACCCACTTGTGAAGCGATTTCGTCAGTGGCCGTTGCCGTTTGACTGGCCAGATTTTTCACCTCGGAAGCCACTACAGCAAAGCCTTTACCAGCTTCACCTGCACGAGCAGCCTCAATCGTTGCATTCAGAGCCAATAGATTGGTCTGATTGGCGATATCATTAATCAAACTGATAACATCACCAATTTTCCGGGCAGCTTCAACCAGTCCCTGGATTTCTCCAATGGCATTTTCGGTTTCACCAACCGCATTGCTTGAAAACTCGCTGGACTGTGCAACCTGTTCACTGATTTCCTTAACAGAAACGGAAAGTTCCTCAGCCGCACTGGCCACAGTCTGCACATTGGCGGTTGCCTGTTCAGAGGCTGCGGAAACTGTCGTTGCCTGACGCGTCGTTGCCTCTGCGACAGAAGACATATCACGCGCTCTGACTTCCATATCTCCTGATGCAGTCGCGACAGATTCCACGATATCCATTACAGATGCCTCAAAATTATCTGCCAAGGCTAACATCTCCAGCCGACGCTCCTCACGAGCCGTATTTGATCTTTCTTCTTCGCGAGCACGTTCTTGGTCTTTTAATGCATTTGCAGCTTCAACTTCTTCTTCTTTCTGAATACGTCTTTCTTCTGACGCAAGTTTCTGCTCCGCTTCCAAATGAATTTTCTCAATGGCAGCATCTTTAAACATTTGCAAAGCACGAGCCATCAAACCAATCTCATCCTGACGTGCAGTTCCTTTAATTTCTGCATCCAGGTCGCCATTAGAAATCTCGGACATCGCATCCCCCAAACGAACCAGTGGACGTACGATCCGTACTGCTACCAGCCAAAACGCACCTGCGCCAATAGCCAGAGCAACAATCAAAACCACGATACCCCATATGAGCTCAGAATTGGCCTCAGAGGCACTGCTCTCTGCTGCTATGCGCGCAGAAACGCCCACAGCCTTACTTAGGTCCTGAATAGTTTTAGTCGCGGCAGTTGCCTGCTTAATCCATTCAATTGCATTAACCGGATATTCAGCGTTAATAATTTCTCCACCGTCATCCTGCGCAGCAACTGCATCATATGAAGCATCATAGACCTCATCCTTCAAACCACGGAAGTTTTCAAAAAACACTTCATTCACATTTCTGGAATAACCCTGTAAGTTCTTGTCAATGGAGCTGCTGGCCAACAAAGAGTTTACCATATCCCATGCAGAATTCACCCGGCCCACATACGAAGACATATTGGCAATCATATTGTCCGATATTGGTCGACTCGATGGGATAGCAGCTCCCATTCCAGCCCACTCACGGTCCGTATATTCCATCATTTCTGCCAAAACATTTTTAAGCTGTTGATAAAGAATGATCTGTGAATTGGATATATTGGCTTCAAATTCCACTGCGTGACGGAGTTCCTGAATATTTACATTCAACGCATCCACAACTCTACGGAAATGGCGACCGGCCTTACCCTTTTTACGGCTCAAACTATCTTGGACTTCCAGATCCTGTTCATTAGCATATGAAATCAAACCCGCGTTATCCGCCTGTGTTTGTGCATTACGATAGGCTTGAAAATTCTTCTCAATTTCCTTGGCCAATTCTTCCTTACGTGGAAAATCATTCAAATTATCATATGTGACCATCGCTTGTTGATAGGCTAAGATGCCCATGCTGCGATTATCACTAATCATTGTTTTGAATGCTGAAGAAATTTCTGCGTCTGATCCCAGCCCAATAACCATCACACCTCTTTCAATCGAGAAATGGTTAGCAGCTTCGATCAAGTCATCCGATAATTCATTAATGACTACCGCATTTTCCAACTGCGCTTTATAATCCGATGCATCTATTGCGGCACTAATTCGAAAAGACACAACAATTAAAATTAATATAGAAACTATTCCAAACAAGGAATTTTTTATTGTAAACAATCCCTGAATCTTCCTACTGGAACCCTCACTCAACTCACTCATGCTCATCACCCTACCTTAAAATTAACTTCACTAAGAATGTAAATCCTTAAATATATTTTTAATTACCTACAGATATATTTTTAATTGTTAAACATATGGTTAAGAAGCTAAAAGTTGCATCTCACCAAACTAATAAACCGCGAAAAACCGCGAAAAACCGTGTAAAAAAAATTCAACACAACTTAAAATACACCATATCATCGCCCTTGATTACGCCAGTTTTCGATCGCCTCCAGTATGAAGCTGTCGTCTTCGACATCTTTTTGCCAGTCTTCTGAATATTTGGGATTGCACCCAGAAGGTCGTTTAGGCTCATCAAGTTTATCCAGCAAAACACGTACCGGCGCTCTGACCCCTTCACCAACGACCAAAGCCTCTCTGTTTTGCAAAGAGGACAATGAGGCTAAGGCTCCTTTACTACCTTCCGGCATCACAGCAGCAACAAAACGCTGGTCACGTTCATTATTCATGCGCATGGCAAAAATGGTGCCGCATTGTGACAGGGCAGATTCTGAAATATCTGCAGGCCGTTGCGAGACAAGGCCCAAGGATACACCGTACTTGCGCCCCTCCTTAGCAATCCGCTCGATAGCTCTCTTCGCAGAACTAAAGACCGTATCTTCGGATGTGGGGACATATCGATGCGCCTCTTCACAGACCAAAAGAATAGGACGGGAATCCTCCCCCTTGCTCCACACAGCAAAGTCAAAAACAAGACGGCTAATCATGGAAACCACCACATTAACGATTTCTGAGGGCACCCCAGACAAGTCAATTGTCGTAACCGGCTTATTATCAACGGGGAAACGCAACAGATTTTTGATCACTTCCTTCAGATTATCATGCGCCAACATGCCAGAGAACATAAAAGAAAACCTTACATCTCGTTTCAATTCGTCAACTTTTGCCTTGAGACGTAAAAAAGGTGCCATCTTATCCGGATTATTCAGCTTACCCATACTGGTATCTAAATAATCCCGAATGAATGAAAGTTTATACGGAATTGGCGAATTTACCGTGATCTTATCTGCCTGAATATTGCTTGCGGCATCTACCCGTGCTGCATATATACAGCGCCGCAAAATATCAATTTCCAACTCCCGCTCCACAGAACGTCTGCTACCGATGAACATTTCAATATGCTCTTCAAAATTCATCATCCAATAAGGCAGTCGAAGATTGCTAATATCAAAATGCTCCCCACAATCGGAAAAAGCCGACGCATATTCATTATGAGGGTCCAGTATAATAATATGGCCCTTGGGCATTCTTTCTACAATTCGATGAATAAGGAGCGCCACAGTGCAGGATTTACCTGTTCCCGTGCTGCCCAATACAGCAAAATGTTTGCCCAACATACTATCTGTCTTTATAGAGGCCGGCGTTACATGTTGCGGGTAAACTGTTCCGATATGAAAATGATTGGTATCATTAACGCCAAATATGGCTTCAAGGTCATCATAAGATACCTCATAGACCATTTGCCCCGGAACCGGGAAGTCTACTATTCCGCGGTCAAAACTAACCCCTGTCGGCGAATATGGCGCCCGCACCCCCTGCCCCAGATAATCCAGATACATCAATACATGCTGTACCGGTCCTGTGCTTTCATCTTGCCGGGTAATTTCCCGTACAGTTGCAAAAACAAAGCCCTTGTTAACCTTGATTTTTACAATGGCTCCAATCTGTGCTGCGGGCAGTCGGGACGAATCATCACCACCCGTAGAATTGTTCAATTCGTTGATATCACATAAAACCACGGTATCCTGACCGCTCGCCCGTGTCACAAAGCCAATTTCTTTAGGTACTTCAAGCATTAACGCGCTGCCTTCATTATTTGAGTCTTCTTTTAACATCACTCATTTTTCATCATTGTAATTATCTTCGAAATGCGGTACTCTATATGAGTTATACAGGGGTCTCCTTTATGGAGTATTAAGGAATAACTATAATTTTCAGTGACTTGTTGTGATGACGCAGAGGGAAGCATCAATTATATCTAATATAGTTTCCTTTAATTATTGACATTCACTACAATCACCTATAATTTCCGCCCAAACTTTGTAAGTACATTACGTATTTAAAGATTAAAATTATTTAGGCGAGAAAAACCATGAAGGTCGTTAATTCTTTAAAATCATTGAAAAATCGTCATCGCGATTGCCGTGTAATTCGTCGTCGTGGACGGACTTATGTGATTAATAAAACCAACCGCCGCTTTAAAGCGCGCCAAGGTTAATCATAACAAATTTTCTGCAGACTTCGGTCCGCAGTAAATAGGAGACCGTGCCTCCCCCCCAAGGGCACGGTCTTCTTCATTTTATAACCATGAGATGGATCATATGTGACACAGTCTCCCACCATCAAAGCAATCACGTTTGATGTGGGTAATGTATTGGTGCGCTGGGATCCGCGTTTGGCTTATGAGCCTCTTTTCCATGGTAGAGATGAAGAACTCAATTACTTCCTGAATAATATCTGCACACTGGCATGGCATACCAACCATGACCAAGGCATCTCCTTTGCCGATAACATCCTCAGTTTACAAAAAAAATTCCCTGAACATACAACCATGATCGGTCTTTTTGAGGATCAATGGGACAATATGTTTGGCGGCATCATAGAAGACAGCGTTGAGCTGCTATATCTATTGAAAGAACATAATTATACTTTGTTCGCCTTAACCAATTTTCCTGCAGATAAATTTTCTGACTTCCGTGAACAGAATCATTTTATGAATTTGTTTCATGATATCATCGTTTCAGGTGAGGAAAAAATCACCAAACCCGACCCACGTATCTATCAAATCCTACTGCAACGCACCGACATTGCCGCCCACGAAACTCTTTTCATTGATGATCGTATGGAGAATTTGGTCGCGGCACAAAAATTTGGCCTGCAAACACATCTATTCACAACTGCAAAAAAACTGAAGTCAGAGCTACAACTGCGGGGAATATTACCCGCAGCCTAAGTCTCTATTCTTGCTCTATTCTTTATGATAGCTCTGAATACGTGCTATTCTCAGGACGTTAGTCTTGCCAGGCGAACCAAAGGGCATGCCTGCTGTGATAACAATTCTGTCATTTTTATCCGCAAAATTATATTTGACACAAATCTGACAAGCTTTATCAATCATATCCTGAAAATTGGTCGCATCTTGCGTATGAACACAATTCAGGCCCCACACAAGGGCCAGCCTGCGCGCTGTATTCAAATTAGGAGTTAGTACCAACAAAGGTGTCTTTGGCCGCTCACGCGCAGCCCGGATAGCCGTAGAACCCGATGTGGTATAGGTGACAATAACAGCAGCCTCCAATGTGGAGGCAACCTGTTTCGCCGCCGCACTCAAGGCATCCGCAGAAGTAGGCTCAAGCTGTGTTTCTTCTTTATTCTGAGCTTTACGGTAACTTGGTTCCTTCTCAACCTTGATAGCGATACGGTCCATGTAGCCAACGGCTTCAACCGGATACTGACCTGCTGCGGTTTCTGCGGACAACATAATGGCATCTGTTCCGTCAAATACCGCATTTGCCACATCTGATACTTCGGCCCGCGTTGGAACCGGGCTTGTAATCATGCTTTCCAACATCTGCGTCGCCACAACAACAGGCTTACCAGCCCGTCTGGCATGCCGAATGATCTTTTTCTGTTTTGCCGGAACTTCTTCCATAGGCAGCTCAACGCCCATATCCCCTCGCGCCACCATTACCGCATCCGCAAGCGCAATAATCTCATCCAGCGCATAAAGAGCCGCAGGCTTTTCCAGCTTTGCCAGAACTTTTGCTTGGTCCCCAATAATATCGCGAGCCTCTTGAACGTCCTCAGCCCGCTGGACGAATGACAAGGCGACCCAGTCAACCCCAAGGTCCAGAACAAAGTCCAGATCTTTTTTATCTTTTACCGTTAAAGCAGCCATCGGCAGAATAGCACTTGGGACATTCACCCCCTTGCGGTTGGAAATTACGCCGCCAACGCTGACTTCGGTAATGATTTTGTTTTTTTCTACTTTTTTAATTTCAAGCCTGATTTTGCCATCATCCAGTAAAAGGTCTGTTCCCTTTTCAACCGCCTCATATATCTCAGGATGAGGGAGACGAACCCGGTCTTTATTTCCCGGCTTATCTTCCATATCAAGTGTAAATTCCTGCCCCTGAACAAGCTCGACCTTATCGCCGTCGAAGACACCAATACGTAATTTAGGCCCCTGTAAATCCGCCAAAATTCCGATAGCGCGGCCTGTCATATTTTCCACTTCACGGATTGCCGAATGAATCTGACCAATACTGCTGTGATCACCGTGGCTCATATTCAGCCGAAAAACATCTGCCCCAGCGTCGGACAGTTTTTTTATGGTCTCCACATCTGAACTCGAGGGACCTAAGGTGGCAATAATTCTAGTGCAACGTTGGCGATGCATAAACTTCTTCCGATACTATATTTAATATGATGACAAGCTAGAGGTCATTTTCTAGCACATTATTCTATTTTCATGAATATAATATTACATTGGCCTTTTGCTTTCAAAAAAGCTCCGACAAGCTCCATAGAGGTGATATATGTCGATTTTCGAACTGATAGACATGGGCGTATGTATAGACAAAACAGGCACCCCAAGGTCAATGACATCCATATTTTGCCGTGAAAACTCCCCACCGATCGTCCCCCCACCTGCGGTGCCGACTTTATAGGTTGTCGTCTGCCAAGGTATATTGGCCCTGTCCAGATATTCACGGGTCCATGCAATATATTCTGAATTTGCTGTATTGCCCTGCCCATAAAGCTTCAGATTCACACCATACCCCAATTGCGGCGCGTTACCCTTTTCCCAAACGGAGGGATTAATAGGGTTAATGCCCGGATTCACATCTATGGACAGCATTTGCGAATTACGCAGTGTTTTTTTCAAAATCACTTCCCGGTATTTTTGCCCAAGTGTGCTGAGTAACATCCGGGAAAGCAACGTGGAAAAATATGTGGATTTTGCCCCGGTATTATTCCGATTTCCCACTTCTTCGTTATCCACCAAATAAGCCAACGCTGTTTTTTGTGGTGTGTTTAAGGCGGCAATGGCCCGCATCGCCGCATAGGATGCCAGCCGATCGTCCTGACCATAGGCTGCAACAAGTCCCCGGTCAAAACCAAGGTCACGGGGCGGATAAGCAGGTACTAATGACAATTCCGCAGAAACAAGGTCAGCCCGTGAAATACCATAGGTCTCCGTCAAATGCTGCATCACCCGTCCTTCTATGCCACCACCATTGGAAAAATCCGGGATATGACCAACCAACGGGTCAAGGTCTTCCTTTTTCAAAATATTTTTAACTTTTTTATCCTTGTAGCCCCGGTCCGTATGAGGAGAAAGTTCGGCAATCATAAATATGGGATCATCTTGCTTTAGCCCCACATTAATGATCACACTCGTACCATCTTTCTTATCCACGCGCCCCATAAGAGCCAAGGGTATGTTCGTCCATTGATGATTTTTGATGCCCCCGTGATAGTTGGTCTGAAAAAGTGCAAATTCCCCACTGTTATACAAAGGCCGTCCCTTGAGTTCCAGACGCGGAGAATCAATATGTGCGCCAACAACATGTAATCCCTTGTCCAGACTATCTCGTCCTATGACCATGAAAGCAATTGCCCGGTCCCGGTTCACATCATAATAACGCGCCCCCGGCCACATAGGAGAATCATCCTTCAACGGTTTAAAGTCGTGATCTTTGGCAAATTTAACGGCTTCCTCCACAAAGGATAATTCCGTACGTGCTTTGCCAATGAATTTTTTATAGTTCTCAGCGAAGTCGTATATATTTTTCAGTTTTTCCTGATCAACATCTGCCCATGAAGATTTGCATTTCAAATCATCTCGACAGCTGTTCCCCTCAGCACTCACACCGCTCACAAGGATATAAAAAAACAACCCCGCCGCCATGATGCTCCGACGTGTCACTGACATGATCCAATGTTTCAAATCCTTAAAATTCATAAAAACTCCTGTCGGATGTTGATTTTTCTCCATAAATACATAAATTATGGACCATTCACCAATTTATAGAATTGCATCATACTTATGAGTTTACAATCAAAAAATAGGTCAACATATACGCAAAATTATGGGCCAACCCATGCTTATGAGGTCTTAAACCCAGAAGGCACTGCAGACATCATTTTAATATGTGAGCATGCCAGCAATTATATCCCACGGGAATATGACAATTTGGGACTGGAAGACAGTTTTCTGAAAAAGCATATTGCCTGGGATATTGGCATGGAGCAACTGACACGACAATTATCAAAAACCCTCAACGCGCCTGCTATAATAGCAACCTTCTCAAGGCTATTGATTGATCCCAACCGTGAGGAAGATCACAAGACCCTAATCCCTCTAAAAAGTGATAACATTACAATAGCTGGCAACCAAAACCTCTCGCCCGCAGATATCACGCAACGCAAAAACCTTTATTATCATGCGTTCCATGACCGAACTGAAGAACTGGTAAAAGACAAAGTCCTCAGCCAACATGCCCCGCTCATCTGCGGCATGCACAGCTTTACGCCTCACATGAACGGGTTTGACCGCCCGTGGCATGCGGGTATGCTATGGAATAAGGACCCGCGCTTGGCGGAAGCTCTGATCAACAGCTTAACAGAACGTGGCTTTACAGTGGGTAATAACGAGCCCTATTCCGGGCGCGATTTGTTTTTTACCATGAACCGCCACGGCGATGATCATGGCGCCCCCCATGTCACCATAGAAATCCGACAGGATGAAGTGAGTTCCCCGATCGGCATTGATAAATGGACAACGATATTAGCCGAAGACCTGACACAAATCGCACAAGACAGTTCCGTAAGATCATTCAAGAAGTATTAAACCGACAAACAGTAAGTTAACCGCAAGGAGATTCAAAATGGACCAACAAACCCGCATAGAAATAGAAGCCGCCGCCTTCAGAAGATTACTGTCCCATCTATCCAAACGTACAGATGCCCAAAATATTGACCTTATGGGCCTCTCCGGTTTTTGCCGAAATTGTCTGGCCAACTGGTATCAAGACGCTGCAGCAGAAAAAGGTGTAACCTTGGACAAACCTCAGGCCAGAGAAATTATCTATGGCATGCCTTATGGCGAGTGGGTGGAGAAATACCAGACCAAAGCCACCGAAGAACAGATGCAAAAAATGGAAGATAGTCTGAAAAAAAATAAAGAAATGTAATTATTTTATTTCAGGTTGCCAAGCTCCCCTCAGATGGATATTGTGCCTCTTCAATTTTGGGTCTCTCAGACCATAATCAGGAGCAAGATTTATGACCGATGTTGGCGGTATCGCACAAGATGTATTACGTTCTTTCGTAGAGCGTATTGAACGGCTAGAAGAAGAAAAGAAAAATCTCGCGGACGACACCAAGGATGTCTATGCAGAGGCAAAATCAACCGGATTTGACGTGAAAATCCTACGTCAGATCATCAGAATGCGTAAAATGGAAGATCACGAGAGACAGGAACAAGAAGCTCTGGTCGATCTATATGCCCACGCGCTCGGCATGGTCCGAGGCTAGAAAATCTGAATTAAAATAAAGAAAATTAGGTTTTATCTTTAATGCCTAATTTTCTTTATTCCTATTGATAGCATCAACAATTTTTTGCGTACGCGCATCAGACTGCGCCCCATAAACAACGATTACTGCGTGAACAATTGAAATAGCCCAAACAATAAAGCCACCAAAAAGCACAAATATAATACCCAGTAGCCAAAATACAGCATTGATCAGTGCCTGAAATATCTTACCCTGTATGAGCAGTGCCAGCGGTGGAATAATTATCGCTACAATATAAATCATAAAAAACCTCCATCATTAAAATATGGAGCCATTCTGACAAATATAAGTCTCAATTTAAAGCAATATTCTCACCTAGATGTAATATTCCCGGCAGAGCAGATAAAAATCAATTTTCCAATCGGGATACACAAGCCAAACGCGCCGCATGAATAATATAGGACGCCTGTATCGCGGCAATCGTCCAAAGTAATATTCCGGCCATGCCGGGAGTGACCATAGCATACGTCCATAAAAGTGCATTAAACGCCGCATAGATAATTCTACCATATAGTAGAATTGCCATTGGGGGCATTAAAACTCCAAGTATGTATAAAAGCACTTTATCCGGCCTCTCTCAATTTTTATGATTGTGACCTTAGATTATACAACTTCATATTTTGTAAAAAATTGGAAAGAATTTATCTAATTAAACGACCTTATTACACAAACTTTGTTTTAAGATTTTTTTTCTACAAGTTCAAATTCCGTAACCTTACGGTAAAGTGTAGATCGGCCAAGCCCAAGCCTACGGGCGACTTCCGACATACGTCCGTTATATTTCTTCAAGGCAAAACTGATCATATCCTTTTCCACATCCTGTATAGAACGAATATCACCAGACTGATCCATGCATAACGGAATTTCCTGCCCCATAACATTCGGCATGCGCATATTACCGGAACGGCTCGTTGTCTCCATCGCCCCTATCTGGTCATGGCAAAGCTTCTCATCATATAAACTTGAATTAATTTGTGGAAAATCAGCACTGGTAAGCACGTCATTCTCCGACAAAATTACCGCCCTGAAGAGTGCATTTTCCAACTGCCTGACATTACCCGGCCAAGCATATGACCTCAACAGGTCTAGGGCATCCAATGTCACTTCCTTTTCATTATAACCTTCAGAGGCACATATATTTTCTATGAAATGAGGAACTAAAATATCAATATCGCCACTACGGTCCCGAAGCGGCGGTAATTGAACGGGGAATATATTTAAACGGTAAAAAAGATCCTCGCGGAACTCCCCGGTTTCGACCATATCTTTTAGATTGCGATTGGTTGCAGAAATCAATCTTACATCGACTTTAACCGGTTCTCTGCTGCCTACAGGGTCCACCTCCCCCTCCTGCAGAACCCGCAACAATTTAACTTGCAAGTCCAGCGGCAGTTCACCGATTTCATCCAAAAACAACGTGCCGCCATTAGCTTCAGAGAATTTACCTGTATGTTTTTCCATTGCCCCGGTAAAAGCGCCCTTCTCA
Source organism: Emcibacter sp. (assembly GCA_016764855.1). Taxonomy (GTDB): domain Bacteria; phylum Pseudomonadota; class Alphaproteobacteria; order Sphingomonadales; family Emcibacteraceae; genus Paremcibacter. The sequence goes on from JAESRB010000128.1 coordinate 17,650, forward strand.
TGACCAAATAATATGGATTCCACAAGATTTCTGGGAATAGCACCGCAGTTCACAACAATAAAAGGCTTGTCACTACGATCACTTGCTCCTTGTATTGCTCTTGCAAAAACCTCTTTCCCGACACCACTCTCTCCCTCAAGCAGGATTGGTATGTTTGAAGCAGCTCCTTTTTTTGCCAGATTCACAGCCTTTTTCATGACTTTGCTAGAACCAACCAAATCCTCAAACCCTATCTGAGAAGACCATTTTCTGCTCCGCCTAGGTAACCCACCGGATAGTTTGCTCAAACGAAATGCATTTTCAATGGAGACCTTCAAACGCCCCACTTCCACAGGCTTGGTTATAAAGTCGATAGCGCCTTCTCTTATGGCTTCTACGGCGTTACTAATACTGCCGTATCCCGTGAGTACGATTACCGGCAATGCGGAAAGGACTTTTTTAATATGACGAAGGACATCTTTACCGTTCACATCCCCAATCACCATATCCAGTAAAACAAGATCGAATCGGTTTGCAGAATCCCCGGACAACAGGTCAATAGCCTCGTACCCACTACCGGCTTCTTCCACCTCAAAACCTGCTTTTTTCAGGGCAATTTTAAGTACTTTTCTTTGGCTTTGATCGTCTTCTATTATAAGGATCAACTTTGTCATTGTACTTCAACATGTAATTAATGATATTATTTCGATACTGCGTATGATATCCATTCTCACGAAAGGATATCAGGCTATGCTGTGAATATTTACTAAATAAAGATAAAAAAATTACTAACATTGTATCATTTTGACACAAATTAATATGACACGAAGGTAAATATGAACACTAAAATTTCACTCGATACTGCGCAACTTCCCCAGTGGGACCTCACTGACCTGTATCCAGCAATGGACTGCTCAGAACTTGAACAGGATTTTGACAAACTTGACAAACTTTCCACAAATTTTTCTGAAAAATACAAAGAGAAACTTACTGAACTTACCGCCCACGAAATCTTAAATTCTGTTTTAGAGTATGAGGTTATGGAAGAGATCATGGGACGCATAATGAGCTATGCCTCTCTCCTTCATGCCGGCAATGTCATTGACTCAGATATCTCAAAATTTTACCAGTCCTGCCACGAAAGACTGACCATAATTTCTACGAAACTGTTATTTTTTACATTGGAAATTAACCGTATTGACGATGAAAAAATCGAAAAATGGCTGACAACTTCATCAAAACTTAATCGCTATCGCCCGTGGTTTGAATCCGTTCGTCAATATCGGACTCACCAACTTGCAGACAACTTAGAAGAGCTGATTCTAGAAAAATCAGTTGCTGGAAAAACTGCATGGGTGCGCTTATTTGATGAAACCATGGCCAACATGAAATTTAACTATTCTGATCCTGTTACGGGCGACATAGAATCAATTGGTACAGAACAGGCTCTGGACTATTTATCCGATTCAAAAGGTGACGTTCGGAAATCTGCGGCAACTTGCTTGTCGGACACCTTCACTCAAAATATCCGCCTCTTCACACATATTACCAACACCCTAGCCAAAGACAAAGAGATCGAGGACCGTTGGCGTAAATATGACAATCCCGCATCATCCCGGCATCTCTCGAACCAGTTGGAGCAAAATGTTGTCGATGCGCTGGTTAAGGCTGTAAAGGATGCCTATCCCCGCCTGTCACACCGCTATTACCGAATGAAGGCTGAGTGGTTCGGTAAGGATAAACTTGACTGGTGGGACCGCAATGCACCTCTACCAGAAGCGGACAACCGCATTTATCAATGGTCAGATGCCAAAGAAACTGTGCTGGATGCCTATCACGCATTTTCACCAGAAATGGCGAAAATCGGCCAGAAGTTTTTTGATAACAACTGGATTGATGCGCCCATACGTGATGGTAAGTCGCCCGGAGCCTTTGCTCACCCAACGGTTCCCTCTGCTCATCCTTATTTATTGTTGAACTATCTGGGAAAAACCCGGGACGTCATGACCCTTGCCCACGAACTTGGCCACGGTGTCCATCAGGTGCTTGCAGGACCCCAGGGCCCTCTTCTCTCAGACACCCCCTTAACACTTGCAGAAACGGCGAGCGTATTCGGTGAAATGCTCACATTCCGTTCGCTGCTGTCCAAAGAACAGGACAGCCGTAAAAGAAAAATTATGATCGCGTCAAAGGTTGAGGACATGCTCAACACTGTGGTCCGGCAAATTGCTTTTTATGATTTTGAAACAAGAGTCCATAAGGCCCGTATGGCAGGTGAATTATCCGCTGATGACCTTGGGGACATTTGGATGGCTGTGCAGAGCGAAAGCCTTGGCGATGCTATTCGCCTTGATGACAGCTACCGAACCTTTTGGTGTTATATTCCCCATTTCATTCACTCCCCATTTTATGTTTACGCCTATGCATTTGGGGATTGTCTGGTAAACTCTCTTTATGCAACCTACCAAAAACAACATGGTGACTTTCAAGGCAAATATATGGATATGCTGCGTGCCGGCGGAAGTTTGCGTCACACAGAACTTTTAAAACCCTTTGGACTGGATGCCAATAACCCTGACTTCTGGGCCACCGGGTTAAATATGATAAGCGACCTAATTAATGAAATAGATAATTTATAAAATACAGTACGGAGAAGACTAGATGAAAATCGCAATTCCCAAGGAACGCCGAGCGCACGAACGTCGTGTTGCTGCAAGTCCGGATACAGTAAAAAAACTCATAGCACTTGGCCTAGATGTCGTGGTCGAAAAAGATGCTGGCCTGATGAGCAGCATTCCCGATAGCGCATTTCAGGCTGCCGGTGCAAAAATAGCCGCAGATGCCACTGAAACTTATGCTGATGCTGATATTATTTTCAAAGTTCAGCGCCCTCTTCATGCCGCTGAAGGCGATATTGATGAAATAGCTCTGATCAAATCCGGTGCTATTTTGATTGCCATACTGTCTCCCTTTACGGACGGTGCGACCGTTGATGCCTATGCTAAAGGTAACATCATAGCCTTTGCCATGGAATTCATGCCCCGTATTAGCCGCGCACAAAGTATGGATGTTTTATCATCCCAATCTAACCTTGCGGGTTATACTGCGGTTATTGATGCTGCGCAGGAATTCTCCCGTGCCTTTCCCATGATGATGACCGCTGCGGGTACGGTTGCCCCGGCCAAAGTTCTGGTCATGGGTACGGGTGTTGCAGGTTTGCAGGCCATTGCCACCGCAAAACGTTTAGGCGCTGTTGTCTCAGCCACAGACGTACGAGCCGCAGCCAAAGAACAAGTTGAAAGTCTTGGTGGAAAATTCGTCATGGTAGAAAGTGACGAAACCGGCGAAACAGAAGGTGGTTATGCCAAGGAAATGAGCGATGACTATAAGGTGAAACAAGCTGCCTTAATCGCAAAAACCCTTGCCAAACAGGATATTGCCATCACAACGGCCCTGATCCCGGGACGCCCGGCGCCGGTTCTGATCACCCGTGAAATGGTTCACAGCATGAAACCCGGTTCAGTTATCATTGATCTTGCCGTGGAAAGCGGCGGCAATTGTGAATTATCTCAGGCCGGAAAAGTCATTGAAGAAAATGGCGTAAAAATTGTTGGTCACTATAATGTACCAAGCCGCGTGGCGGCCGATGCCAGCGCCCTTTATGCCAGAAACCTGTTGAACTTTCTTACGCCACAAATGGATGCGGAAAATAAAACACTCAATATCGATTGGGAAGATGAAGTCATTATCGGCACTTTGCTGACCAAAGACGGCGCCATTGTCCATGAACGTTTAACAAAAGGAGGAAATTAAGATGGATTTAACGCAACAAGTTGCTGAGAGTGCCATGCATGCGGCCACTGTCAGCCCATTCCTGTCTCAACTGTCTCTCTTTGTACTGACAATTTTTGTTGGATATTACGTGGTATGGAGCGTCACACCGGCTCTTCATACCCCCCTTATGGCTGTGACCAACGCGATTTCATCAGTCATTATCGTCGGCGCATTAGTTGCGGCCGGCCCTGCGGATATGTCCATCGCTAAAATCCTCGGCATCATCGCCATTGGCTTGGCTGCGGTCAATATCTTCGGCGGTTTCGCTGTTACCCAACGCATGCTTGCCATGTATAAGAAAAAGAAATAAGGAGGGCTGCATAATGTCACCACAAAATATTACTGACCTGACTGCTTTTGCTTACCTAGTCTCAGGCGTTCTTTTCATTATGGCCCTTAGGGGGCTTTCTTCCCCGGAATCATCCCGGACAGGCAATATGTATGGCATGATCGGCATGGGAATCGCCATCATTACAACATTGTTAAATCCTGAAATTGTCTCCTATGAATGGATTGCCATAGCGGCTGCTATTGGCGGCGGAATCGGAATTATCACGGCCTTGCGTATCTCCATGACATCCATGCCACAACTGGTCGCGGCCTTTCATTCCCTCGTCGGCCTTGCCGCCGTATTGGTCGCTGCGGCTGCTTTCCTGGAACCCGTGGGTTTTGGTATTGCCGATGCCATGGGCAATATTTTTGCCGCCAGTAAAGTCGAAATGAGCTTGGGAGCAGCCATTGGTGCCATCACATTCTCTGGCTCGGTCATTGCCTTTGCCAAACTTAACGGCAATATGTCCGGTGCCCCAATCATGTTACCGGGACGTCATATTATCAATGCTGCCCTTGCCATTGCGATCATTGGCTTTATTGTGATCTTTGCCAAAGGAGATATCACAAGTGTTGCCGGTTATGATGTGATGTGGTGGATCATAGGATTAAGCTTTATAATCGGTTTCCTCATTATCATTCCCATTGGTGGCGCGGATATGCCGGTTGTGGTCAGTATGTTAAACAGCTATTCCGGCTGGGCAGCGGCAGGTATTGGTTTTACCCTGCAAAATAACGCTCTTATTGTAACGGGCGCCCTTGTGGGTTCTTCCGGTGCAATTCTAAGCTATATTATGTGCAAGGCAATGAACCGTTCCTTCATTAGCGTCATCCTTGGCGGTTTTGGCGGCGCTGATACTGCGACCGGTGACGGTGAAGCTGAATCCCGACCTGTAAAACAAGGTTCCGCTGATGATGCCGCCTTCATTTTGAAAAATGCAGGGTCTGTTATCATTGTGCCGGGCTATGGTATGGCCGTGGCACAGGCGCAGCATGCACTACGTGAAATGGTCGATATGCTGAAAGATGAAGGCGTTAAAGTTTCCTATGCCATTCATCCGGTTGCAGGACGTATGCCAGGACATATGAACGTGTTACTTGCCGAAGCTAGCGTGCCTTACGACGAAGTATTTGAATTAGAAGACATTAACAATGCGTTTGCTCAGGCCGACGTAGCCTTTGTCATTGGGGCCAATGATGTGACCAATCCCTCAGCTAAAACAGATAAGACCAGCCCTATCTACGGCATGCCAATTCTGGATGTTGAAAAAGCAAAAACAGTTTTATTTGTCAAACGAGGTATGGCTTCTGGTTATGCTGGCGTCCAAAACGAACTGTTCTTCCGGGATAACACCATGATGCTCTTCTCCGATGCTAAGAAAATGGTCGATAACATCATCAAGGCACTTTAGGCATAACTCCCTAATTTTAATCCATTCTATCTTAAAAACGGCCCAATTTTTCGGGCCGTTTTTTTAACTAGATAATTTGTACTATATCATCTGCATTACTTTTCTATTACTATTTTCGTCACGATCAAGCCAAAATAAAATCGTAAAATAGGGAGTAAAGCTACTGTGCAAAACCAGGCCCGTCAGCCTCTGTCGCATCGTATATTATCAGAACAGCTCAACCTAATATCACAACAAATAAAGATTATTTTGGTCATCGTTCTTGTCTTGTCCTCGTTAGGCGTGTTTACATTTTGGCCTACCGTCCCCCATAATATGCTTATTACATGGTTTATACTGGTCAATTTTCCCTCATTGATGCGATTGGTCCTTTTTTACACCCAACGTAGATATACAATCGAACTTAGATTACTTGGGGTCCTCAATATTCTTCTTGCGGCTTGGTCCGGGACCGCGTGGGGCGCTGTCGGTTTCTTCTTTCCCCTCTTTAGTGACGATACAATGTTACGCTTTATCACGATTGCGCTTTTTGGCATTACAGCAGGAGCCACACCGGGGCTTTCATCATTCGCCCCGACCTATTTCGCATTTTCAATTCCTGTCATGACAAGCCTCGCTTATCGAGAGTATAGTTATGGCGATGAAATGAGTATATCAACGAGCATATACTGCATGATTTTCCTCATTATCAATCTGGCTTTCAGCCTGATAATTCAGAAATCATTTCTGCAATCCATACGCCTTCGTTTTGAAAATACAGATTTAGTTGAGAATCTCAGACAGGAAAAAGACAAAGCAATATCGGCAAGTGAAGCCAAATCGTCCTTTCTTGCTGCCACAAGCCACGATCTGCGCCAACCCTTGCATGCCATGGGGTTTTTCATTGAATCATTAAAAAAGCAATTAACCAATCCCGCCCAGATTTATCTTCTTCAGAAAATTGAACGTACATCCAATAACCTTAGAGGGCAGCTAAACGACCTTCTGGATATCTCAAAAATTGATGCGGGCATTATCAAACCACATATTACGCCCTTGTCTTTAAATGATATTTTCAAAACTTTAAAACGCGTGCTTTCCCCCTTGGCGCAAGAAAAAGACATTCATTTTAAAACCCTTCCCGTCTCCTGGATTATTCAAAGTGACGCCCATATGATTGATCGTATTCTTAATAATTTGGTCAGCAATGCGGTTCGTTACACCGATAATGGCGGAAAAATCCTTATTGGTTGTCGTAAAAAAGGGGATAATTTACGTATTGAAATCCATGACAGTGGCATTGGCATTCCCGGACATCTAATAGATAATATTTTTGCTGAATATTACCAAATTGATAATCCTGAGCGAGACCAAAGCAAAGGCCTTGGCTTGGGTTTATCTATTGTGAAAGGTATGTGTAATCTCTTACACCATAAAATCGAAGTTCACTCCACCATTGGAAAAGGAACGAGCTTCTATCTGTCTGTTCCTTTGTCTAATCGTCTACCCGTATTGACCAAAGACACCAATCAGCAGTTCAACCTCCCCATGAAAACAGGAAATATTATACTGATCGATGATGAAAAGGATACACTTGATGCCATGTCCCACCTTATTAGCAATTGGGGACATAAGGTCGTTTCTTTTGGCGCAGAAGAAGAAGCGCTGAATTACTTAAATCACCATGACTTCACACCAGATATGATTATTACAGATTTCAGACTTCGTGAAAAACGCACAGGGACGGAAGCCATCACCGCCATTAACAGCCATTTCAACAAGAATATTCCAGCTATCATTATCACCGGCGACACGGCCAAGGACCGCATGTTGCAAGCTCAGGAAAGTGGTCATGTTCTTTTACACAAACCAATCATGCCGGCGAAACTCCGAACTGTAATCAATAACACTCTATTGGGGACGAACCGCTTACATTAAGGTCAGGAGAATTTTCACTTACTTAGCTGAAGAAATCCAAAATATTACCCGACTTTTTTTCGTTATTTCCTGCCCCAGCTTCATAAGCAACAAAAGCTGAAAGCGTTAAAGAATTGACCGTTCCGCTTTCCTCTTCACTTGTGTCTTCACCAGAAAGTTCCGTTCGAAATTGCCTTGTCAATTCGGCCTGGGCCTCTGCTCGCAACGCAGCGGCCTTAGCCGCCACTTGCCTGTCCTGACCAGAGGGTTTTGCCGGGGCCAAAGCCGCAGCAGTAACCGCATTCATTTTGGCTATCGTCGCCTCTGGGTCACCCTCAACCGGAGCTATGTCAATGGGAACCTCGCCGCTTATGGCATAACGCTTACCGTCTGGTCCTACCTCATAGCCAAAACTAGCCGACCCGGCAAACTGACCACCTGCATTTTTGTGGGCCTGCTCATGGGCGCGAACTTCCTTATCGGTTTTTTTTAGCTGCTCAACCTGTGTTTTTTCTTCATCGGTTAATTCTGTGGAAGATTGTGTTTCGTTCCCCTTTGCGGGTTTAACTTCCGCAGAAGCATTCGTCCCCCCTGCCAAAGAACTGGCAGGCGACCTGAATGTCTGTACTAACGCGGTTGAAACACCGGAAATCATCTAATTTCCTTCAATATTAACAGTAGGTCATATTATAACTGATAAACCATAAGGTAAAGAAATTAACAAAACCTTACCTCATTTTTATCTCCTTCTGCTTATATCTAGTTTGGATTATACTCAGCCCCATTCCCATATTCATTTTCTGATTTCGGCAACGGCCACCTTTCGCCATTATGTTTCATACGTTCAGCCTGCCATCTTTTCCGCATTTTTTTACGTCTTTCATGAGCCCGTTTTCCCCGGTGAATGATTTCAAGGCGGGTCTCATAATCCATGTCCAGAACCATTTCTATCACCACATCATTGATCGCCGTTTGCAGTAAGTCACTAGAGCCTTGATATTTTTTAAAAGCTTGTCTCAACTGCACTTCATCAATTTCTTTCTCGGAAATAACCTGAAAAATTTCTTTCTGTTTGCTAATAACATCCCGTTGGAAAGGCATAATTTCTTTATGCTGTTTATGCATAAAATGCCGAAATTTCCTTCTTTCTTTTTTCGGGAAATAATCCACCATTCTAACTTCTGGTCTTTTATGAAGAATTTTTCTGTCATGTAAATTTTTTACCATCCTGGTATCCGATAACAGATAACCCGCAATGAAAAAATTCAGAGCCAATGAAAAAAATAGAACCACATTAACCAAATTGATTTTCCCTGTTCTTACGATCATTTATCGCCAGCCTCCACATATATATCCTCCACAAGAAAAACCTGCGCCTGATCATATGAAAAATATTCCTCATCCGTTGGCACAGTCCCCTGTTCCACAGATGAGAATAATCCTAGATATATCCCTAAAAAACATGTCAGCACCCACCCCACGGTCTTTGGTATCATTAAATCAAACCACTGCCAGGGAAAGGCCAGCCCCTGTGGTTTCTGGCGTTGTTCCGACAGAACAAGGATATCGTCCATTAATTGTCTTGAAGGTGCCTGATCCGTTTCTAATTGATAAGTCCGCAGATAACAATCCAGCTTTTTATCATTCATCATATTATCTCCTTCAGGAATTCCTGTCTTTGCGCCTTCAATAAGTCCGCCATTCGCCTTCTTCCCCTTACCAAGAGAGACTCAAGTGCGCTAGTACTGATCTGCAAAACGCTCGCAGCCTCTTGATTTCCTAAACCTTGCAGATAACACAGGGTCATTGCAATTCTTTGCCTATCCGGCAAATATTCTAGCGCTTCGCCAACCTTTTCCGCCATTTGCTTATCACTTAAATACGCATCAGGCAGTGGGGTGTTGGACTTTATATTTGCGGCCTCATCAAGCTCCGATACTGGTTTGCGTTGGCGCCTGCGTTTCACATCAATACATAGGTTCATCACAACCCGGTAGAACCATGTGGTAAAAAGCACATTGCGGCCACCATCCCATTGCGAGGCATTTCTCCATACGCGAACAAAGGCTTCTTGCATGATATCTTCTGCTTCCGTACGATCCCCTATGATACGCGCCGCAAAGGCAAGGTATGACCGCAGATGCCGATCGACTAGCATCTTATAAGCCGTCCTATCCCCATCACCGACACGGGTCATCAACTGCTCATCCAGTATGTTTTCTTCCCTTTTCAGGTTCATCAGGCCTTTTTATCATATGGTTCCAGTATATTATACGTCCCAATGTTTCAAATCCTGCATAAAAAAATGCGCCGGCATAAACCGACGCATTTTTAAATCTCAACAGATATGAAATCCTGTCATTCAACTACCCATGTCCGGCCAGAACGAAGTAAAGCATTAAAATCAGCTTTCTTTGTCTGTTTAGCCTCTTCGACCTGAGCATGTACCAATTTATCATAGCTATCAGTCGGATTACAATAGATCACGCCACAAACTACTGGAAAGTCCGGACCTTCAAGTTCACATAACATAAAGGCCATATGTCGGTTAGTCTCGTCATGGACTAGAATATCATCCTCTGTAATGCCGTTCTCACCAATGACGACAACTTCCAGAGCAAATTTTTCGGCATTAAAACGAAGTCCTTTCTGAACCTCTTTACCGAAAAGCATCTTCTCACCATTTTTGACATGTATCTGCGTATCTTTAGCTGTCTTTTTAGCCGTAAAGTCCCCGAAGACATTATCGTTATACACGATACAATTCTGGAATATTTCAACGAAAGACGCGCCCACATGTTCCTTGGCACGAGCCAAAATTACTGGAAGTTCTTTCAATGACGTATCAATACCACGGGCAATGAACCTTGCCCCTGCCCCAAGCGCAAAGACACAAGGCGACAATGGCGCATCAACTGAGCCCATAGGAGTAGATGGTGTTTTCAGTCCCGGTTTGGACGTGGGGGAATATTGTCCCTTGGTCAGACCGTAAATCTCGTTGTTAAACAACATGATTTGAATATTCACATTCCGGCGTAAAACATGCAGCATATGATTGCCGCCAATACTGAGTCCATCCCCATCGCCGGTTACCAACCATACTTCAAGCTCTGGGTTAGCCAATTTAATGCCCGTTGCGAAGCCCGGTGCCCGCCCATGAATGGTATGAAACCCATAAGTTGAAATGTAATAAGGAAAACGTGAAGAACAGCCGATACCGGAAACAAATACTGTTTTTTCCGGTATTGATCCTGTATTGGCCAATGCCATTTGGACCCCTTTAAGGATCGCATAGTCACCACACCCAGGACACCAGCGAACCTCTTGATCTGTTTCGAAATCTTTAGGAGAAAACTTTTTTATTTCAACTTGCTTATTCATTTGGCATCTCCCAAATTCGTCACAATGGCATCGGTAATTTCTGAAATCTTGAACGGTTGTCCGGTTACTTTGGATAAGAGCACCGCATCTAGTAAATATTGACTGCGTAAGAGGACGTTCAACTGCCCTACATTCATCTCTGCAATGATTACCTTGTCATAAGATTTCAATAACTCACCCAGATTTCGAGGTAACGGCCAGATATGGCGCAAATGAATATGAGATACATCCATTCCCTCTTTCCGGGCTCTTTTAACTGCCTGATGAATGGCACCATATGTGGAACCCCAACCAACTACGGCCAGCTTTCCACCCTCAGTCCCCTGAGAGACTTCCTGCAACGGAATATCATTGGCAATATTATCAATCTTGGTTTTACGCACATCAGTCATTTTCTGATGGTTATCAGCATCATAAGAAATATGACCGCTATCATAGTCTTTCTCGATCCCGCCGATACGATGCATTAATCCAGGCGTTCCGGGTTTAGCCCAAACTCTGGCCAATGTTTCCGGGTCTCGCTGGGACGGATGAAAGCCTTCTTTTTCCTTATGGAATTTTGCAGGGAAGGGTTCATAATCATTAATGTCCGGTATCTTCCACGGTTCTGATGCGTTGGCTATATAACCGTCAGAAAGTATCATAACGGGTGTCATATATTTTGTAGCAAGCCGTACGGCTTCAATCCCTACCTCGAAACCATCAGTCGAATTTGATACGGAAATCACAACAATTGGCGAATCTCCGTTCCGTCCCCAAACCGCCTGAAACAGATCAGACTGCTCGGTTTTTGTCGGCAACCCAGTTGAAGGCCCTGCACGTTGAATATCGACAATGATCAACGGTAGTTCCGTGCTGATGGCAAGTCCAATTGCTTCGGTTTTAAGGGCAATCCCCGGACCGGAGCTTGTGGTCATACCAAGACTACCTGCAAATGATGCGCCTATGGCGCCGCAAATAGCCGCGATTTCATCTTCTGCCTGAAAAGTAATGACACCAAATTCCTTCAGCCCCGACAAAGTGTGCAACAAAGGTGAAGCTGGTGTAATGGGATATGAACCGAGAATAAGCTGAAGGTCAGCTAATTGTGACCCGGCAAGTATGCCCCAAGACAAAGATTGGTTACCATTTACCGTCCGGTAAGTGCCGGGACTTTCTTTATATTTGTTAATCTGATAGCGCTGCAGGTTTCTGGACATCTCTGCTGTTTCACCAAAGGCGTGCCCTGCATTAAGAGCCGCAACATTAGATTTTGCAATATCAGGTTTTTTAGCGAATTTCTGTTCAAGTGACGTGATGATCGGTTTTCTCTTCCGGCCAAACATCCACAACAACAATCCCAGCGTCCACATATTCTTACAACGCAGGCTGTCCTTCTTGCCAAGCCCGTACTCTTTAACGGCCTCCAGAGTCATTTTCGTAATATCAATACGCTTCACATCAAAATGTGACAGGCTGTCGTCTTCCAGCGGATTGCTTTCATAGCCCGCTTTTTTCAGGTTCTTATCACTGAACGCCCCCTCGTCCAGAATAATTAAGCCACCCTCACGCAAATTTGACAAGTTGACTTTCAACGCCGCCGGATTCATGATCACCAATACATCCGGTTCATCACCAGCAGTCGAAACTTCGACAGAACCAAAGTTGATCTGAAAAGCTGATACGCCGAACGTGGTACCAACGGGCGCCCTGATTTCCGCGGGGAAGTCCGGAAAAGTGGATAGATCACTTCCCTCTAGCGCTGTTGCCACAGAAAACTGAGAACCGGTTAACTGCATACCGTCACCAGAATCGCCTGCAAAACGTACAACAACTGAGTCCAGTTCCTGAACTCCATTATCCTTTATTTCCCCAGAAGGTAGCCCGCTCATCTTACGTCCTTAGTCATTTAAATTATCTTTATCCTAATATAGCTCAACTATATATACAATCTTTTTATGTTTTAAATTAGTATTCACATATAATTATTGTAATATAAGAAAAACAATACAATAATTTTTACCTGTTATTATAGCTTAATATAAG
>JAESRB010000129.1 GCA_016764855.1 Emcibacter sp.
TCTTCAATGAATTTCTCAATAAAAATGCGATCATCACCAAAGCTGGAAATGGCTTCATTGGTTGCAGATGTAAAGCCTTCACCGGCCTCCTCATCATTATAGGCAACCCGCATCCCCTTACCACCACCACCAGCAGAAGCTTTGATCATCACAGGATAACCAATTTCACCGGCAACTTTTATGGCATGTGCGGGATCTTTAATAATTTCTGTGCTACCCGGTACTGTATTCACGCCAGCCTGCGCAGCAAATTTCTTGGATTCAATTTTATCCCCCATAATACCGATGGCTTTAACTTCCGGCCCGATGAAGGCAATGCCCTCTGCTTTGAGTTTTTTACAAAAATCAGCATTTTCGGAAAGGAAACCATAACCGGGGTGAATGGCTTCAGCACCGGTTTGTTTAGCAGCCGCGATGATCTTATCTGCAATTAGATAACTTTCCGCCGCAGGAGCGCCGCCAATATGGACTTTTTCATCGGCCATTAAAACATGCAGTGCATCACCATCAGCATCGGAATATACCGCAACAGTTTTAATACCCATTTTCCGCGCTGTCTTGATAACACGACAGGCTATTTCACCGCGGTTGGCAATTAGAATTTTTGAAAACATAATTTTGCTCTTTTCAGTCGCTTATAGCGGAATATTATCGTGTTTCTTCCAAGGATTGCTAATGTCTTTATTCTTCAGCATACGAAGTCCCCGTGCGATCCTGCGGCGGGAAGCATGAGGCATAATAACATCATCAATATACCCCCTGCCCGCAGCTACAAACGGGTTAGCAAATTTGTCAGAATATTCCTGAGTTCGTTTCGCTATTTTTTCATCGTCTCCGATATTTGCCCGGAAAATAATTTCCACAGCACCTTTGGCTCCCATTACCGCGATTTCCGCCGTAGGCCACGCAAAGTTCAAATCACCGCGAAGATGTTTTGAGGCCATAACGTCATAAGCCCCACCGTAAGCTTTACGCGTAATGATGGTAATTTTTGGAACCGTTGCCTCACCATAGGCAAATAGAAGCTTGGCACCTTGTTTGATGATACCGTTATATTCTTGTTGTGTACCCGGCAGAAAGCCCGGCACATCCACAAGGGTTACAATAGGAATATTAAAACAGTCACAGAAACGCACAAAACGTGCGGCCTTGCGTGAACTATTGATATCAAGACAGCCAGCCAGAACCATTGGCTGATTGGCAACAAAACCTACTGTTTGGCCTTCTATTCTTCCAAAACCCGTTATGATATTCTTGGCATATTCCGGTTGTATTTCAAAAAAGTCACCTTCATCAATTACTTTTTTGATCAGCTCATGCATATCATAGGGTTTATTGGGATTATTAGGGACAAGCGTATCAAGAGACATATCTTCCCGGCTTGGGTCATCAAAAGTTGGAAAATCTGGAGATTTTTCCCGGTTATTAGCCGGCAGAAGATCGATAAGACGTCGAACCTGTTTTAATGCCTCTACATCATTTTCAAAGGCATTGTCAGCCACACTGGATTTCGTCGTATGCGTAATAGCTCCGCCCAGTTCTTCCTGAGTTACAGTCTCATTTGTTACCGTTTTTACCACATCAGGGCCGGTGACAAACATATAGGAACTGTCCTTGACCATGAAAATAAAGTCGGTCATTGCCGGGGAATATACGGCACCACCGGCGCAAGGTCCCATGATAACAGAAATTTGTGGGATCACACCGGATGCCATGATGTTTTTCTGGAAAACATCCGCATACCCGGCAAGAGCCGCAACCCCTTCCTGAATACGAGCACCACCGGAATCATTAAGACCAATGATAGGAGCACCGACTTTAATAGCCATATCCATAATCTTGCATATTTTTTCCGCATGGGTTTCGGAAAGAGACCCGCCAAAGACTGTAAAATCCTGACTGAAAACATATACCAAACGCCCATTGATGGTGCCAGAACCTATGACCACACCGTCGCCGGATATTTTCTGCTCCTCCATACCAAAATCGACACACCGATGCTCCATGAACATATCGTATTCTTCGAAACTATCGGGATCGAGCAAAACATCTATGCGTTCACGGGCAGTTAGTTTGCCTTTTTTATGTTGGGCGTCAATACGGCGTTGTCCACCACCCAAACGGGCCTCATTGCGCTTTTCTTCAAGCCTGTTAAGGATGTCCTGCATATTTTCCTCTAAGTTTCATACATGAATTATATGGTATATTGAATTTTTTCTTACCGATGAGTAACATTTTTTAATTTAAGAAGTCAATTCAATATTATTTGCATTTTACTCAGCCATGGTCACAACAACTTTTCCCGAAGATGTACGATTAGTCAAAGCCCGAATAGCATCCCCCGTCTTCTCTAGTGGAAAAGTACCGCTAATATGTGGTGTGATAGTACCTTGTTCATACCACTTAAATAACTGCCGAGTAGAATCTTGTATGATTTTTGGTTTGAAATCATTATAGGCTCCCCAGTAGAACCCTATCAATTCAATGTTTTTGACTAAAAGGTGATTGGCCGGAACTTGCGGTATATCACCGCTGGCAAATCCGATGACCAGCATGCGCCCTTCTGGCGCCATCGCACGGAAGGACTGACGAAAAACGTCACCACCAACGGGATCATATACTACATTGGCTCCCCTGCCCTCAGTATACTCTTTGATTTTATCTCGGATATTTTCATTCTTATAATTGATCGTAAATTCGGCTCCCTTTTCACGGGCAATCGCCAGCTTCTCATCGGAGCCTGCTGTGGCAATGACTCTGGCCCCCAGAATTTTTCCAATTTCAACCGCCGTAAGTCCAACACCTCCCCCAGCACCATTGACCACCAGCCAATCACCTTTTTTAAGCCTTGCCCTATAATCCAGCGCTACATGACTTGTACCGTATGCAACCACAAAAGCCGAGGCATCCACATAAGACATATTCTCCGGCAAATGACATAATGCGCCCGTGGGAACGGAAACCTTTTCTGCAAACCCGCCCCAATTGGTTATGGCCTGTACTCTGTCCCCTATCTTCCAATCAGATACTTTTGGCCCAATTTGTGAAATGATTCCGGCAACTTCAAGGCCAGGACTGAAAGGAAATGGCGGCTTCACCTGATAGCTGCCCTCAACCATTAGACTGTCGGCAAAATTCACCGCACAGGCCTTTACATCGATAACCACATCATTGTCACCAGCCACCGGGTCCTCAACAGTTTCCAACTTTAAATTTTCAAGTGGACCATATGTCCGTACGATCATAGCTTTCATGGAAATTTCCCTATTATTATTTACCCATAGACATTATAATAAACAGCAGTATACTGCGCCGAATTTTAACCCTTTTTTTGCGTTGCATCATTGATAGATTCTCGGCAAAGGTTAATCAACAGTTTTAGGTAAAACAAATGTCATTACGTAATATAGCTATTATTGCCCACGTCGACCATGGGAAAACTACATTGGTGGACACACTTTTCCGTCAGGCCGGAACTTTCCGTGACAATCAGCGGGTTGAGGAACGTGCCTTGGACAGCGGCGATCTTGAAAAGGAACGCGGCATTACCATTCTTGCTAAATGTACTTCCATTGAATGGCGGGACCATCGCATTAACATTGTTGATACACCAGGCCATGCGGACTTTGGTGGCGAAGTCGAACGAATTCTGAGTATGGTTGACGGTGTAATTCTACTGGTAGATGCAGCAGAAGGCCCCATGCCACAAACAAAGTTTGTTACGGCGAAAGCGTTGGCGCTAGGCCTGAAGCCTGTTGTCGTCATCAATAAAGTTGACAAGCCTGATCGTCGCCCTGACCAAGTGCATGACGAAGTATTTGATCTGTTTGTAAATCTGGAAGCCAGTGATGAGCAGCTTGATTTTCCAACTTTATTTGCATCCGGCCGTGATGGTTGGGCTGATTATGATCTGGATGGGCCACGGGAAAACCTTGACCCTCTTCTCGAAACAATCCTGAAATATTATGACAAACCTTCCGTCATGACCAAGGAAAATATCGATATGCCTTTCTCCATGTTGGGTACTTTGCTCGACCGGGATAACTTTTTGGGACGTGTGATCACTGGTCGTATCCAAAGCGGTAAAATCAAGGTAAATGATCAGATTAAAGTCATGAACCAAGACGGCAAAACAGTTGAAACCGGACGTGCCAGCAAATTAATGTCATTTCGCGGCCTAGACCGGGTTCCTGTGGATGAAGCTCTTGCCGGAGATATCATCTCCATTGCCGGCCTTTCCATTGGCACCGTGGCCGATACATTTTGCGCTCCCGAGGTAACCGAAGCGTTACAGGCCCAGCCCATTGACCCACCAACATTGTCTATGCGTTTTTCTGTAAACGATAGCCCACTCGCTGGCCGTGAGGGCACTAAAGTGACAACTCGTATGATCCGTGACCGGTTGGCTCTGGAATCCGAAGGTAATGTGGCCATCAAAATCACTGAAAGTGAAAACGGCGACGGTTTCATTGTTGCCGGTCGTGGTGAACTTCAGTTAGGTGTCTTGATTGAAACGATGCGCCGTGAAGGTTTTGAGCTTTCTATCTCTCGTCCTCGTGTGCTTTATAAAACAGACCCGGATACAGGCGAGCGCCTAGAGCCGTTTGAAGAAGCCGTTATTGATGTAGATGATGAATATACTGGTGTTGTAGTTGAGCAGATGAGCCTGCGTAAAGCTGAAATGACCGACATGCGTCCAAGTGGCATCGGTAAAACACGCATCACATTCTTAGCCCCGTCAAGAGGCTTGATCGGGTATCATGGTGAGTTTATGACCGATACGCGCGGCACAGGTATTATGAACCGGGTTTATCACAGCTATGCTCCTTATAAGGGAAAAATTACTGGTCGCCGGGTTGGCGTTCTGATTTCCATGGGAGTAGGGAAAGCAGTTGCTTATGCATTGTGGAATCTGGAAGATCGTGGCACCATCATGATTGACCCTCAGGAAGAAGTTTATGAAGGCATGATAATCGGTGAACATAGCCGTGACAATGACCTTGACGTTAATGTTCTGAAGGCAAAACAGCTGACCAACATCCGTGCTTCGGGCAAGGATGATGCCATCAAGCTGACAACACCGAAAAGGCTCACACTAGAACAGGCTATTGCTTATATCAATGATGATGAACTTGTGGAAGTTACACCGGAAAATGTCCGGTTGCGCAAACGCCATCTGGTTCCTCATGAGCGGAAAAAAGCGGCCAGAAGTATTTCCTAAAACGGAATTTACTACTCTTTAATTTGTGTTGTCTATGCTGCCTTAGATTTAACTAATTTTAAAAGGCATTTGTAATGACACATTTTTTAGTGACCGACGATAATCCTGATGGCTATAAGCTAGAAGACATGCTGAAGCTTATCCGTAAAGACATTTTTGTGCGGACGACTAAAATTATGGAAGATAGTCGTCCGGAAGCTCAAATTGTTCTGGATAATAATGTTAAAATTCTAGGATTATTAAGTAAAGCGATTGCTAAAGCCGAAGACAGTACTAGCATCTTGCAAAAAAGCTTCGGCCCATCCCGTGAAGGCCAACCCAGAATTGGTGTTTAAAAAGCCTTTAAATCTATCAAACCTGTTTCTTTCGTGCCTATTGAGAGAAGCAGGTTTTTAATATTCCAACGTAAAATAACTTTCATAATGGCCGTACTAATGGCCCTGAGTTTTTTTACTCACATCATTTGAAAGAACCCTTGTTTAAATGATGTTCTTGCCGCCAAAGCAATGGCAAATAACCTAACAACTTGACAAATGCCCCACACTATCCGACACAGATGGTATCTGTGAGATTAGAAAAGGCAATAGAATGACTCAAACGCCCCCCATAATTAAAATTAAAGAATATACTGTTTTTCTGGACAGATTAGCAGAGGCGGCTGCTGAAATCACGTTGCCTATGTTTAAAAAACCCGTTGATGTCATAAATAAAGGTCGGAAACTTGACCTTGACTTTGATCCGGTAACACAAGCAGACAAGCAAGCAGAAGAAGCCATACGCAGCCTGATAAATCAAACCTATCCGAAGCATAATATTTTAGGCGAAGAACATGGTGCGGAACAGAATAGTCACCCTGACAGTGATGAGCAATATACGTGGGTTATTGATCCCATTGACGGGACACGGGCCTATATCTGTGGCATTCCCACCTGGGGCACATTAGTCGCGCTTAATGACGGCGAAAAACCCATAGTTGGCATGCTGGATCAACCCTATCTCAAGGAACGTTACATCGGCACTCCGGATGCCGCTTATTTGAATAATGAGCTTATTCATTGTCGTGATTGTACAGACCTATCACAAGCGACCATCTCCACAACTGATCCGACCCAATTTTTTGCCTGTGCAGAGGATGCCGAGGCCTTTGAACGAGTAGCCCAGAAAGCCCGATTGGTACGTAACGGATATGACTGTTATGCTTATGCCATGGTCGCCGCCGGTTTCATGGACGTCGTAATAGAAAGCGGCTTAGAGGCCTATGATATACAGGCCTTAATTCCCATTGTTGAAGGCGCTGGCGGAATTGTGACAAACTGGCAAGGTAAGTCAGCCGCAGATGGCGGACAAACTATTGCCGCCGCGACACCTGCCCTGCATGAGCAAGTATTGAGACTACTGAACAGTTAAAAAAGCATCAATTTCTTGCCAAAGATGATCCCGATACTCGTCATGTTCCCGGTATATTTCATGGCGCGCCCCCTTTATGGTTGTGATTCGAATATTATCATACCCTGACAATAGATCGCGACTTGCTTGACTGTCGACTACCTTATCCTTCTCTGGCAAGATAACAAGGAGCGGAATTGATATGTCATCCAGGTATCCCGGCTGATGCATTTCCCTCATACTATCAAGGGCAGCCTTCAACCAGCCAAAGGTCGCCCCTCCCACATATAAGTCTGGATTAGATTGTATCAGTTCTGCCTCACTCGCATACCGTCTTTTATCGTGGGTCAAAAGTTTTTGTTTGATTAAGCGGCTATTTTTAGATTGAAAAGCTTTTTGTCCAAACGCCAATGTTTCCTTAAATCCTATAAAATTGGCCAATCGGATTGTCTTTTTTAACAGAGATTTAACAACAGAAATCCCCAGATTAAAGTCAATCATCGGAGACATTAGTACAGCCTTACTGATAACTCCTGGAAAGTCATGTAGATAGCGCAAACTGATATGTCCTCCCATAGAATGAGCAATCAGATATATAGGTAATTCATTAGCCCGTGGGTCCGCCATCACCGTTTTTGATATAAATTCGTTCAGGTCTTCCGAAAAAATATCAAAACGATCCGCATGACTTTTTACCCTGTCTGGCAAGAGCCTGTCAGACAATCCCTGGCCCCTGTTATCAAGAGCATATAGCGCAAAGTTACGCCCTAGAAGGTCTGCGGAAAATTCATTATATTTTTCCATAAACTCCCGGTGGCCATGAACTAAAATAACGATCGCCTTGCTGTTATTGTCCGACGTCCAGCTTGCCGTACGAAGTTTAGCGCCATCCTTCATGGTTTGATATTTAATCTGTCCACTTCTGTTCTGATTTGGCAGGTCTATCACGGTCATTTATACAAAACCTTTTCATTTACATCGCTACAGACAGTACTCAAAAATAAGCATTAGACAAATAAAAAAGGATGCGACCAGAGCCACATCCTCTTATTTAAAATATTATATAAGAATCTATCTTGATAAACGTAGATTGGATAGATCTTTAGCAATCTTTTTAAATGCTGTTTTTAACGATTCCCGATCGGGGGCGTAAAAATAAAAATCATCATCCGTTGCCACATATTTTAACAAATTAACTAAGCTACTACTGCTGTTGGCAAACTGAATCGTATAGATCAATATTTCATCATCATTATCTGGGTCAGCATCATTCTTGTTTTTAATGGCATCGGCCAGCTCTTTCAAACGATTGTCACGGCGGCTCTTGCTATAAAATCCATGGTTATACGCATCACCTGACCGGACCGTATTTTCACCATCCGTCAGCAAAATAATTGCTTTATGTTTAACGAATGTAGGGTCATCAACAACAGTTGCCTCATCAAATGGCTTACCTGGCGTTATTGTCCTCCATGCCCAAGCAAGACCTTGAGGAATATTGGTATAGAAACTACCCGAGGGAATTCGAAGCTCTTCAATTGCTTCCTTAATATGCGTTTTTGAATGCTGCAAAGGCGATATTCCGTAAGCGGGGCAGGTTGTACAACTATGCGTTTTTTTATTCAGTTTCCGCAGATCACATGAACTTTTTTCTCCTTCAGGCCCCATGGGATACCAACCAACCCAAGCAGGACCACCTACTGGCTCATATGGGCCATCATGGATATCACCAGCCTGCGCCTCAGCAACGGTATCTTTATATGACTGATAATCACTATACGGTCTTGTTCTGGCATATCTGGCATAAACACAGCCTTTCCATCCTGCTACGGGTTCTGCCAACAGAGGAACCGTTGGAGCATTATGGGCAAAAAAGACCTTGTTTATTTTCGGAGTCCAGTTTGGGCCCAAGGCAAAATCCTTATCATCATCCCATATATTGCCGTCGTTATATTTATCAAAACGGTAATATTGCTCTTTATAAGGATTGTCTGGTGATCCGATGATGTCCTGTGTTGTAAATAGCGCAGAACTCGGGATACTGTTACCACTGGCATCTTTACCGTAATTTGTCCCATTCTCTGTTACGTTCACCTTACCGGACCAAGGAACCAACCCTACATTTAACAGAGGATTATTCTCTGTACTACCAAAGAGAATATCAACAAGATCAGCGGCGGCTAGTTTGGCCA
>JAESRB010000130.1 GCA_016764855.1 Emcibacter sp.
ACAAAAAAATGACCGATAGAAACATGAGGAGATCAAGAATGATATTTAATTCCATTACAGGATCTCCGCAGCGTCTTCAGAGAGATGCTCGGCATTCAGTATGGTAAGTATAGAATGAAACAGTAGGGAAATACCCTGTAGTAATAGCGTTGCTGCAAAGAAGAGAAGCATGCTTTTCAGAAGATAAACCGCCTGAATACCGCTGGATTCGATGGAGCCTTCCAGGATTTCCCATGAATCCATGACATAGGGCCAGGACATCCAGCCGATAAGGCCTGCAACGGGGAATAAAAAGAGGAGACTGCCGGTCAAATTTACCCAAGCCTTGGCCTTTTCACTGAAATGACTATAGAAAACATCAACTCTTACATGACCGTTATGCCGGAGAGTATAGGCCGAGGCTCCCAGAAAAATCATGCTATGCATATAGAGCAGGCTCTCCTGCAGGAATATAGCGCCTTCGTGAAAAATATAATGCCCAATCACGATTAAGAACTGCATTAAAACTAGAAACAGGGTGAGCCAGCAAATCACCCGCCCTGTCCATTCGCTCCACAGGTCTATCCCGCGAGAAATTCTTTTAATCACTTCTATCATGGTCGCTATAGCTTCTTACCATAATTTTCATAGAGGTGACGTGACTTTAAATAGGGTTCATCGGCGATGGCGCTCCATTCCATTGCAGCCCGGCGGGTATCCATATAGCTGTTGTAAATACGCTTTGTAAGTTCATCTTCTAGTGCAATTTCCTGTATTACCTCATCGGAAATACGGGCGAGGCTGCGTAATATATCATCGGAGAAGGTCTTGAGCTGAACATTGTGTTTTTCAACAAGAACTTTTAAAGAGGCTGCATTTCGAGCGTTAAATTCTGCCAATGATTTCTGGTAATTATTGCCAGCAACAGCGGTGATGATAGCCTTGTCAGACTTGCTGAAACTGTTCCAGACCTCAAGGTTAAATCCGGCGACAATTGCGGCGCCGGGCTCTTGAAAAGCGGATGTATAATAGTATTTGGTAATGTTATGAAATCCAAAGGCCAAATCATTCCACGGACCGACCCATTCAGAGGCATCTATATTACCTTGGCTGAGGGCCAGATATATCTCGCCGCCTGCTTTGGTGACAGGTGTTGCGCCAAGGCGTTTGAGGACTTCGCCGCCCAGTCCGGGAATACGTATGCGCAGGCCTTTAAAATCCTGCAGGCTGTTAATTTCCTTCTTAAACCAGCCGCCCATTTGAACACCGGAATTGGTACAGGCAAGACCTTTGATATTAAATTTCTGGGATAATTCGTCCCACAATTCCTGACCGCCACCGTAATTCAACCATTGACTTTGTTCCATCGCTGTCAGGCCAAAAGGTACCGCTGTAAAGAAGGAAAAAGCCTTATGTTTACCTTGCCAGTAATATTCGGACCCATGATAAACGTCGGCCTTACCGCCACGTACAGCATCAAATGCAGCAAGGGGAGGGACAAGTTCATTTGCCGCATAGACCTTTATGCGAATACGGCCATCCGTTGCTTCATCGATATCTTTAGCGAATTCAATAGCGCGTGTGCCAAGGCCGGGGAATTTTTTTGGCCATGTGGTGACCATTTTAAGCTTTCGTTTGCCCGTGGCATAAGCTGGCGCAGATAATCCAGCAGATAATCCAACCGCACCAGCCGTTGCCGTTGCGGTTGTTTTAAGAAATGAACGACGCTTCATACAGTATGTCCCTATTGGTAGAATGTTATTGTTCACATATTTTATGGTTAAGTATAGATATACTATTCATAAAGGAAAGTATTAATGCTTAAACGCATTAGGAGAGGAACCAACCTTCTGATTCAAGAATTTCAAGGGGATGAAAGTTCTTTTTATAAGCCATTTTCGGGCTGTTTTTTACCCAATAGCCCAAATACACATGATCTCTACCTGACTGTAATGCCCGGGCAACATGATCCAGAATAATATATGTTCCGATGCTTCTTTTTTTGAAGCAGTCATTTACATCAAAAAAGCTGTAAACCATAGATAGGCTGTCGCTCATAACATCGGTCAATGTTACGGCAAGCAGTTTGCCATAGTCGCCGTTATCCTGTGGTAATCTGTATTCTATTAAACAGGTTTCCACGGGGCTGCCCTCAACCATGCTGACATATTCTTCGAATGTCATATTGGTCATCCCGCCATCCGTATGACGTTTGGCGAGATATTTGGTTAACAATTCATAATGTTCCGGGATGGCGAGATTAGGCATTTTCCGGGCAATAAGGTCGTCATTGATCTTGATCAGACGGCGTTGTGTCCGGTTTGGTTTAAAGGATGATACCGGGATACGAACAGATTTACATTCCGAACAATTATCACAACTGGGGCGATAGGAAATATCCTGACTGCGGCGGAAGCCAATTTTTGCCATAGATTCGTGCAAAGCCTGAGGATTAGTATCATTCAGTTCCGTAAAGACTTTTCTCTCCATTCGACCTTCCAAATAGGGGCATTCGGTTGGGGCGGTCACATAAAACCGTGGAAATTGAGAGGAGTGGTCGGTCAATTTATTTTACTTTCCATAAAATGAGGCCCTGAAATTTTAAACAAAAAAAGGCAAGCTCACACAATAAAATATTTTACAAATCATAATACCAAGGCGCGAATAAGGAATAGCCGACCCATAATATCAGAATTAAAGGCACGCCAACTTTCATAAAATCCTTAAATTTATAATTCCCCGGCCCCATGACCAAAAGATTTGTTTGATAGCCCATAGGAGTTGCAAAGGAACAATTGGCGGCAAAAATAACGGCGGTAACAAAGATCATCGGGTCAACGTCAAGCTTTGTGGCGATGTTAATGGCAATAGGGGTGAAGAGTACGGCGGTTGCATTATTACTCAACATATTTGTGAGCAGAGCAATCAATAGGAAAAATGCGGATAGGGTAACGGCAACACTGGCATCTTCTAATAAAAGGATCAGACTATCTGCGAGGTAAGAAGCACCACCTGTGGCTTGCAAAGATGCGCCCATGGCAAGTGCCGCCCCGATTAAAAGGAATATGCGCCGGTCTACGGCACGACTTGCTTGACGGATATTAAGACAGCCGAGGGCAATCATCAAAAAGGCGCCACAAGTTGCCGTGATTGGAATTGGAACTGTACCCGTTGCTGCAAGGGCGACCACACCGGTAAAAATACCAAGAGCCTTCCAACTGTCAGACCGGATTGGAACTTCGCGGGTAGACCATTCCATGAGCAACACATCTTTATTCATTTTAAGGGCATTGATCTGAATAGAGGTGCCAACGACGAGTAAAACATCACCGGCTTCGAGCCTGATATCATTCATAGAGACGCGTATCATACGGGAGCGCCGTTGCACACCAAGAACCTTGCAGCCACCCTGCAGGTGATAACCGACCTGTTCAAGCGTGCGGCCATCAAGGCGGGAGGCCGGTGCAACAATGACTTCTGCAATTTTTTGTCCCCGAGTGACTTCCTGAACGCTATCATTCTCTATATCATCTGGCCCCGGTACGGAAAGAATACCTTTCAACAGATTGGGGTCTTTGGAGAGTTTTTCCGTAAGAACTGCGCGTGTTGTGGCTAATATTATACAATCGCCGTCCTGAAACGTTATATCGTCAAATGGCGGCAGAAACATACGGGCGCCTCTTTGTACCAGTCGAACGGTCATATGAGACAGGTCCGGGAACATTCCGGCTATGGATTTTTTGCCAATGAGGGAGTTCCCCTCCATCAGATCCAGTTGAACGATGAATTGCTTGCCCGTGATTGTCAGCGTACTTTCATCGGCCAGAGAAAGATTTTTAGGCAGGATC
>JAESRB010000131.1 GCA_016764855.1 Emcibacter sp.
CCCCACATTGTTGGTTCATGCAGAGAATGATCCTTGGGTCCCGGTGGCGGATTATCACCGCCGGAAGTGGTCGGAAAATGGTGCCATAAGTCTTTTGATTTCTGAGGACGGAGGGCATGTGGGTTTTCATGGTAAGGATCATGACGTGCCGTGGCATGACCGGGTGGCGCATAATTATTTGACCTGTGTTTTGAGGGATGATGTATCGTGAATATCATCAGGCTGATATATGTTTGGACAGCCGTCATAATGATGTCGGCTTGCAGTATGGCTCCTGCGGCGGGATTTCTGAAAGAGCATCATAACGACCTTATTGTGCAAGAAGATTTCGGCGTTTGTCAGGGGTATGGCTGTCGATATTATCAAAAGACGGGTCTTGAGCCCGAGGAATGGCAGCAGATCGTGGATGTTTTTGTGCCTGTAGCGGAAAATGCGGCACAGGAACGACAATTGATTAAACGGGCGATTGGGTTGCTTGAGTCTTTTGTCGGACCAAAGACAGGCACAGATAGGGATGAGGCCGGTGCGCAGGTTATTAGTTTTTCCACAAGAGGTCAGATGGATTGTATTGATGAGGCCTTTAATGCAAGTACTTATTTGTTTCTATTGCGTAAAGCCGGATTGATTCGGCTACATAGATTGGGAAAACCCCTGCACCGGGGCAATTACATCACACGCTGGCCCCATAAGGCGGCGACGATTCATCAAATCGATGATTTCGATGCGCATTATGTGGTCGATTCGTGGTTTCATGCCAATGGTGAGCCGCCGGAGATTGTTCCCGCGGCACTCTGGTTATCCGGGTGGTCGCCGGATAAGAAATAAGGACCTTGGCCAAAGAGGCCAGTTGGTTATACGATTTCTATATCGCTATCGGAAAAGCTCCAGTCCGCAGAATTTTCCATTTCCGCCATAAAGAGATGTTCCGCTGCGATCGCAGCTTCTTCTTCGCTGTCGGCATTAATAGTAGATACCCAATAGAAGGATCCGTGCTTGAGTTCGGTTTTTAAGGTGACTTTATAGTTTGCCATGATTTATCCCATCGTTTTCAAATTTAACATGCTCATTCCCTATAGGTCCTGTACGTGGGTTACAAGAAAAAAATGGCGCTCTCCAAAAAATGGAGAGCACCAAGTCGCAAGGAGGGTTTCGATCAAAAGTCATCTGTAAATCGCATAAACAGATGACTCTGCATACTCTGTCTTGAATATGCAGATCGTGGATAAAGAGGGCTTAATTCCTTATCCACGCAAATCATATGATAATAGTGACATATAGGCAAATATTATTTGTTTATCTAAGTTTTAGGCAAGTTTTAATCAAATAATTAACATATTTATCCTATTGATAGGAATTAATGGTTGACAAAGCGGGGTCGCTCGTGTAGTATTTATTTCACGGTCAGAAATTGGCTCACAAAAAACGTCTTGGGACG
Organism: Emcibacter sp.; assembly: GCA_016764855.1. GTDB lineage: Bacteria > Pseudomonadota > Alphaproteobacteria > Sphingomonadales > Emcibacteraceae > Paremcibacter. The sequence continues at coordinate 1,436 of JAESRB010000131.1, forward strand.
GTTTATTTGAAGCAATGACCTTTTACGTATCATCTAAAAAATACAGGGTTCTGCCCTTAATGTTATGCCGTCTTCTTGTGAAGGCGGCTTTTTTTGTATCTGAGGGTTTGTATGGCAAAGTCAAAGAGCAGTAAACGGTGGACTAACGAGAAAGAAGGTATCTTTCTGGAGGTTCTGCAGCAGACGGGAAATGTAACAAAGGCCACGGTACAGGCGGGGCTGGATCGTTCCCTTGTCTATCGTCGGCGCAACATGCAACCGGAATTCAGGGAGAAATGGCAAAATGCCATGGGACAGGCTCTGGATTATCTGGAAGCCTATTTATGGGATAAAGCTATGGGTAAAGAAGTGAGTGACGTTGATCAGGGCGGTCGGGTCGTGGACGAAAAAATTGCGATCTTTTTATTGAAAGCCCATCGGCCGGAAATTTTTGGCGACGGTAAAAAGCGTCAGGATATGGAAGGCCAGAATAAAGGGGAGTCGCCGCGTATACGTCTGATGAAAAAACTGGATCAGATGGCGAAAAAGTCCATTGACGGTGGCTGAGGCGGAGGATAACAGGTCACTGGCAGAATGGATTGCGGATCTTGGGCCTGCGCGTCGGGCGGAAGTCTTTCGCGGTATCACAGAAGAAGAATGTGAGGCCCTGAACTTTGACTGGAGCTTTTGGGCTAGAAAAAATCAATTACCGCCAGAGGGGATTTGGTTTTGCTGGTTGATACTGGCCGGACGTGGATTTGGTAAAACCAGAACTGCGGTGGAGTGGATCAGGGGTATGGTCGAGGGGGACAGCCCTCTTAACGCGCCGAAAGGTGCCCCGGAACGCATAGCATTGGTGGCGGATACCCTGCTGGACGGTAAATTGACTATGATCGAGGGGGAAAGCGGCCTGTTGGCGGCAACGCCCAAAGAATTCATGCCGACTTTTAACAGCAGCAACAAGAAATTGGTCTGGCCCAACGGGGTTCAGGCCTTTTTATGTTCTGCGGAATCGCCGGATCAATTGCGGGGGCCACAGCATCATGTGGCTTGGGCGGATGAGCTGGCCAAATGGCGCTATATTGATGACACATGGTCCAATCTGTTGCTGGGGTTGCGGTTGGGTAAGACCCCAAGGGTTCTGGCGACCACGACGCCGCGCAATATTACGTTGTTGCGTAAATTGGTGGAGGATGGATCAACGCGGGTCATTCGAGGCTCGACCTATGACAACAAATCTAATTTGCCGGAGAGCTTTTTTGAGCAGGTTGTCGAGCAATATGAAGGGACGAGAATTGGTCGACAGGAAATTTATGGTGAAATCCTGAGCGATGTGCAAGGAGCACTCTGGAACAGAGACCTTCTGGAGCAGATCAGGATTCGGGATGTTCCGGATTTTGAGCGTATTATTGTGGCCGTTGACCCGCCAGTGACCAGCGGTGAAAAGGCCGATACATGCGGTATTATTGTTGCGGCCTGTGACAATATGGGTCGGGCTTATATCTTGGCGGATTGTTCGGTTCAGGGGCTAAGCCCTCATGGCTGGGCCAAGGCGGCACTGGCAGCTTACGAACAATATGAAGCTGACAGGTTGGTGGCCGAGGTCAATAACGGCGGCGAGCTGGTGGAAAGCCTGCTGCGGCAAATTAATCCGGATGTGAGTTACCGGGCGGTGCGGGCCAGTCGGAGCAAAGTCATGCGGGCGGAGCCTGTTGCGGCGCTTTATGAGCAACATCGGGTGAAACATCGGGGCTTTTTCCCGGAATTAGAGGACCAGATGTGTTCTTTAACCGGGGCAGGGTTGAGCGATGGGAAAAGCCCGGACCGGGTGGATGCCATGGTCTGGGCGGTGACGGAATTGCTTTTGAAAACGCAAGGTCGCCCACAAATCAGAAATATTTAAACTATTTTGACCTGACGATCCCCCATGATTGGGGCGTCGGATCATTTCCGGACGGCGGTCTAGGTACCGTTCCTGCAAACTTATATGAAGCCTTTGAGCAGAGCGCAGCGTTTCGCGGCTCACTTTGCCGTTCGTCCGGCTTTTATATCAAAACCCTGCCTGGGAAAAGGCGGGACACGGCATCGGCCTTTCTAAGGCGCGTTCGTCGAAATTCAAAAATACTCAATTTTTTATCTGACCCTGCTCGAAATGATTTCGGGCGGTCAGGCAATATCGGACGGCGGTCTAGGTACCGTTCCTGCAAACTTATATGAAGCCTTTGAGCAAAGCGCAGTGTTACGCGGCTCACTTTGCCGTTCGTCCGACTTTAAAATAGCAATTGGGGAGATATATGGGACCGTTGAACAAGTTTTTCCGGAAGGATAAGACGATGGAGCAAAAAGAAAGCTCTGTGGGGCATTTGTTGGGGGGCTCGGAAACCCTGTGGGTTGGGTTGAATGAGCCACGCTGGTCAGGCCGGAATTATCATAGCCTTGCGGATGAGGGTTATGGCAAGAATGTCATCACTCACCGAGCGGTGAGAATCCTGTCGGAAAGTGCGGGCTCTGTACCGTTGGTGTTGTTCCGGGGCGATCAGAAACTGAAGCATCATCCGTTGTTGGATTTATTAAAGCGCCCCAATCCGGCGCAGGGTCGGACGGCTTTCTTTGAGACGGCTTATGCTTACCTAAATATTGCGGGTAACAGTTATCTGGAAGTTGTCATGGGCGGTGACGGTGTGCCAGCGGAACTTTATACTTTGCGGCCGGACCGCATGAAAATCATTCCGGGGGCCTCAGGCTGGCCAAAAGCCTATGTTTATAGTCTGTCAGGTCAGGAACATCAGTTTTCTGTGGACCCGGTTAACGGCAAAAGTCCGGTGCTACATCTGAAAACATTTCACCCCACCGACGATTATTATGGCATGTCGCCGTTGGAGGCCGCGGCCTACAGCATTGATATCCATAATGCGGCGTCCAGTTGGAATAAAGCGCTGTTGGATAATTCTGCCCGTCCCTCTGGCGCCTTGGTTTTTGAACCCAAAGAAGGCAACAGTGTTTTGAGCCGGGAACAGTTTGACCGGCTGAAAGAGGAAATGGAAGAAAATTTCCAGGGAACTCGCAATGCTCGCCGGCCCTTACTTTTGGAAGGTGGCCTGAAGTGGCAGCAGATGGCGTTTTCTCCGGCGGATATGGACTTTATCAACGCCAAAAATGTATCCGCGCGTGAAATCGCACTGGCCTTTGGCGTGCCGCCCATGATGATGAGTATTCCCGGAGACAATACTTATAGCAATTATCAGGAAGCCAATAAGTCCTTATGGCGCACCACTTTGATGCCCATGATGGATAAAATGATGTCTTCGCTTAATTACTGGCTGACCCCGCATTTTGGCGATGATTTGCGCCTTGAATATGATTTTGATGCGGTGCCGTCTCTTGGACAAGACCGGCAGGCCCTATGGCAGCGTATTGGCCAAGCTGATTTCCTAACTCTTAATGAAAAACGTGCAGCGGTTGGTTTGGGGGCTGTGTCTGGCGGCGATATGTTGAAATAAAAGGGGGCTTAAGAAATGAGAATAGGGTCGGGGCTGTTACATGCGGTCCGAAAGGCAGAGCAACAAGGCATATCTTCCGAGGTTATTTATAATTTGGTGGAACAGGCCTCGGAAGAGGGGGCTATGCGGGCTTTGGCTCAATTGGGGTTGAGTGATGAAAATGCCGGGGCGGATATTTCAGAGCTTCGCAATTTACTGGACAGTTGGCGGGACAGCAAAAAAACCGCCCGTCAGGCCGTGATCCGTTGGGTCATGCGCATGTTTCTATCGGCCCTTCTTTTGGGGCTCGCTGTTAAATTCAAGCTGGTGCAGCTTGGACAAATATTTGGATAATCAATGATTTTAAAAACTTATGAAACAGATGGTCAAATTGGCCATTTCGAAGGCTATGCCAGTGTCTTTAACACGGTTGACCGGGGCAATGATTTGATCCTGCCCGGTGCGTTTACACGGTCTTTGAGGGAGAGGGGGGCCGGTGGCGTCAAGTTCCTTTGGCAGCATGATCCGAAAGAGCCCATGGGGATTTTGGATGAACTGCGAGAGGATGCCCGGGGGCTTTATGTGCGGGGGCGGTTGATCCTTGATGTGGAACGGGCGCGGGAAGCTTACCGGTTGCTTGACGCCGGGGCATTGGATGGTCTGTCCATTGGGTTTCATACCCTGAAATCAAAACAACGGGCCGATGGTGTCCGGCTGCTGCAAGAAGTGGATTTATGGGAAATATCTTTGGTGACATTTCCCATGAATGAGCTGGCCCGGATTTCATCCTTCAAAACGGATTTTATTACTGCGGTGGACGATACCGCATTTGTTGCCGGTCTTCGGCATTTAACCGCGCTTATGGCGCCGTCTGATCGCAATAGTGCGGGAGGACATTTAAATCTCAAAAAGGAAAGACATACATGACATTGGAAACCAAAGAGGCGTTAGAAAATCTGACCCGTTCTTTTGAAACTTTCAAGTCCACCAATGATGAAAGGTTGGCGGAAATTGAGAGCAAGGGACAGTCCGATTGCCTGACAGAAGAAAAACTTGATCGTATGGGTCGTGAACTGGACAAGCTTCAGGCAAAAGCAAACAGCCTACAGGTGGCCACGAACCGTCCCGGCCTATCTGCGAAACAAGGTATGGATGCAGTTCAGATTGAAAAGAAAAATCAGTTCTTCAATGGTTTTATCCGTAAGGGACATGATGTGCAGTTGGATCAGAAATCACTGAGCACAACTGTTGACAGTGATGGCGGGTATGCGGTTCCTGTTGAGTTGGATAGTTTAATTGAAAAAAGACTGCGTGACTTGTCCCCTATCCGGACCGAAGCCAATGTGATCGCTATCGGATCGGCAAAATACAAAAAGCTTGTGAATGTGGGTGGTATTACCTCTGGCTGGATTTCCGAAACTGGCGCACGGGTGGAAACCAATGCGCCGACGCTACAGGAAATTGTCCCGCCATTGGGGGAAATTTATGCTAACCCGGCCGCAACGCAGACCATGTTGGATGATGTTAATTTTAACGTGGAAAAATGGCTATCCGAAGAATTAGCAGAGGAATTTTCCTATCAGGAAAATGGTGCTTTTGTGAATGGTAATGGTGTTAATAAACCAAAAGGCTTCCTGCAATATACGGTAACGACAGATGACGATGACAGCCGTTCTTTTGGCGAAGTGCAAGCCTTGAAAACCGGTATTTCTGGCGATTGGGCAGCAGCAGATCCCTCAGATATTCTGGTGGATATGATCCATGCCATGAAATCTGGCTATCGTTCGGATGCTAAATTCTACATGAACACAAGCCTGCTGGCGGAAATCCGCAAATTTAAAGATGCGGATGGCAGTTACCTTTGGCGTCCGGGTCTGGAAAGTGGATCTCCGGCAACATTGTTGGGCTATCCTGTAGTGGAAGTAGCGGACATGCCTGTGCGTGCAGCGTCCTCTCTATCACTGTGTTTCGCCAATATGAAACGGGCTTACACGGTGACGGACCGCATGGGAACAAAGATCCTACGCGACCCTTATTCCAACAAGCCTTATGTGCATTTCTATACCACAAAACGTGTTGGTGGGGCTGTGACGAACGATCAGGCGATCAAGCTTTTACAGTTCTCCGTATAGGACATTTTTTCCTCCTGCAAACTATGGGGGCGGCTATTTAGTCGCCCTCTTTTTTTAACTTTTTAGCTAAAAGAAGGGATAGGTTATGGCATTTCCTACCGGATGGGCACGTAAATGTAAAATTACCATCCCTGATGCGCAAATATCAGGGAGCAATGTAAATTTTCCTGTTCTGATCACCCAAGATAATTTACCGGCAGAGATGTTGGATGGCGGCGTGAATTCAGCCCTTAACGGGGGGGGAGATGTTGTCGTTACTTCCGATAGTGCGGGGATATCTCGGCTTGATCTTGATGTTGTCGAATTTGTCACAGGCGGCGTTCCTGTTGTAGAAATATACCTGAAATTGCCCACGTTGAATACGGGGGGAGACAGAGAATTCTGGGTTTGGTATCAGAAATCTGGCGAAACACAACCCGCCGTATCGGCCACTTTTGGCGGTAATGGAGTTTGGTCGGAGGCTGAGACCGCTTTGGTTATGGAATCGAGCAATCCAATTGATCGTACAGGGAACCATGTTTTTAATTTAAATGGTTCTTTAACCAATATATCCGGGCCGTTTGGTAGGGCGAATATCTTTTCAGGAAGTGATAGATTATGGAATGCTGATCCCTCTTTAAGGGATATTTTATTGACCTATAATACAACGGTATCAGTTGTGAGTAGGAATAATAATTTTGCAGCTTCGGAAGCCGTTCTCTCTTGGGAAGGTGCCGACGATTTTAACTTGTACCCTATGTCAAATTCCGCCCCGCTTGTTGATGGAGTTCGCGTCTTTTGGCGATATGTTGTAAATAATAATACGTTCGAAGCGAGCAACATTAGCCCTGCCGACACATGGGCGTGGACGTCTGTTACGACACGGGCATCAAATAATCACGAGATGTATCAGAATGGTGTATCTGAGGCAACAGATACAAACTCAGGAACGGCTGGCCCTTTCACGGCTTTTTATATTGGGGGTTTTGGGGTAACTAGCCAGAGCTGGAACGGTGATATCTCGCAGGTCATTGTCTGGAAGACGGCAAGGTCATCGGACTGGACAAATACGGCCTACCGCAATCAATTCAACCCCGCAGCATTTGCCAGTGCCGGAACGCCAGAGGTCGTGACAGGTGGTGGGGAACCGACGCTTTCGCTTCAGAGTTCACTACATAGCGTAATATCCGGCCTTGTGGCATGCAGTCAGGCTCATGACGTAACGGTGAATATGACGGCACATCCTCTGATGAGCAATAATGTTACGTTGCAACAGGGTAGCAACCTTACGGTGAATAACAGTTACCATGGGGGAGCGAGTGATCAGATATCTTTAACGCAAAATCAAATCATCAGCATAAATGATGCGGTTCATGGACAGAGCACGGATGGGGTGAGCCTGTCGCAGGGGCAGTTGTTTGTCATCAACGATATCCTTCATGGGGTGAGTGATGACACTATTCTGTTGAGCCAGATACAAAATCTTGTCGTGGAAAACGCAACGCATGGGCTGATGAGCGATATCTCAGGGTTGTTTGACCCGGATGCCTTCACGCCAAACCCCAACAGAACTCTTACGGTAGAACGGGGTAGCCGTAACCTGTCGCCTAAAAGCGGCGACAGAACAACTGAACCTTCCAACAATCGAACATTAAGGATTTAATCATGGGAAAAAAAGTAGACGATAGCGTACTTGATGTGGCGCTGAACGAAATTAAAAATAAATGCAACCTGATGACGGTTTGCACTGGGGAGCCAGCCAATTATACAGCGGCTAATGTGGGCGGCGGTAATTTTCTGGCCGATGTGACCATGGCAGTTGGAGACTTCGCATTGTCAAATGGTGACGTGAGTGGTCGTAAAGTTGCCGTGGCCAGCAAGTCGGGGATCAATGTGGACAATACGGGGACTGGTGATCATGTGGCTTTGCTGGATACGGTGAATAGTGTGTTGCTTTATGTGACCACGGCAACGTCCCTTGGTCTGACATCGGGCAGCACGCTGACCCTTGGGGCTTGGGACATTGAAATCACGGACCCAAGCGTATGACCGAATTATTCTTGAAAGATCCGGTGGCGGTCATTGATTATGTCATTGATTGGTCGGCGAGTTATCTTCTGAGTGGAGAGCAGATAACGGGGAGTGATTGGGTAATATCTCCTGCGGCAGCGGTACAGGATTTGTCCGTTGAATCTATCCCGCCAATTGTATCCGGCGTCGCAACAGTTTTTGTGGTCGGAGGCGTGGCGGGAAGGATTTATCAATTAACCAACCGTATCACCACGGACCAAGGCCGTACCGACGAGCGGTCCATAACCATCAGAGTGGAAGAAAAATGAGAATAGAGCTTATTTCAGAAGCGGAACGGCTTCCTGTGCTCTTGTCCGAGGTGAGGGATTTCTTAAAAATATCCCATCCGGATGAGGATGCAATGATTGCCGGCTATATCCGTGCGGCAACGGGGGCCTGTGAGAATTTCATCGGACGGAAGTTGATTGCCCAGAAATGGCAATTGATTTTGAATGACTGGGGCAATAGCGGAGAAATACAAATTCCGTTATCGCCCGTTCTGGCCATTGATAAAATGGAATATTGGAACGGAACCAGCTTTCAGGAAATTGCGGCGGGTGATTATCTCTTGGATAATACATCCTATCAGGCAAAAATATTACCCGATGCCACCTCCCAATGGCCAGAGCCAGACCGGAATGTAGCGGGCATCCAGATTGTTGTCAGCGCCGGGTTCGGTGAAGGCCAGAATGATGTTCCGCACGATATTCGTCTTGGGATACTTCATTGGGTGGCTGCGGCCTATGAGGGCGCAGGCTTTGGCGATAATCAGACACTGTTCATGGCGGAAAAACTGTGGCAGCCTTATCGACGCATGGTGCTGTAATGACAAAAGAAATCACCAGAACCATGCATCAAAAAATTACCTGTCGTATTCAAGTTTTGACCTCTTCCACTGCGGGGGAACAGGTGGAGAGTTGGCAGGATATCGCCAGTATCTGGGCCGACGTTGTGGCCAAGTCCGGTGATATGATCAGTTCGTCCCGGCAATCGCGTCTTGTGACCAGCTACCGCATTCGAGTGCGCTATCAGGATAAGCTTTTGGCGACCCGTAATATCTTGTGGCAAGGCAAACCACTGCGGGTTGTCAGCTTGCTTAATCCAGATAATCAGAAGCGGATTTTGGAATTTAAAGTCGTTGAGGATACGCCGTAATGGCGGGGGTGGATTTATCCCGTCAGCGGGAGCGTTATGAAGCGGAATTGGCTCAAATGATTATAGATTTGGCAGAGCGCATAGTGGCTGGGGCCAAATCGCGCGTTCTGAAAAATCTAAAAACACCAAAGGGCAATAGTTCTCTGGCGATGTCTATTCGTATGGAAAAAGACCCCGGTGGTGGCGTGCGGGTTCTTACGGATAAATCCTATGCCCGTTATGTGGAGTTTGGCACCATTAGCCAACCGGCACTGCCTTTCCTCACGCCCGCTGTGGAAGAGGTCAAGGTGACATTTTCCGGGCTGATCGACGGCCTGAATTAATTTCCAGAAATTCTTTTTATTTTCTGAAAGAGACCCATTCATTTACGAAAGAGGCATTGGTATGACACAATTTGGTGCACAAACCCTGTGGCAGGCGATTTATGACAAGCTCACGGCGGACAGCCTGCTGATGGGGCAAATATCCGGTATTTTCGATCCGGTGCCGGAAGGCGAAGACCTGCCTTACCTGACCATTGGTGAGGGCAGTATGCGGGACTGGTCCGCAAAGGATTTTATCGGGCAGGAACATCTGATCGATATTCATATCTGGTCAGGAAAACGCGGTGGCGGAGAGGTCAGAACATTGTCCGACCGTGTAGCCACTCTTTTGTCCGGGCAGAATTTAACCCTCACCGGACATCAGTTGGTGGGGCTAGAATTTACATTTTTTGAGAATTTTTTTGATGGAGATGGTCAGGTGCGCCACGGCATATTGCGGTTTCGCGCCAAAACCATTCAAACCGTATAAACATAGGAGAATAAAGACATGGCAGTAGAAAAAGGACGGGCCTTTTTATTGAAAATTGGCGACGGCGGTGGGACGGAGACATTTGATGTGGTGGGCGGCATGCGCTCCACGTCGCTCAGGATTAATAACGAAACAGTTGATGTGACCAACAAAACATCCGGCGGTTGGCGGGAGCTTTTGTCCGGTGCGGGAATTCGGCATATTTCGCTTTCCGGCGGCGGAATATTCACCGATAGCGCCAGCGAAGGACTGTTACAGGCAAAGGCTCTGGCCAGCAGCGTGGATAATTATGAGATTGTCTTTGAAAGTGGTGCGAAATTTTCCGGTGCTTTTCAGGTGACATCATTGGAATATTCTGGGGATTACAACGGCGAGCGTACCTATAATATTTCTCTGGAAAGCTCTGGCGTGGTGACTTATGTCAGTGCGTAGTTTCAGAAGCAGCGTTATCATCACACTTTCCGGTGCTGAATATCGCCTGAAACCAACCTTTCAGGCGATTATGGATATGGAGGACCGTCTGGGCGGGATTATTGGCCTTGCGGTAAAGGCAGCGGACGGTGATTTTGGCCTGAAAGACATGACGGTGATCATCTGGGCCACAATGGAGGACCGGATGAATTTTGAACAGGTAGGTGAATTGATCCTGACCGAGGGGCTTGCCAAGGTAAGTCCGGTGGTGCGGGATTTGCTGACCCTGTGCCTTGTGGGAATTTCTTCCTCAAATAATGATGAAGATCATGACACAGATTAATTGGGCGCAATATGCCGAGATCGCCTACGTTAATTTTGGTTGGTCGCCGGACGCGTTCTGGCGGGCAACGCCAACGGATTTCTGGTGTGCTTACGGCGGCTGGCAAAAACTTCGGGGCGGCGGGGCGGAGAAACCGTTGAGCCGATCTGAACTAAAGGCGCTTGTATCCCGGCACGGCACGTCGTAAACTATGGCCATGAGAAACAGACAAGAAAAACCCCGTAAATCTTTGCGGGAACGGGTGGCGGACCGCAAGGCCGGCATTAAGGAAGAAAGTGATCCCAAGCGAGTACGTATTCTGAAACGGGTTAGGTTATTGGGGAACCTGTTTCAGGCCATTGGCCTTATCATGCTTATGGTGGTACTGGCGCAATATATCGGCAGCGGTTACGGCCATATGAACTGGATCAATGTGGGGATCTATTCCGGCATGTTCCTGGTCGGTCGGGCGGTAACGTCTTTCTTGAGTCTCAGCAATATCATGCGATAAATACCATCCTTACCGATAGTATTCCTTTCATATTATTTTTTTAGACTTTTTTCTATCGGTAGATCAATATTCTTCCGATCCGCAAATTGTTTGCTTGATGTCGATTGTGTTAAACGAACAATTAACCTTAGAAGTACGTTAAAATATAGTATCGACGATGCATTTATTGATGCGGCCGACTTAGGGAGTAGGAACTCTGGTAATCAAGAATATGAAGGCGGAGTGCCCTATAAAATTTTACTTAACTGGCGTAAGCCATTTAGCTGGAGAGGGAAATTCTAAATACGCAGGGAAACGCGGACACTATTTATATTTGGAAGACTTATCAGAAGACTTTGTTAGGTTTTGCTTCAGTTTTAGGATGGCTTCCTGTTATCTGGTGGTTGGCTAGTACGGGGTTAGGTTTTTTATTTAACCGTTATCGAATTATTTCTTCTAATTATTTTATCTCGTCCGGCGTTATTCTATTTTCAGAAATTAACAGGAAATTTTTTCAGTTGGTTCAAATGATGCGTAATATTGAAAAATGGTATATGCGGTTGCTTCTGGCCTTTACCGTTTTGTTTATATGTGCAGGTAGTATTCAGTTTGTTTGACGTCACTTTATGCATATGACGGGGTAATTTTTCGTTGTTTCTTTATACTTATCTCAGCTTTGTTCGCGGGACTGTTGTTGCCTGTAGCGGCTCATATAATGCGAAAAACCGCATGGTATAATCACTTATTTAATAATTGAACATAAATTCTATTCGTTCGATTTTGACTGTAACCCGCCTTTTCCTGGCGGGTTTTTTATTGGGAAAAATTATGACAGAAACTATTTTAGACAGTCTGGTCGTGAAGATCAGGGCTGATAGTGCTGAGCTGCGAGGGCAGTTGGCGGATATTGAAAAAGATTTTGGCGGATTGGAAAATACCGCCGGTCGGGTGGCGGAGGGTATGAGCCGGGCCTTTGAGGGTTTTGCACGCTCTGGTGAACTCAGCTTCTCAAACCTGAAACGTACGGCTTTGTCCGTTCTAAATGACATTGCTAACAGCGCTATTCAGTCGGGGTTGGATGCTATTTTTGGCGGCGGTTCTGGCGGTGGTATTGGTGGGATCATTGGTGATTTTGCCGGAAGTGTTCTTTTCGGCCGTGCGGGTGGCGGTACGGTTGGGGCGAAACAACCCTATATGGTGGGCGAGCGCGGACCGGAGCTGTTCGTCCCGGAAAGTCCAGGACGTATCGTGCCGGGGCCGGGAGGGTCTCGCCCGTCCGGCAGGTCATCGAAAGCGACCAATATTACGATTAACATTACCAATCAGGGAGGCTCAAACGATATGACACAACGCAGTGCGGGACAGGTTGCCGTAGCGGTGCGTCGGGCGATGGACCGGGCCGAAAGGGATTTATAATGTATTGGTTAGCAACTTCAAAGGACCAGACGGATTATAGCTTTATCCGGCGGTTCTCCCCCGTCTATTGGACGGTGAATTTCCCTCGGCCCATGATGGCATCGTCGGTGACAACGGGGTATGACAGTCTGGACGTTGATCTGGTCTTTTACCGTTATGAGGACCTATGTGGTTTAATCTGGGATTCAGAAGACACCGTTGATCACCCGTTCCATAGTTACGAAACCCGACTGGATTATTCCCATACGACGTTAAGTTTCCGCTGGCAAAGTACGAATATCAAAACGCTGGAGGGATTGAACGGGCCGACATTGACCATTGAGGGGCGGGACCAAGCGGGAAGCTCGCGCACATGGTATGTCCGCCTGTGGAATTATGCGGTTGGTACGGGGGAAGATGCGGTTATTACACTTGATTTTGATGCTCTGGCCGGAGGCTACCTTCATCCTTCCGAAGCGGACCCCGTATATCCGGCAGATATTGACCGGATGTTTATCAGCATGGTGCCGCCGGAATTCGACGGTATAACCACAGGACCGCTCCCCGCTGCGGTAGATGCGCAGGTAACGGTTTCTGACATTAAAGTCACAGGGCCGACGTCGACGCTAAAGATCGGGGATGGTTATGTACAGTCTCATGACCTACGGATTGCCAATGGTTATGACGATGTGACGTCTCTTACGCCGGAGCGGGTGATCTGGAACATGTTGCGCTTGGGCTATAAGGACTGGATCACTCATTATGTGGGCATGAGCCATTATTTTAA
>JAESRB010000132.1 GCA_016764855.1 Emcibacter sp.
GATGCTCATATTGTTCGCGGCTTGGTCGCGCTGATTCTAATGATATTCTCCGGCAAGTCGCCTTCTGAGATATTGCAGATAGAGGCACGGGACACATTGGATAAACTGGGTCTTGAAAAACACCTCTCCCCCATGCGGACCAATGGCTTGTTTTCCATGGTAGCAAAGATAAAATCCATTGCAGCCGCTTATGAAAGTGTTACTGCTTGATCCTCTAATCTGTCCGAATATATAATTTGAAAGGATATGACCGATTTCTTTTGAAGGCCTGAATTTTAATGATGTGATGAGGCTAATCCCTCATGCCCGGCGTTTGGGGTTGCGGCTTGTGGAGAGCAAGGGGGATAACCTTGTGATCGAAATGCCGTTTAATGACGAGCTAGAGGTCATTCCGGGTACGGGGCTTATGGCTAATGGCGCTATCACAGCTTTTCTGGATACAGCATTAGGGGCCGCAGTTCATTATGAACTCAAGGTTTTCCGAACAATGGTAACGTTGGATTTACGGGTGGATTACTTTGAAAAACCACCGCCATTTTCCGCGATCGTTGTTAAAACCCGTTGCCTGAAGGTTACGGACCATATTGTCTTTGTTCAAGGGGATGTTTTTTGTAAGGACATGTCTGTGCCCCTTGCCCACGGCGTTGCTGCTTTTTCTTATACGCCTATGGAGCAGGATGCATGATCATCGAATTTTTGAATAAATTAAAGCCCATGGCAACATTCGATGAAAGTCTGGATATCAGCCCCTATGCCAAAATGATGTGGTTCCGTTTGTTGCGGGAACAGGACAAGTTGACCACGGTCATGAAATATCATTCTGACCTTGTGGGGTCGCCTTTCCCCCCGGCCTTGCACGGCGGAACGCTGGCGTCGCTCATGGAGATGTCGGCCTTGATGGAATTATTCTGGAATATGGATGTTCAACATCTTCCCAAGACTATTGATATCACCATTGATTATTTGCGGAGCGGTAAAACAGAGGACACATTTTCCAGAGCGCGAGTCTATCGGCAGGGTCGGCGGTATGCCACAGTCCATGCGGAAGCTTGGCAAACAGATATGGCAAAACCTATCGCAACGGCCATGTTGCACTTTCAATTGATTGATTAAATCATTTCCATTAGTGAATGCCCAGAAAACAGCTTTATTTTGAGATTAGGAACGCGCAGGGATCGAGGCGTGTTCGGGCTGCCGTATGCCAGATATAATCCACTTTTCCCTTTGGCATGTCTTGTCCTGTTTCTAAGAATAACAGACTGATAGTTTTGTCAGGTCCCATCAGGCTGTCTAGAATTCGAGGAACACCTATATCTTTTAGGATGTTTCTTTCAGACGCGATGAGGATCTGCGTTCTCGCCCCCTCTGTGGCCATCTTTAAGGCGAATAAGCTATTCTGAGCGCGGGTGAGTGTTGTAAATTTCTTAATGATTTCCGGGGGCATCTTACCGCAATGTTCCGCGCGGGTTTGCTTGTTGAGGGCGATTCTTATTTTGTCGGATAGGGGGCGAATCAATAGGGGGCGTAGCCGATCCGCCATGTTTTGCGGCAGGCCATCCAAGCCATTACGGTATATTTGACCAATTTCATAGCGGGAGAAGAGGCCAGCCCTTAGCGATAATTGCCGCAACATAGCCATATCAAATACCGGCCTGACAATGGCCCAATTGGATTGACCGCTCTTTGACCAATCCAGCAACATATCCAGTCCGGTGGCATCATGCTCTAGTGAGGAATTTTGATGTCTTTGGTTGAAAATGGCAAAAGCATTCTGCTTGTCGTGTTCCACATTACCTAATAAAATGACGGGCTTTAGGCCAGTTTTATCTAGATTTTCAATGACCTTAGCCGCAAGTTCATGGTGTCTTATATTATCAGGCCGAATCCCGAGCAGGATATTCTGTGATTGGCCAAGGCGATCCAGCAGGGCTGATTGGGAGATGTATTTTTGATTTGCCACGTCCCATATGTCCTGTTTCGCGGATACGGACAATGGCATAGCAAGAAAGAGGGCAAAAAACAAAATGGACCAGAGGTATTTCATGGATTCTCAAATAAATTAAAATTTAACTATAAAAACAGTGGAATTTATTTCATATTTTGTCAACTGTGGATTCTCCATAATAAAGGACAAAAGTATGAGTGACATTAATCATCAGATCATCTTGAACAGCCGCCCAGTGGGGTGGGTTACGCCAGAAAACTTTAAATTGGTAGAGGGGACAATTCCCGAAATAGGCGATGGTGAAATCCTGACCCGTAATCTTTATATGTCGGTTGACCCTTACATGCGGGGCCGGATGAATGACGTTAAGTCATATGTGCCCCCGTTTAAGATTGGAAAAGTTCTGGAAGCCGGCGTGGTCGGCGAAGTGATCAAATCCCGTAATCCAAAATTTAAAGAAGGCGATGTGGTTGTCGGCAATTTGGGTTGGGAAAATTATTCAAAATCCAATGGAGCGGAATTATTGACAGTTCAACGGGGCGTGGTGCCGCTGTCATATTATCTGGGCGTTTTGGGCATGCCGGGCATGACAGCCTATGCCGGATTGACTTATGTGACGAACGCACAGCCCGGTGATGTGGTTTTTGTCTCTGCTGCGGCCGGTGCCGTGGGCAGCGTTGTGGGGCAAATTGCCAAAATCATGGGCTGTGAAGTGGTGGGCTGTGCCAGTTCCGATGAAAAGGTGGACTATCTGATCAATGAATTGGGTTTTGACCGGGCGTTTAATTATAAAACCTGTGGTTCCATTGCAAAGAAAATTGCGGAGATTTGTCCCAAAGGGATTGATGTTAACTTTGAGAATGTTGGCGGAGAGATCATGGAGGCGGTTCTCTGGAATATGCGGGATTTTGGGCGTATGGCCATGTGTGGGATGATTGCTGATTATAATAATAAAAAAATGGCACCGGGACCGCGGGGCATGATGATTATCATAGCACGGCGCTTGAAGTTACAGGGCTTTCTCATTTATGATAATCCGGCCTGTAATGCAGAATTTATCCAGAAAGCTACGGGCTGGTTAGCGGAAGGTAAATTAAAATACCGCGAGACCGTGGCTGAGGGGCTGGAAAATGCTCCGGCGGCTTTCATTGGTATGCTCAAAGGCGAAAATATTGGCAAGCAGATTGTTAAAATTGCCTAATAGAGTTTAATTCTTTTGCAGACCTTTTAAGCCTATATTATCATTTTGGGGCGGCAGAAGATCACGGTCATTAACGGGACATTTGGGATATCGGGCATCGGTAATTGTACCATCGGGACAACGATAGGTGCAATTGCTGACCCCGTCACAAATGTCTTTGGCAAATTCGTCATCGGTTAGCGGGCTACAGGCGACAGTGAACATGCCAGAGAAAAGCAGGATCAGGTAGCGAAATTTGGGCAATAACATTAAGGCCTCCGAAAATAGTATCAGGTAACTATTGGCTGATATTAAACAGGGAACAATGGCCAGATTATGGTGAGGGGTCGAATGCGTTGGTCTTAAAAATATATAAGCTCAGGCTTTTGAAAAAACCTGATGTAATTTTCGGGCCGTTTCCGTCCAGTCCAGATGAGCCATATCTTGTGAAATCTGCTGCCTGTCCCAATCATGGGTAAGGGCAGATTTTAAGGCTATTGTTAGAGCTTCTTCTGTCCTGTCCGTCAGCAAGATTCCGTTCTTCTGTGTGACGACCTCAGGAATGCCGCCCACATTTGTCGCAATGACGGGAGTGCCACTGGCCAGACTTTCCAGAACCACATTAGGCATGCCCTCCATGGATGACATCAGGATGGTACATTTGGCTGCGGCGTAATAGGCCGGAAGGTCTTGGTGGGGAATATGGGGCAGAAAGGATACTCTTTGAGCAATGCCTAATTGTTTGCTTAACGTGCGTAGCGGCTGATCCAGCTCACCAGAACCAATGATGACGAGCCTTTCTTCTGGCAGTTTTGCCAGTGAATGCAGGATATATTCGTGGCCTTTGAGGGGAATCAGGTTGCCGATGGTTAAAAGATATTCTTCCCGGTTATCGGCGGCGTCGTTATGATTGCTGCCATGGGTCGGAAAAAATGATTTATCGACACCGTTCATGATGACCATTATTTTCTTCTCATCCACGCCATGATGGATCAAACGCTCTTTCAGGGCTTGGCTGACACAGATGACTTTTTTAGCGTAATCAATGGCTTGCAGGATACTGTCTTTATGACTTTCCTGTTCCATCCAGAAATTTACATCACTTCCTCTGGCCGTCAGGATCAGCGGTTTGTTATGTTGTTTTGCCAATTTGTAGGCCGCTACGCCATCGGGATAAAGATAATGACCATCAATGAGGTCGAAATCATCCGGTCCGGTATAAATTTCGGGCAGTATCTTATGGGCCGCTTGTGTCATGGCATCGGCCACATTAATAATATTGGTTCCCGGAATGGTTAGATAACGGGGATGATATAGGGGGATGTCCCCCTGTTGTTCCTGTTGCGGGATCTGATTCAGCTTGTGAAATTTGCTATTGGGCAAATAGCCTAACAAAGGAAAATATTGTACTGGAGCAATGACCTTGCGGGAGGTTCCCTCGATGTTATCAAAATAGGTCATACGGTTTTTGACAAAAATCCCGTGACGAGGCTCTATTTTGTTGGGGTAGAGGGATGTGAAGGTGAGGACCTGCAAGTGTTTTTCCTTAAAGTTGCCGCGATAAAAATTGATCAAACATCATTAATGTCCAGAGAGGCGCACTATAATCCCTCAGGCCGCTTTGATGGTGATCGACCAGTTTGCGTAAATAGTCAGCCTCAAAATATCCACAGTTCATCATACGTTCGCTGAGGACCGCGTCTCGGATATTTTGCTTTAATTCATTACGGAACCATTTTCCTAGCGGCACGCCAAAGCCCATTTTAGGGCGGTAGAGGATGTCATTGGGCAGACGGCCTTCTAAAGATTTCTTGAAGATATACTTGCCTTCGCCGTTCTGCAATTTGAAGTGGGAGGGCAGGGTGGCAATCCATTCCACAAGTTCATGGTCCAGAAGAGGAACGCGTACTTCCAGCGAATGGGCCATACTCGCCCGGTCCACTTTGGTCAGGATATCTCCCACAAGATAGGTTTTTATATCGATATATTGGAGGATAGATAGGGGATCGTTGCTGCCGGATTGCGCGCCGTATTTCCGGAATAATTCCAAGGTGTTATAGCCCTGAAGGTCGCCCTTCAGGCCAGTGCTGAATAATTTCTGCCGCATATCACCTTTCAGAATGGAGACGCCGTGGAAATAGCTTTCCACATGGTCACGGGCCAGTCCTTGAAAAGTGGTCTTGGCCCGGAAAACCCGGGGCGCCCAGTCAGCTTTGGGATAAATTTTGCCCAAAAGACCAAAGAGTGGCTTCCGTATGGCTTCGGGGAAAATGCCGCGCATTTTCTGTTCAAACATCTGTAATTGATAGCGTCTATATCCGGCCAGATTTTCATCGCCGCCGTCCCCGGACAGGGCAACCGTCACTTTTTCACGGGCCAGTTCGCATACCCGGTAGGTGGGCAGGGCGGAACTGTCGGCATAGGGTTCGTCGTAGATATCAATCAATTTCTCGACCAGTGAATAATCGCCGGGATCAACGATACGGGACCAATGGTTGGTTTTATATCGTTTTGCTACCCGTTCGGCATAATCGGTTTCATTAAACTTGGGATCGGAAAATCCAATGGAGCAACTATTGACAGGGCTGTCGCTGACGTCGGCCATATCGGCGACAACCGCGCCGGAATCCACGCCGCCTGATAGGAACGCCCCAAGCGGCACATCGGCGACCATGCGGATCTTTGTGGCCTCGTGAACCCGTTCCCGTAATTCGGCGCTGGCTTCTTCAAAAGTACCTTTGTAATCGCCGGTGAATTGCAGATTCCAATATTGGCTTTTTGTTAATTTTCCGCTCTGCAAATCGATGGTGATGCAATAGCCCGGCTCCAACTTAAAGACATTTTTGTAAATTGTATGGGGTTCCGCCACATAGCCGAGGGAGAAATAATCCTCCATGCTTTCCGGCCGCATGTTTTTGACAAAATCCGGGTGGGCGCAGAGGGCTTTTAATTCAGAACCAAATATGACGGTTCTATCACCAACAGGGGCATAGAAAAAAGGTTTGATGCCCAGTCGATCACGGGCCATGAAAACCTGTTTGTTGCGGTTGTCATAAATGACATAGGCAAACATGCCGCGAAAACGTTTGACGCTGTCCGGTCCCCAGGCGTGATAGGCATAGATAATAACCTCCGTATCACAGCGGGTTTTAAAGGCATAGCCCTTGGCTTCCAGCTCTAGACGGATTTCATTAAAATTATAAATCTCGCCATTATAGACAATGGTGACATTGCCATCGGCCGTAGTCATGGGCTGCTGGCCGCTTTTCAGGTCAATGATCGATAGTCTGCGGTGGCCGAGGCCGACGCCGCCCGCCGTGTATATTCCCGCTTCATCAGGGCCACGGTGGATAATAGCATCTGTCATTTTCTTGATGGTTGCCTGATCAACTTTTCTGTCGAACAAGGTAATAATACCGGCTATGCCACACATATTGCGGGGGTGTCCATTATAAGAGGTCATTTAAATTAAGGTCTTCTTTTAACAACCATAATTTAAAAGTTCTTTAATGTCAGGCAAAAAAAATGCTCCGGTA
>JAESRB010000133.1 GCA_016764855.1 Emcibacter sp.
GAGGGTTACCATGATTGGTTCTTTTTTGTCGCCGTATATAACAGCCGGAATTTTGTCTTCTCTACGTAACGCACGAGAGGACCCCTTACCCGCTTTTTCGCGCAATTCAGCTTTTAAAACTGGATTTGCCATTTTAATTCTCCTAATTGATAAATAAGGATATTGACCTCCAGGGGTGCCAATATCAAAGGCCTGTACACTTGGCTTTAAGGGTACAGGCCTTATAGTTCGCAGCTTTTAACGTGAAATAGCTAAAAACTCAATGATTATTTGTATATTTTAGTGACTAATCAAACAGTACGGATACAGATTCTGCTGTATTGATCCGTCTGATCGCCTCTGCGAACAGGGGGGCAATGCTGATTTGTCGAATTTTTGGGCAGTTTGCGACGGCCTCTGTGGCACGAATGCTGTCGGTTGTCACGACACATTCCAATTCCGATGCAGTAATACGTTCAACCGCAGGGCCAGATAAAATACCATGTGCTACATAGGCGCTGACGCCCGTTGCGCCATTGGCTTTGAGGGCTGTTGCAGCATTACAGAGCGTTCCTGCAGAATCCACAATGTCATCTACCAGAATGCAATGATATCCGCGAACATCTCCGATAACATTCATGACTTCGGAGATGCCAGCTTTTTCGCGGCGTTTATCAATGATAGCCAGAGGTGTGTCTAAACGTTTTGCATGGGCACGGGCACGAACCACTCCGCCAACATCGGGGGAAACGACCATGACTTTCTCACCATTCTTAAGGAGGTTTTCCTTAATGTCACGGACCAGAACCGGGGAAGCAAAAAGATTGTCTGTGGGGATGTCAAAAAATCCCTGAATTTGTCCGGCATGAAGGTCCATGGTCAGAACGCGGTCAGCACCAGCCTTGGTGATCAGGTTGGCCATAAGTTTTGCAGAAATCGGCGTTCTGGGGCCAGGCTTTCTGTCTTGACGCGCATAACCAAAGTAAGGAATGACGGCAGTGATCCGTTGGGCAGAGGCCCGGCGGAGGGCATCAATGCTGACCAAAAGTTCCATTAGGTTGTCATTTGCGGGAAAGGATGTGGGTTGAATTACAAAGATGTCTTCGCCGCGGACGTTCTCATGGATTTCCACCCATACTTCTTCATCTAAAAATCGTTTAACGTCTGCTTTTGTCAGTTCCATTTTTAAGCAACTGGCTATTGCTTCTGCGAGGGGCCGATTGCTATTACCGGACAGAAGTTTCATGGGGATATTCCTCTTATACTAAAAACACCGAATCTCGAGTAGATATATAGCGGGAAACAATTTAAAAAGCGACCTAAAGAAGCATGATGGTTGATATTTGCCGACCATAGTCTTTTTCGTGGTGATGTGTCGCCCTTCGATAACTGAAAAATAAGTCCTTTCGAGCATAGGTATCATGGGGCAGGCATGTGATGTTTTTTAGCCCGTATCTCGTTAATCTGTCCATACAGAATGCTTTTAAATCAAACAGATAATGATCTTTGTTAGGACTATCCTGAAAAAACTGGCGATGATCTGCCTGTTGATTTTTAAAGGATGTTAGAAACTCTGGTCCAACTTCATAATTTTCTTGTGCAATACAAGGCCCCACCGTGGCTGTGATGGAGGAAATTTCGGCACCATTATGGCACATCATTCGTAGCGTGTTTTTAAGAATACCGGTAAGAGCGCCTTTCCATCCGGCATGGGCGGCTCCAATTACACCATTTTTGGGGTCCGCAAACAGGACTGGCGCACAGTCGGCTGTGAGAATTCCCAAGGCGATATGCTTTTGTCGGGTAACCATTGCATCGCCTTTAGGTAGGTTGTCGCCTGTCCATGGTTCTTCCAGAAAATGCACGATGTTGCTATGGATTTGATATAGTCCGCAAAGTTGATCGGCCTGTGGGGCCAGTTCCAACAGAATGCGTTGCCGATTTTTTAAGACAAGATGGGGGTTGTCATCTGAACCGGGGCCGCAATTCATTGAGCTATACAGACCCGATGAATGGCCTCCCTTTCGCGTGAAAAAACCATGGCGGATATTAGGACTGAGAAGGTTAGGGCATGTCAGAGAGGGCATTCTATTCCTCGAATCCGACAATATTGGCCAGGCCTGTGTCGCTCAATGCCATGACTTTAAACAGGCTCCCCATCTCTTTGTTATCAGTTAATCGGTGGAGAGCGCATATGACGGCCTCTTTTTGTGAGGCGCTGGAGTTGGCTTGTAACGTTTGTGCCCGTGCCTCTATGCCTAATGATTTAAGGAATTTACCCTGATCTGTGGGGCCATATACTTGCGTTCCATATTGAAGAGCGGTTTCTTTAAGGCTTTGGAAGTCCACATGGGTGGTCAGGTCTACATCGCCGGGCTCTAATAGGATATCCACATATTTATGTTTCTTAACAGCCTGAAGCGTATCGCCAGTGCCATGGACAATATGGCCATAGTCGATGAATAGAGCCGCGCCGGAATATTGCTGTATATGTTCGGCTATTTCCGCACATATATTTTGGCCGATGGTGCAAATCTCAGCAATGCTTCCCTCATCGGCCCGGTGCAGAGCAGAGGGGATTATCTGTTCCGGGGAGGGCATAGGGGCAAGTTGAAGGATAAGTCTTTCGTGATTGTCGATATTGTTTGTACAGACAAGTCTTTCATGCCAGCCACTTTCGGCTTTCTGGAATTGGCGCACGGGCAGAGCATCAAAGAACTCATTGGCAATGACTAAAATTGGTTCCCCCTTGGCCTGTGTTAAAACATCGCTAATCCGATTGTGCCATGTAAGTGTTTTATAGGCCTTGAGATTTTCAGCCTGTATTTTCTGTAGCGCCGGGGACATTTCAACCATATGAGGAACAATGGCGTCCAGCATGCCGGGGATGCTCTTCATCGAGCGTAGAACATCTTGCATTAATGTTCCGCGCCCGGGGCCAAGTTCGATCAGATGAATTCTTTCGGGACGTCCCATATTCATCCAGTTGATGGCTTGCCAAAGGCCGACCATTTCGCCAAACATCTGGCTTATTTCCGGGGCCGTAGTGAAGTCGCCGTCCTGACCGAAGGGATCTTTTTTCATATAGTAGCCGTGGGTAGAATTACCTAAAGCTTCTGCCATGAATGTGGCGACGGTGATCGGGCCTTGGGCATTGATCAGTTTGATCAGATATGTTTCAAGCCTATTCATATGGTCTTGTTAACTTTGCGAAATATAAGATATAGCCCCACGAGAACCATAGGGATTGATAGCAATTGTCCCATGGTAAGAAAGCCAGTACCATAGAGAAAGCCAATATGGTTGTCGGGTTCCCGGAATTGCTCAACAAATGTGCGTGCGGCAGCATAGCCTATGATGAAAATACCTGTCAGAACACCGGTTTTTTTCCGAAGGTTGGTGAAATGAAACAGGAACCAGAGCAAGAAGAATAAGGCGAGTCCCTCTAGTGCAGCTTCATATAGCTGGCTTGGGTGCCGGGGCAAGGGGCCGCCGCGGGGGAAAATCATACCAATAGATGCGTCTGTAGGACGGCCAAAAAGTTCGCCATTAATGAAATTTGCCAACCGTCCTAGAAACAGTCCAAAAGGAGTGACGCAGGCCAGTAAATCGGTAAATCGGAAAAAGGCAATTTTTTGTTTTTTACAGAAGAAATATGTTGCCAGCGAAACCCCGATAAAGCCACCGTGAAAGGACATGCCGCCGTCCCACAGGGCAAGGATATCTCCCGGGTGATTTATATAATGGCTGAAATTGTAAAATATGACATAGCCTAGACGTCCCCCAAGAATGACGCCAACCATGGCCCAAAAGGCGAAGTCCCCTACCTGAGCAGCGGTGCAGGGCGCCCCTTTTTTCTTGATAAGTTGCAGCATGTAAAACCAGGCCACAGCCCAGCCCCCGAGATAGGCCAGAGAATACCAGCGAATCGTTAAAGGGCCAAAACTGACAATATCTGGTGAAATATTGGGAAATGTCAGCGTGGCTGATAGTAAAAGTTCTAACATATTTTTGTCGCCGGTTATTGCTGTTTTACAGTTGTTTACGGCCATCATGCCGGGCTTTTCGTTCAAGTCAAGTGTCATGGAACCTAAATCCGCTTGGCTTTCACTGTGAGTTTAGTCATATTACGATTTTTACGGTAAAGGTGATCTTGTGCAAACGGATAATAAATTTTTAGATGATCTGGCAAAACTGGGTCAAAGCGCTGCTGGTACGCTGCATGGTATCAAGGGTGAGGTGGAAGCCATGATTCGTGCACGGCTAGAACATATCTTGGGTGATATGGATATGGTTAGTCGAGAAGAATTCGATATCGTTCGTGACATGGCCCAAAAAGCCCGCGAAGAGAATATCGCGCTGGAACAAAAAATAGTGGCGTTAGAGAAAACTCTGGACGCAAAGAAAGCAAAATAATGACAGTGGTTAATTTTGACGGGTGTGACGATTTTATGGCAAACCCGCTTGATATTCTTGAAATGATCGCGGGCCAGAATGAATGGCCTTATGAACGGTCCAATGATGAAGAAATCATTGTGGCGTTAAGCGGTGATTGGTGTGATTTTCATATCCGTTATTTTTGGGTGCCGGAAGATAATTTACTTCAGGCCGCAGGTATGCTGGATATGCGTATACCCAATAATAAAAAAGCCAAGATGCTGGAAACCATAAATTTGGTAAATGAACAGCTCGCCATAGGGCATTTCGCCATATGGACAGAAGACAGCACGTTGATGTTCCGTCACAGCAACATGATTGGAGCGGATCACGATGTCATGGCGGCGACATGTGAAAAAATCACCGATGCTATTCTGGCTGAAAGTAACAAATATTATCCTGTATTCCAGTTTGTTTTATGGGCGGGAAAAAGCCCGGAAGAAGCTATGAAATCCGCTATGCTGGATACGGTTGGCGAAGCCTGAGACCATACCTGAGAAGATAAGGGAAACCACAATGTCGAACCTCTCACAAATTTCTTCGGACAGACCGTTATTACTCATTGGTTGTGGCAAAATGGGTGGGGCCATGTTGCAAGGATGGCTCAAAGCCGGGCTGTCTGTTTCTGCGGTAAAGATCGTTGATCCTTATCTAAAAGGTGTGAGAGAACTCTTGCCGGATTTGAAGGAGGATTGCTTTGCAGAGAAGCTTTCAGATCTTCCTGAGGGACTGGTACCGGGTTTTATTGTTCTGGCCGTTAAGCCGCAGATGATGGATGACGCGACCGCAGGACTGAAGGCCATTGATTGTACGGATGGGGTATTTCTGTCCATTGCAGCGGGCAAAACCATCGGTTATTTCGAACGCCATTTAGGAGCGAACGCTGCCATCATCCGCGCGATGCCTAATACGCCAGCGGCTATTGGTCAAGGTATTACGGTTGGTTGTCCGAATAAAAATGTGAGCGCGAGTCAAAAGGCTGTGTGTCACGATTTACTGTTGGCGGCTGGCATTGTTGAGTGGGTTGCCGAAGAAACTTTGATTGATGCGGTTACGGCTGTCTCGGGAAGCGGTCCTGCCTATGTGTTCCATTTGGTGGAAGCGTTGGCTGATGCGGGCGTGGCCGTTGGCTTGCCGGCTGAATTGGCGAAAAAGCTCGCTCTGCATACGGTTAGTGGTGCCGGGGCCTTATTGGCACAGTCGGATCAGGACGCAACTGAACTCAGGATTAATGTAA
The DNA here is from genome assembly GCA_016764855.1 of Emcibacter sp. GTDB lineage: Bacteria > Pseudomonadota > Alphaproteobacteria > Sphingomonadales > Emcibacteraceae > Paremcibacter. Next base: position 5,654 of record JAESRB010000133.1, read on the forward strand.
CAAGCCCCAATGGTACAACAGAGGCCGCGTTAAAAGTTCTTATGGGGGAGCAGGGGCTTGGAAAGTTGATGGGAGAAGCGGTTCTCGCGGCTCATAATCGGTCAAAAGAACTAGCTGATTAAAGAGCTGGCCAATTAAATATGAAGAGTAATCTAGGGGTTATGCGCCCATATCCTTGTTGATTTGGTTCAGGAGTTCTTCGCGGTTTTCGTCTGTAAGCAGGGCGGATAAAACTTTCCAAAATCCTTCGACCGATTGTGAACCGGCCGTTTCAAAAGCCTTCAGCATATGTTCTTTTTGATGCTCGGTAATCTTATTCAAAAGATCTTGCCCCTGTTCCGTCACATAAAGCAACCGTTGTCGGCGATCCTGAACCCCAATATCCTGCCGAATATGACCTTTTTCAACTAAGGTGCTTAATACTCTGGATAGGCTTTGTTTGGTGATGTTCAGCAATTTCAGAAGCTCCGCCACCTTTAAACCGGGGCTTCGGCTTACAAAATGTAGGATTCTATGGTGCGCACGACCAAAACCAAGCTCGTGCAATACGTCATCGGGCCAGCTGATAAAATCACGATAGCCAAAATAGAGCAGTTCCATTCCCTTAAAGAACTTCTGCTGGTCGGAATGTTTTTTTACATTAAAAAATATGTCAGTCATGTTGACATATTTAAATTGTAATGTTACGCATATCAAGTCTATTATGAAATAATATTATAAATGAGGATGAATTAATGTCTGCTGCTGCATATGACGACCGTGATGGTGTTATCTGGTATAATGGGGAATTGGTTAATTGGCGGGATGCTAAGGTCCATGTGCTTACGCATGCTCTTCACTATGCCAGTAGTGTATTTGAAGGTCAGAAAGCTTATGGCGGTAAAATTTTTAAATTGCGGGAGCATTCTGAAAGATTGATCGAATCTGGTCGTATGCTGGGATTTGAAAACCCTTATTCAGCAGAGGAAATTGACCAAGCAGCGATTGATGTTGTTAAGGCAAATGGTCTGGTGGATGCCTATGTTCGTCCGCTCGCTTGGCGCGGGTCTGAAATGATGGGTGTTGCGACGAAGGGCTCAAAAATTCATCTGGCCGTTGCCGCATGGGAATGGCCTCCGTATTTCGGAGAAGAAGCGCTTCATAAAGGTCTTCGTTTGGAGATCGCGAAATGGAGACGTCCTTCACCGGAAACTGAGCCAGTTCATGCCAAGGCCGCAGGGCTTTATATGATTGCGTCTCTTTGTAAGGATGCTTCGACGGCAAATGGATATGATGACGCGTTGATGTTGGATTACCGGGGACGAATTGCGGAAGCTACAGGTGCGAATATCTTTTTCCTGAAAGATGGCGTTTTACATACGCCTACACCTGATTGCTTCCTTGATGGTATTACGCGCCGGACTGTTATGGAGCTGGCCAGAAAACGCGGTATCGATGTTGTCGAACGGGCTATTATGCCTGAGGAAATGGCTGATTTCGAACAAGCTTTCCTTACCGGAACAGCGGCGGAAGTCACACCACTTCGTGAAATTGGATCATATAATTTTGTGGTTGGTGATGTTTGTAAGGCATTGATGAAAGACTATGCTGATCTGGTGAACGGACGGTAGGGGATAACTGTTGCGTCTTGCGCTCTTTTACCTATACTGCGCGTGAATTTGTATTAGATTTTATCACTCGTTATAGCTGGAAAAATAATGTCCCAAGAAATCAAGAAAGTTGTTCTGGCCTACTCCGGTGGGCTGGATACCTCTATCATCCTGAAATGGCTTAAAGATACGTATAATTGCGAAGTCGTGACCTTCACTGCCGATTTGGGGCAAGGTGAGGAACTTGAGCCGGCCCGTAAAAAAGCGGAAATGATGGGCGTTAAGGAAATCTACATCGAAGACTTGCGTGAAGAATTCGTTGCAGATTATGTTTTTCCTATGTTCCGGGCCAATGCACTTTATGAAGGTGTTTACCTGCTTGGTACGGCCATTGCCCGTCCTTTGATTGCCAAACGGCAGATTGAAATTGCCCATGCGGTTGGGGCCGATGCTGTTTGTCACGGTGCCACAGGTAAAGGCAATGACCAAGTACGTTTTGAGCTTGGCTATTACGGTTTGGACCCGGATATCAAGGTCATTGCACCTTGGCGGGAATGGGACCTGAATAGCCGGACCAAGCTGATTGAATATGCGGAGAAAAATCAAATTCCCGTAGCCAAGGATAAGCGCGGCGAGTCTCCTTTTTCCGTTGATGCCAACCTGTTGCATACATCCAGTGAAGGTAAACTGTTGGAAGACCCATGGGAAGAAAGCCCGGAATATGTTTATAACCGGACGGTTTCTCCTGAGGATGCTCCAGATAAACCAACTTATATCGAGGTTGATTTCGAGAAAGGGGATGCGGTTGGAATTGACGGCGAAAAAATGTCACCAGCTACCATCCTGACTAAATTGAACGAGCTAGGTGGGGCGAATGGTATTGGTCGTCTTGACCTTCTGGAAAACCGTTTTGTCGGTATGAAATCACGGGGTATTTATGAAACGCCCGGCGGTACAATTCTGCTGACCGCTCACCGTGGTATGGAAAGTATCACTCTGGATAGCGGTGCGATGCATCTGAAAGATGAGTTGATGCCTAAATATGCTGAGTTGATTTATAACGGTTTCTGGTTCTCTCCAGAGCGTGAAATGCTTCAAGCGCTGATCGATAAGTCACAGGAACATGTTTGCGGTACAGTACGGTTGAAATTGTATAAGGGCGGCGTACATTTAGTTGGACGTAAGTCACCAGAATCTCTTTATTCCATGGAACATGTGACCTTTGAAGAAGATGAGGTTTATGACCAGCGGGATGCGGCCGGTTTCATCAAACTGAACGCTCTGCGCTTACGGCTGTTGAACCAACGCGGTAAATCGAAAGTTAGCCCAAGCTACGAATAAAATTGGTTTCAAATCACATGAAGGCGGCTGGATATAGATCTAGCCGCCTTTTTTTGTGTATTTTTCTATGAGGCTTTGCGTTTTCTCATGAAGCTAAGGCCAAGGAGTCCAAAAGCGAGCAGGGCAAAAGGAGCTGGTTCCGGGACATTTGCCGCTAGAATTAAGCCCCGGCCAAATGCGGCCTGTACCGGTTCGGTAACATGAAATCCATCAGCATAAAAGAAGCTATTATCTGTACAGAGGTAGGCTGCAATAACGCTACAGGGGTCATCAAAATTGGTAATGCCATCCGCAGCGGCAGCGCCGCTTGAGATATAATTTTGACCAAAGGCAATGGCATCAAACATTGTCACACCCGGTATGCCTGACAATCCGCTTGCTAATAAAATATTGAATTGTTCAACCAGGAAATCCGCTCCTGAGATAGCTCCGGTACCACCGGCTTGGATATCCGGCGTATCTCCTACATCAGGTGCATTGACCACAAGAAAATTTTCTGCACCAAAAGCTTGAAGGTCATTAATAGCAGTAAGTATGGCTGTTACTGCTGCGTCGATAATTGTGATGCCGCCACCAGTTAAAGCATCGGCGACATCATTGCCCCCGATAAAAATGAGGTAAAGGGCATCCGGTGCAAGGCTGCCTCCGGATTGGGCGATGGCCGTACCCGTTTGGGCCGCCAGACCGGGAACACCGCCGGGGAGCGTCGTCCGCGCTCTGGCCCCAGCAAAGGCATAGTTGTTGGCGACAAGGTCAGTGGTGGGGTTATCTGCGGAAAAAAAGCTTGGGCTAAGGTTGAGGCCAATCTGGGCCGCGAGTATTTCAGCGGCAATGGGGCCGTTGGTGAAACGGGGTGGGACGCCTGGGCCTAATAATGCCTGCAGATTTCCATTTTCGCTTAGGCTATCCCCAAAAACGAAAAGATCAGTTATCGGTCCAGCAGTAGCATTCTGTTGTGAAAGGGTCGTAGCTAACAGAAAAAACACACAAATAGTAATTTTTCGGAATGATTTTAAGATTATTTTTTTTGA
>JAESRB010000134.1 GCA_016764855.1 Emcibacter sp.
GGCACAAGCGCTCAAAAACAGGGCTGCTCCTATAAGTGCCCCATATTTTACGCCATTCATTTTTTCCAGCATTTAGTGGTCCTTCCACGTAACTTAATCATATTTTATCCAACCGATGATATGCCATTCCCCTCAAGAACTGGCGTCCGTATGTTTTCGACTTTATATTGAATAACATAACAAACCGAGGGAACTATAACAGAATCATTTATCTAATCAAGGGGGACCATGCAGGATCTGACGCATCAAGAGGTGTAATCATTTGCCTTTCATTATATCCTGTCAAATCAACGGTCCATAATTGAGTTTCTCCGCCCCGGCCCTGCTTATCATACGGCTGTTGACGGAAAAACATAATCACCCGACCATTGGGCGCCCATGTGGGTCCTTCATCAAGGTAACTCTCAGATAAGAGCCTCTCACCGCTGCCATCTGGACGCATCACGCCGATGTAAAACTTACCCCTATATTGCCTTGTAAAGGCGATCAAATCGCCTCGAGGTGACCATACCGGCGTACTGTATCGCCCCTTGCCAAAACTGATGCGTTTTATATTTTTTCCGTTGGAATCCATAACATAGATCTGCTGGCTTCCGCCCCGGTCAGAATTAAAGGTCACATAACGCGAATCAGGGGAATAGCTGGGCGATGTATCAATGGCGGTGTGTTTTGTCAGACGTTGAATTTGCCGGGTTCTAAGCTCCATAACATAAATATCGGAATTACCCTTATAAGCCTGAGACATGATCACTTTATTGCCATCGGGAGAAAAGCGCGGGGCAAAAGTCATGCCCGGAAAATCACCAAGTATCTCCTGTTTGCCACTGTCTATATTATAAAGATAAACCCGCGGATTATCACCATGATAAGACAGATAGGTAATTTCCTGCGCTGTTGGTGAAAAACGTGGCGTCAACACAAGGTTCTTACCGCTGGTCAGAAAAACATGATTATGACCATCCTGATCCATAATCGCCAGACGCTTCACTCTGGCCGTTGCCACACCGCTTTCCGAGATATACACCACACGGGTATCGAAATATCCACTTTCCCCGGTCAGCCTCTTATATATGGAATCCGAAATAAGATGCGCGATCCGGCGCCAGTTCTTGGGCGATGTAAAATAACGGAGGCCGGTCATTTGGCTGCTGCCCAACACATCCCACAGCCGGAACTCCACCTTCAGCCGCCCATCTTCCTGTAATGAAATAGCGCCATTCATTAACACCTGAGCGCCAATGGCCTTCCAATTATTAAAATTAGGATTCCGTAGCGTTGTCAGTGCATTTCCTGACTTGATAAAGGCGGCATTATCCACCACCCGAAACAAGCCGGAGCGGGTTAAATCTGCCTTAACCACCAATGCAATACGCTGGCCATAATCCCTAACCGATCCCCCCGAAACGATATCATTCTCACTACCAATCAAGTCGGCTATGGCCACGGGCAATGGATCCGCATGCCCCCGGTTAACATCAACCACAATCCTTGCATTGGCTGTGAACAGCGTCAAAGCCAAGCCCACCAGAGCCAACATCACTATTTTCAAGAACCTCACGTGCTTCTCCATCTATTTTATCATTAGCCGTTTAACATATATTCAGGGTTAAAATTAATTGTCATGTCCCGCCACAGATCATATTGAGCCTTGGGCAGGAAATCATAGGGCGCGCATTTCCGTACAGCTCGGAGTACACTTTCCGCCGCCGTACGGTAAAATTCCTGTCCGGGCATATTCATTCGCCTGCCATCCACAATTTTTGGCGCGCCAATTAATTTACCATCGGGACTCAGGCGTATCTGAACGGACACCATAAGCCCCTCTGCTCCCTTAGCTCCCACGGGAATATTCCAGCAATTATTATCGTAAATATGCCGGTTAACCGCATCTATAATACTCAGTGTCTGCTGCTGTATATCAATGGTGCTGATTATTTTTTCTTTAGCAAAATTTTTGTCTTTCAGCCGTTCAATAATATTCGGTTCGCTCGCCTCTCTTTTATCCAACAGCGCCGCCAATTTACTACTATTAAAACGGCGCGGCTTGGTTTTGGGCGTAATTCTTGGGGCTCGGGTTGCCGTTGTTTGCACTTGTTCCTTTTCCTTAGCCTTCTTTTTAGGTTTTGGTTTTGGCTTTGTCTTCATATCGGGCAAAGGCATCGTAGACGCCAGTTTTGGCGGAGGCGGCGGCATTTCTACCTTGCGTTCCTGAACTTTTTTCTTAGGTGTCTTCTTCTTGACAGGTTCAGGATCATTTTTCTTTTCCTGTGCGCGCAACTTTGTTACATCGCTGATCATCACCACCTCTATGGGAATTATTTTCATGACAGGGGCGGTATCCGGCCGCAAAATAGGCAGCGCAACCATGCCCGATACCATGATCACAACATGAAAAATAAGGGATATGATAACCGCGTTCCGCAATTTTTATCAATTCTCCGTATCAGTAACAAGAGCCACTCGGGAGAAACCCGCACCATTCATACGGCCCATCACCATCATGACAACCCCGTAATCAACAGATTTATCACCATGAATATAAATTCTATCATCCTTACGCCCCGCAAAGATGACTTTCAGACGGGGGACCAATTCATTAAGCTCGATGGCTTCATCCTGAATATAAAGCTGCCCGTCTTTGGCAATGGTCAGTGACAAGGGTTTGGTATTTTCCGGCAGTGCTTTGGCTGCGGAGTTTGGTAAATCCACAGGAACCCCAACGGTCAGCAAAGGAGCTGCCACCATAAAGACCACCAACAAAACCAACATCACATCCACAAAGGGCGTAACATTTATCTCGCTCATGGGCTTACGCTTACGGCTAATGTAAGAAGGTTTGTTGCCGCCATGCATCTGCATCAGTGATGCTCCTCATCCAGTTGACGGGACAGGATCGTCCCAAACTCATCTGCGAATCCTTCGAGCCGGTTAGCATAACGCCCAAGTTCATTGCTAAATTTATTATAGGCAACGACTGCTGGCACCGCCGCCACCAGCCCCATTGCCGTGGCAAACAAGGCCTCCGCGATTCCCGGCGCCACAACCGCCAGTGATGAATCATGGGAAATGGCAATTTGTTCAAAGGCATTCATAATACCCCAAACCGTACCGAAAAGTCCAACAAACGGCGCGGTTGACCCCACCGTTGCCAGAAAGCTCAGATAATTTTCCAACTGTTCCATTTCCCGGCTGACCGTCACACGCATCACCCGATAAATCCGGTCTTGCAAGCCCATCCCCAGCTTGTTGCCCCCGCGACCCGCAACGGACCGCTGCCATTCCCGCATGGCCGCAACGAAAAGAGCCGCCATGGGATGGTCCGGGTTTTTCTTGACCCGTTCATACAGGTCCTCCAGCGAATTTCCGGACCAGAATTCAGCATCAAATTTATCCGCCTGCGTTGTCACACGGCGAATACGTTTGCTTTTTTCATAAATAATCGCCCAGCACCACAAAGATGACCCTAACAAAACCAACATCACAAGCTGGACGATCCAGTCTGCCTGCGAAAACATTCCCCATAGGGTGAAATCAGGAATACTCTCCCCTAAATCAACAATATCTACCACATTCCCAACTGTCTGTTCTGGCATTCTTAATCCCTATTCCTTGATCAGTTTTTCCATGATTTTTTTCGGCAATCGTGCCGGTTTCCCTTGCTTGTTCAAGGCCGCAGCCTTGATAATCCCTTTGGCCAGAATATCATCCCCTCGCCGGACTTCCTGTGTCATTGTCAAGCTAGCCTTGCCCAAGGATGACACTCTTGTATGCACCGTAATCTCATCATCCAGCCCGGCGAACTTCATATAATCCACTTCTGATCTGGTCACCACAAACTTGATATCATCCGGCTGCTGGAATTTCAGCATTTCCCCTTGATCGATACCCAACATTCTCAGCATATCCGACCGCCCACGTTCCATATATTTCAAATAATTAGCATAATATACGATACCGCCCGCATCCGTATCCTCGTAATAAACCCGCAGAGGCAGAATATGCGCGCCTTCTTTGATAATGCCCGAATGTGGCAAAAGTTCAGCCATTTTACTCCTCAAGCAGATTTATTTGATTTGGATTTTTATTCTGAACCGCAGCAGGTAAAGTAATTCCCATATGGTCATACCCTTTCGGCGACAACATGCGTCCCCGTGGGGTCCGCTGCACCATCCCGGTCTGGATCAAGTAGGGTTCAATGATTTCCTCTATGGCATCCCGTGGTTCGGACAACGCCGCCGCCAAAGTTTCAATACCCACCGGACCACCATCATAATTAATGCCGATGCACTTAAGGTATTTATGGTCCATGGCATCCAAACCGCGTTTATCCACTTCCAAACGGTTCAAGGCCATATCGGCCACTTCCTGAGTGATACCACCATCCGCCCGTACCAAGGCATAATCCGCCACCCGCCGGAGCAGTCGGCCAGCGATACGCGGCGTTCCCCGCGCACGTCTAGCGATTTCCAGCGCCCCGTCACTGGTCATATCCACACCCATTACCCGTGCCGCCCGCCGAACAATGGTTTCCAGATCTTCCACGGAATAGAATTCCAGCCGCGTGGGAATGCCAAAACGATCCCGCAGCGGCGTCGTCAGCAAACCAGAGCGCGTGGTCGCCCCAATCAAGGTAAAGGGCGGCAGATCAATACGCACCGAACGGGCCGCAGGGCCTTCGCCGATAATCAAGTCCAAATGATAGTCTTCCATGGCGGGATAAAGAATTTCCTCCACCGCCGGATTTAGCCGATGAATTTCATCAATGAACAGGATGTCATTTTCTTCCAGATTGGTCAGCAGTGCCGCCAAATCACCGGCTTGGAAATAACAGGCCCCGCCGTCGCCCGGAAATTCACCCCCAATTCCCGCGCCATAATCTGGGCCAATGTAGTTTTCCCCAAACCCGGCGGGCCATAAAACAACACATGGTCCAGCGCATCGTTTCGGATGCGCGCGGCCTCAATAAAAATTTTCAGATTATCGCAAACTTTACGTTGACCGATAAAGTCATCCAGCTGAGTTGGCCGAATAGAAATCTCTGCCTCATCACCACTTTTCTGTTCTCGGCTGACCATGCGGTTCTCGCTGTCAAAATCGCTCCCGGACATACTCATTGCCCTAGCTCCTTGAGGCCCAGCCGGATCAGGTCAGAGACATTAGCCTCACCCTCTGCTGCCCTTGCCACACCAGCCACTGCCATATAGGCTTCCGCCTGCCGGTAACCCAAATTAACCAATGCTGATACCGCATCCTGTATGGCCCCATTGTCTACAGCAGAATCACCTCCATCGCCTTTAACCGCTTTTGCCTTGGGCAAGCTGGCAAATTTCGCAACTTTATCTTTTAATTCCGTGACAATGCGGGTCGCAAGTTTTGGCCCAACACCTGTGGCCCGACCGACAACTGTTTTATCCTGCGCGGCAATGGAATTGGACAATTCATCAATACCAATAGCAGAAAGGATCGCCAATGTTACCTTGGCCCCAACGCCCTGTACGGTTTGTAGTAATTTGAACCAATCTTTTTCCAGCGTACTGGCAAAACCAAACAGATGGATATGATCTTCCCGCA
>JAESRB010000135.1 GCA_016764855.1 Emcibacter sp.
ATGTTGATTTGGAAATGTCCCGTAATGCGGAACGTTATCAGTTCTTGAAATGGGGACAGGGAAGCTTTGATAATTTCTCTGCTGTACCACCGGGAACAGGTATTTGCCATCAGGTGAACCTTGAATATATTGCTAAAACTGTCTGGACCTCGGAAATTGACGGACGGACGGTTGCTTATCCCGATACCTGTGTAGGTACCGATTCTCATACCACAATGATCAATGGTCTTGCGGTTCTGGGTTGGGGCGTTGGCGGTATTGAAGCCGAAGCGGCTATGTTGGGACAGCCAGTATCTATGTTGATCCCGGAAGTTGTCGGGTTCAAAATGACCGGAAAATTGCAAGAGGGCATCACAGCGACCGATCTGGTGCTGCGCGTTGTGGAAATGCTCCGTGAATTGGGCGTGGTTGGTAAATTTGTTGAATTCTACGGTAGTGCTCTGGATGAATTGACACTGGCGGATCAGGCAACGATTGCTAATATGGCACCGGAATATGGCGCGACTTGCGGTTTCTTCCCGGTATCGAATCAGACACTGGAGTTTTTGCAACTGTCTGGCCGGAGCGAAGAAACAGTTTCTCTTGTGGAAGCCTATGCCAAGAAACAGGGCATGTGGCTTGACAAAAATTCACCTGAGCCAGTTTATACCGATACATTGCATCTTGATATTTCAACGATTGAGCCAAATATTTCTGGCCCGAAACGGCCTCAGGACCGGGTTGCTTTGAAAGAATCCGTCACGGCGTTTGATACGGTTTTGGCTGATTTTGGCAAGCTGGAAGAAAAAAGTAAAACTTTTGAGACCACAGGACTTGATCATGGCATTCGTCATGGTGATGTGGTGATCGCAGCGATTACGTCTTGTACCAATACGTCCAATCCGGGTGTCATGTTGGCGGCTGGTCTTGTGGCTAAAAAGGCACATGCATTGGGTCTGACAACAAAACCTTGGGTTAAGGCGTCTTTGGCTCCCGGATCACAGGTCGTTTCAGAATATCTGAATAAAGCTGGCTTGCAGGAACATCTAGATGCGCTTGGTTTCAATGTGGTTGGCTATGGTTGTACGACATGTATCGGAAACTCCGGTCCATTGGCGGCACCGATCTCAGAAGCTATTAATGGTAATGATCTGGTCTGTACGGCTGTATTGTCCGGCAACCGGAATTTTGAAGGTCGGATTTCACAGGATATTAAAGCCAACTATCTGGCATCTCCTCCTCTGGTTGTGGCCTATGCTATTGCCGGTTCCATGACCATTGATATTACCCGTGACCCTCTGGGACAGGATAAGCAGGGCAATGATGTTTATCTGAAAGATATCTGGCCCTCAAACAAAGAAATCTCTGATGTGATTGCGGCGTCTCTGAACCGGGAAATGTTCATTGACCGTTACAAGGATGTTTTTGCCGGAACAAAAGAATGGCAAGCGATTGATGTGGCCGAAGGGGAAACCTATAGTTGGGATGAAGACTCGACCTATATTCGTCTTCCGCCATATTTCCAGGGCATGAGCAAAAAAGCAGAAGGCGGCTTCTCTAATATTGAGAATGCAAGTCTGCTGGCTCTTCTGGGCGACAGCATTACAACCGATCATATTTCTCCAGCGGGCGCCATCAAGGCGGACAGCCCAGCGGGTGAATATCTTCGGGATCATGGTATCGATCAGAAAGACTTTAACAGTTATGGTTCCCGTCGTGGCAACCATGAAGTGATGATGCGCGGTACTTTTGCCAATATCCGTTTGCGGAACCTGATGGCTCCGGGAACAGAAGGCGGCTGGACTACTCATTATCCGTCCGGTGATGTGACCAGCATTTATGATGCGGCCATGCGCTATCAGGATAGCGGCACAGCACTGGTTGTTGTAGGCGGCAAAGAATATGGCACAGGCTCCAGCCGGGACTGGGCGGCAAAAGGCACCAACCTCTTGGGTGTGAAGGCTGTTCTGGTGGAAAGCTTTGAGCGTATCCATCGTTCCAATCTTGTGGGCATGGGCGTATTGCCGTTGCAGTTCAAAGGTAGCGACGGCCGCGAGAGCCTGAAACTTGTTGGGACTGAGAAGTTTGACATCACGGGTATCGCTGATGGTATTGATCCGCGTCAGGATGTGGATGTGAAGATCACTTATGCCGATGGTTCAACGAAGGAAATTAAGGTGCTATGTCGCATTGATACGGCCAATGAAGTTGAATATTTTGCCAATGGCGGCATCCTGCATTATGTCCTGCGGAACCTTGCTGCGGAATAAGTAATATTATTTAATGGGGCGATTTAATTGCCTCATTAAGCCTGGATATTATTGGACCAGGATATCATTCAGCCTGTGGAAGTATTTTTCTGAAATATTTCCACAGGCTTTTTCTTTCTGGTTATTTTTGCGGTGGTTCTCTGCGGGAATGGGTTGTTTCCATCGTTTTGGCCTGCTTTGCATCTTTGCGGTGGGGGACGTCACCATCCCTGACACCTACCAGAATACGGAAAGCCTCCGCATTGGCGGCCACAACAATAGCCAGCATTAAAAAGGTCAAAAATCCAGTCAGGCTTTCAATCAAAAACGTCGACAGAATATAATGGACGGAGAGGCGCTCCATAACCTGTGTCAGCAACCATGTGGTCGTATAGCTATATAGGCCCAGCGGTAAGAACCCACGGATGGCGACCCACCAAAGTGTTGCGGTATATCCACGAGTTTGTTGCCATACTTGCCGGAAACTTAAGGAGGTTCGTCCAAGGGCAAAGCCCGCCGTATAGAGAGATAGCCGGACCAATATGGGTGAAAATACCACCATGACGATGAAGGTGCTTTTCACGGCCAGTTCCTGAATGACGGATTCGGAGAAATGCACGCCTTGACCCAGATAATATACCATTATACTCATGGAGATGATGAGGGTAGGGACCAATAAGGCCAGCGTGATGATCGTGATCCTAATCACCATACGTCCAAAGCGTTTCAAGGTAAATTGCTTCCCGGAAAAGCCATTTTTTAACATTTGCCGGTATGTGGCATGGTCTGCGCCTAATAAAAACTGGCGGTACCAGACAATAGCAAAGGCCGCTGTGAATAGATGCAGCATATAATTGTTTTTTATCTGGATATCATATTCTGTAATCAATATCTGTTCGGCAATTTTTACCAATACCCAGAGGAAGAGAGGGCCATATATCAGGCGAAAAAAATGTGGCATATGCTCCGCAAGGAAGCGGTAACTTTCCGTGATGGAGGCCCCTACTGTGATTTTGGGTTCATTCACAAACTGTTTTCCTTACTTTTACTCTAAAGTCATACACTGTATTTCTGGGATGAGGTGCCATCTCATCTCTATTTTTCACTCTATCGTTTTTTCATGATTTGGGTCAAGCCTTACGGGCGGCTCTGTCCAGACCTGAAACATAGTGTTTCGGAATTCACTATAGTGTGATTGGCAGTTTGTTTGAGCATAAGCTATCTTGTAGGCATGAATATTTTTTTACAAATGATTAGAATTTTATCGGTTGCGGTGATTTTTACCGTGTCTGCGGTGAATATGAGCCTGAATTTCGCTCATGCCAATCAAAATATTGTGGTCGTCGAATTGTTTACGTCGCAGGGGTGTAACTTATGTCCACCGGCGGATGAGCTTTTAGGGGAACTTAGTACTCAGGAAGATATTCTGGCCCTTGGATTTTCTGTTGACTACTGGAATTATTTGGGCTGGAAAGATACCTTTGCCAAGCCGGAATGTGTAGCCCGGCAGAAAAAATATAATAAAGAACTGGGCAAGAGCGGTGTTTATACGCCGCAAATGGTGATTCAAGGGCGACATGACATCATTGGCTCGCGGCGGGATCTGGTTCATAAAATCGTGGCCGAGGAGCGGGTAAAAATTCAGCAGCAGGCGGGGGGGCGGCCTGAAATCACTTTTGAACTATCCGGTGATATGATTAATCTTGGAATCAGCGCACATGTTATGGGCGGGTGGGCGACAATCTGGATCATTGGTTATGATTATGAGAAAGTCGTTGATATTGAAGGCGGTGAACTGGCCGATCAGGTCAGAAAATACCATAATGTGGTGCGGGTGATTAAACATATTGGCCGTTGGACCGGGCAAGAGATTAATCTCACCTTGTCAGAGGCGGATTTAGGCGGCGGCCAATATGATGCTTATGCCGTATTGCTGCAACAACAGGAGGTCGGTCCGATTATTGCGGCGGCAAAGCTGAAAAAATAAGAATTATAATAAAAAAGGACAACCGAAACGTCTTCGGTTGCCCTTTTAGGAATAATTTTTGAGGTATCTTCTGGCAGGCATCAGAAAATAGTTCTTCAGCCCGCAGAGTCCTTAGTTTGTTATGATAAACTGTTCATCATAATGGCGGATAGCCGCCGGGCAAAGCCGGGGGCATCCTCAGGCAATTGACCTTCCATTATCCGGGCCTGATCCAGCAGCAATGATGCGGCATCTTTCAGGCTGTCGATAGAGCCTTCCTTGACTGCGGCCGCGCCGATGGCCTTGATCAGGGCATGGTCCTCATTTATTTCCAGCACCCGAAGGCTGGTTTGGTCCAACTGCTGATGCTGTTGCAGGATACGTTGCAAATGAATGTCCATGTCGCCGTCATCGGCAACCAGACAAACAGGACTGTCGGTCAGACGGCTGGATAGGCGCACATCCTTGACGGCCCCTTCCAGATTGGTTTTTAACAGACCGATCAGAGCCTCCATCTCTGGAGTTTTTTCTTTCTCTTCCTTATCGTCACCATCTTTTTTGTCGTCAAGATCGGCGGTGCCACGGGTAACGGACTGGAATTCCTTGCCCTCATACTCAGGGACCATCTGTAACCAGAAATCATCAACCGCATCGGTGAGGAAAAGCACTTCGATGCCCTTGGCTTTAAAGCCTTCCAGTTGCGGCGAACGGCGGGCCACTTCTGGGTTGTCGCCGGTGATGTAATAGATGTTGTCCTGACCTTCTTTCATACGGCCGACATAATCATCCAGACTTTGCAGGCCGTCTGTTTCGGTGCTTTCAAAGCGGGCCAGTTTCAGAATCTGATCCCGGCGAGAAAAATCTTCGTAAATACCTTCTTTCAGGACCGGGCCAAAAGCTTTCCAGAAGACGGCATAGGCTTCGGGATCTTTTTTGGCTTTCTTTTCCAGCTCGGACAGGATTTTCTTGGTGACAGCCATTTTGATCTTGTTCAGAACCGGGTTATTCTGCAACATTTCCCGGCTGAGGTTCAACGGCAGGTCTTCACTGTCCACAATGCCGCGCATGAAACGCAGATAGCTGGGGATCAGGTCTTCACAGTCATCGGTGATGAAAATCCGTTTGACATAAAGCTTTGTCCGGGTTTTACGCGCGGGATCAAACAGATCCATGGGCGGCTGACTTGGCACATACATCAGGACTGAATATTCAATCACGCCTTCAGCTTTATAATGCGATGTCATCCACGGGTCATCCATGGCATGACCCACATGATGATAAAATTCTTTATATTGTTCTTCGGTAATCTCAGACTTCGGCCGTACCCACAGGGCGGTGCCTTCGTTGATTTTTTCTGATTTTTCTTCACCGTCTTTGGTCAGATTAAGCGTGATCGGGATGGCAATATGGTCAGAATAGGTTTTGATGACTGACCGGATGCGGAATTCTTCCAGAAATTCGGAGGCATCTTCTTTGATATGCAGCGTAATGACCGTGCCGCGACTTTCTTTAGTGGCCGGAGCGATCGTATATTCCCCGATGCCATCGGATTGCCATGTCCAGCTTTTGTCGTCTCCTGCCTTGCGGCTGACAACAGCAATATTGTCGGAAACCATAAAGACAGAATAAAAACCAACGCCGAACTGGCCGATCATATTAACGTCTTTGGTATCGTCGCCGGACATTTTATCCATGAAGGATGAGGTGCCGGAACGGGCAATGGTCCCCAGATGGGAAATCAAATCATCATGATTCATGCCAATGCCGTTATCGGACAGCGTCAGGGTCTTTTTTTCTTCATCAAGGGTGATGGTGACTCTGAATTCCGGGTCATTGCTGATCAATTCTGGTTTGGTCAGAGCCTCATAACGCAGCTTGTCGCAGGCGTCTGATGCGTTGGAGATCAATTCCCGCAGGAATATTTCCCGTTCGGAATAGACCGAATGGACCATCATATGTAAAAGTTTGGAGACCTCGGCCTGAAAGCCGTGTTTTTCAATATTTTCCCCGGCATTCGTCCCGGTAGCTTTGGTATCGGTTGTCATTTTTTTCCTACATCCTGTACTATGAATACACCTGATATGGCCCGTGAGATGGGAAATTCAAGAGGGACCGGAATAGAAAAATTCGACAGGACTACCGGCTTAGGCTTTTGCCCGGATGACCTGCCCCAATCCGTCGAAAAGGTCATCCATACGGTTGCGCCATGAATAAAGCGGATCATCTTTGGCTAGAATCTTGACGGGGCTTACGCCTTTAGCCCATTGGAACAGACCATACATGATATAATCTACATAAGCTGGGCTGTCGCCGTGAAAGAAATCTTGAGTTTTCAGGGTTGCTTTATAAGGCCAAAGTTGTTTCTGGAAAGTCGCCAGAGATTTGTCCTGATTCTTATGAGCGTCTTCCAGGCTTTTGCCAAGTCGCTCCTCACGGGAGGCCCGGAAATAAGCTTTGTCTTTTTCATCAAGCGTTTCAAATATATCATAGACCAATGTCTGGAAAAGCGGAATGACAAGGTGGTAGAAACTGGTGGAATTAAAGAAATTAGCAAAGGATTTTCCCGCTTCTCCGCCAAAGAGAGAAGGCGCATCCGGGAAATTATCTTCCAAATAGCAGGCAATATCCCAACTGTCGGTGATATATTTGCCGTCATGTTCCAGAATTGGCACCGTTTTGGCTGTCACATTATCCAGTTGGGGGATATCGGTGAAACGTAAGGGGACCATCTCCACATCCAGTCCCTTATGCGCCAAGGCCATGCGGGTGCGCCAGACATAGGGGCTGAA
>JAESRB010000136.1 GCA_016764855.1 Emcibacter sp.
CGTTTTCCATTGAAATGTTTCTGGGGGGCAAGGATTTTGGTCCTGAGAGTCTGTATTTGGCCCGCAGCCCAATAACGTATGCCGAAAAGGTGAAAACACCGACCATGATTATTTGTGGGGAGCTTGATCGAAGTACACCGCCGAGTCAGGCTGTTGAATTTCATCATGCGCTAACGCTTTCGGGCGGCACCAGTGTTCTTGTGACCTATCCGGGCGAGGGGCATGGTGTTCGACAGTTTCCGGCTGTTATTGACTTTGTCAGCAGAATTCTGGATTGGTTTGGTCATCATATGCCTATTGATGGGCTTAATGGTGGGGTGTTACCAGAACGTGCTGAGATGGGCTCCACGTCAAACGTTTCAACGAATGTTGAAACGTCGCCTGTGGGGTAATATGATAGTGCCGGATATTGCGCAGTAGTATGAATTTATTTGTTAAGGAGAGTGAGATGGTAAAAACAATTTTGGGAACCCCTGATGAATTGAAGGGCTTTGAAAAATTTCTCGATATAGGTTCCCTTGTCAAAGGAGGGCGCGTCGCAGCCAATTGGCTGTCTGATGGTCGTTTCTGGTTTGTCGAGGGTGCGCCGGATAATAGTTCCATTAAAGTGCTTGACCCTGCCTCTGGTGACATTGAGGATATGTTCGATGTTCCTCGTTTGCGTCATGCGTTTACGGAACTTTTGGGGCATTCGCTTCCCTATTCAGGACTCCCTTTTGATGCGTTTCAGTCGAGTGGTGACAATGTCCTCTTTATGTTTGATGGGGATAATTATCGATTGAGCATGACGGACTATTCGATTCAGGCAGAGCCGACACCGAACCAGATGGAGCAGATATTCGGCCGCAGCCCGCAGCAGCTTGCCGGTCCGCGCAGCTTTGTACGACCTTCCTACCATTCGGAGAGTCTGGCCGTTCCCGAAATGCCGTCGCCAGATAGTAGCCGTTTGGTCGGACTAGAGGACTTCAACCTTGTTATTCACTATACCGAAGATGGCCGTACCGAGAATCTGACCAATGATGGCAATAAAGAGTATGGATGGGACGTGGAATCTGTGCGTTTGGGACAGGCTGCTGGCGGATCCATTGTGCAACGGACGACGAGTCCTTGGTCCCCTGATGGGTTGCGGATATTCGCGACGAAATTTGACCAGCGACAGGTGCCGATACAAACGCGGACCCACCTGCTGAAACGTTATGATGAGGTGGAGGAGGTGCGTGTTGCCCGCACGGGTGATCCTATTCCCACAGTTGAGCCCTATCTGATCGACGTATTGCAACGCAAAGCGATTCGCATCGATGTCCCAACCGAAAATTGTTTTCTGCTTTTTATTGGATGGCAGGCGGATGGTCGTAACCTGTATTTTATGCTCTATTCCCGTGACATGCATGAGGCGGTCCTTTATGTGGCGGATGGGCAGTCGGGTGCCGTGCGCCTGATTTATCGGGAACGGGGAGATACCTATATTCGGATTCAGCATCAGATCATCTGGGGACGTGCGGGTTGCACGGTTTTGGCGGATGGGTCTGGGTTCTTATGGGAATCCGAAGCCAACGGCTGGAATCATCTCTATCACTATGATATGGACGGGCAGTTGCAGGAGCAGTTGACAAGTGGGAATTGGCCTGTGCTTGATGTTCTGTCTGTTGATCTTGCGGGCGGCTATGTCTATTTTACGGCACATCATGACGAAGAACGCCCCTATGATGTTCACCTTTGCCGGGTGCCGCTAACAGGGGGTGATACTGAGCGGCTGACTCCCGATCCGGGTGTGCACGAAATTCAACTGGCCCCCGATTTTGGGAGCTTTGTCGCAACCCGTTCCCTGCCGCACCTGCCGCCGCAAAGCGAGGTTCGTCGTAATAATGGGGACTTGGTGCATAGTTTTTCACCTGCGGACATCTCGAATTTGACAGAGCTGGGGTGGACACCTCCGGAGCAATTTACAGTGAAGGCCGCCGATGGCGTGACCGACCTATGGGGCGTCATTTTCAAGCCCCCTCATTTTGATCCGGCGAAAAGCTATCCGGTTATAGAAGGAATTTATGGCGGCCCACAGATCGTGAACACGCCGCATAATTTTCATGCGCCAGCTGGCTCGCCGTTTTTCGCGCTCCATTCGGCCATTCCGCAATTGGGTTATGTGGTGGTCGTTCTGGATGCGCGTGGTACGCCCGAACGATCAAAGGCGTTTCAGGATGCGTCATACAAGGAATGGCGGCGACATGTGGGTAACGACCACGCCTGCGCTTTAAAAAACCTTGGAGTTGATCGGCCGTGGATGGATATGGACCGTGTTGGAATTTGGGGTCATTCCTGGGGCGGTTATCACACCTTCGCATGTATGCTTGATCATTCGGATGTCTACCGTGCAGGCGTGGCTTCAGCGCCGGGTTTCGCTCCCTATGACTATTTCATTTACGAACCTTATTTTGGCGGGGCGCCGAATCCGGACAATGCGGCAGCCTATGAGGATGCATCGCTATTCGGTGAAGCGCCAAATTTAAAAGGCGATCTCATGATTGTTGCCGGGTCCAGTGATATGTGTCCATGGCAGAACGCAACCAAGATGACGAATGCTTTGTTGAAGGCAGGAATTGACCATGAATTTGTGATGCTTCCCGATGAAATTCATGGTTACGGTGCGAAGCATGAAGCCTATTTTATTAAGAAGTTGATGGGTCATTTTGATCGTTATCTAAAACAGGATGATGGGAGTGATGGGAGTGATGGGAGTGATGGGAGTGAATAGTGATATTTCTAATGCTCCCTTGGCGACCGCCGCTTCAAAGGTTGTGAACGCGTGCGCGGATGAGCTTTGGGTGCAGCTTCAGGCGCGCGAACCGTATTATCGTAATCGAGCAGGGCTGCTGATCGACCAACTTCCAACGGGGTCGCTCGAAGAGGCTGAAAAAGAGAGTGCTGCCAGCAGGCAAATATTAGGCAAATTGCGGTCTATTGACCATGCGGAGCTTTCGAGGTCCGATCAGGTTACGACAAAGTTTTTGCTTCATATGGCTGAAGAAGGAAAACAGGTGGCCACAGAATGGTGGGACTCATTTCCTGTCACGCCATATATGGCGATTATCGGACTCAGGGCGCATTTTCAGCATGTCTTTCTCTCGTTCAAATTTAACGGTGCTGTCGATTTCGAACGTTATCTGTCGCTTTTGTCCGATTATGAGAATCTGGTTCGTAATTGTACAGAAAAGGTCTGTCTCATGGCGGAGCGTGGCTGGCGCATTTCTTGTCCTGCTTTGCCTGGCGCGCGCAAGTCGATTATGGGTTTGCGGACGGCGGCACCGTCCGCTTTGCGGCCATCTTCTGATCGGCTGGGGTATGCGAGCGAATTACCCGCAGGTTGGATTGACCGTATGGAAGGTTTGGTAAAACAGATTATTACAGCATTCGACCAGCTAAATAGTGTTTTTGACGGTGAGTACGAGCGCCATGCACCTTTAGTCGTGGGTATGATGCATCAGCCGGGTGGTGCCGAAGCTTATGATCGGGCTATCCGACGGCACCTTACGGAGTCGGTTGATCCAGTCCAGTTGCATGAGACTGGAAAGGGGGAGGTCGCTCGAATAACGGATGCTATGGCGCAATTAAGGGGCGCGCAGGGGTGGTCTCGGTCAGAACGGGAATTTCACGATGTTCTGCTGCATTCTCCACGGAGTTATGCACAATCACCGGAAGAGGTTCGAATGCGCTATCAGAGTTATATCGATAGGATGGTTCCTTGGCTTCCGAAGCTGTTTCACAAATTGCCATCGGCGCCGTATGATATTGCGCGGCTTGCCCCAGAGGCAGAGCCGGGGATGACCTATGGGTATTATGAGGCTCCCGCACAGGCTGGTGATGCAGGGGTTTATTATTATAATGGTTCCGATCTGGATGGGCGACTTCAACTCACAGCTGCCTCAGTGATTCTTCATGAATTGATGCCGGGGCACCATTTTCATATTTCCCGTCAGGTAGAGAATGCCGGGCTGCCGATCATTCGGCGTGAAGTTACTGAGTTGAGCGTGTTCAACGAAGGCTGGGCGGAATATGCAGCAAGTCTTGGTGTAGAGGCGGGCGTTTATGACGACCCCTAC
>JAESRB010000137.1 GCA_016764855.1 Emcibacter sp.
CCTATGCTGGGCTTCCGTGGTGCCAGTCGCTACATCTCTGATTCTTTCCGTGACTGTTTCGCACTCGAGTGTGATTTTTTGGGGCCGACAAAGCTGGAAACACACCGCCTTTGGATGCTCTAAAAACCTTGGCCGAAAACATTGACGGCATTGCCGTACCTCTTGATTTTTCTCATCCGGCAAAGGCAAAGGAACAGGCGGAGGCCTATCTTCAGGCGTTATCTGGCCACAACATTCTTTTCACAAATCTAAATGAATTAGACAGAAACACCGATTTGGCGGCGATGCTCGCTCTGGTCAGTGACTTAAGAAACATCGGGAGTTGCGTATGACACATACATCAGAAAAACACGTTGAAGAACTATATGTTGACGGACAATATACCGTCGGCATCGATGTGGGCGGAACCTTCACAGATTTCTTCTGCAGCCACAATGACGGACAATCACAGACCTGTAAAACACCAACAACCCATTATGATCTCTCCGTAGGGTTTATGAAGGGCATGTCTCTTCTGGCCCGGCAGAATGATCAAACGGTGGAAGAATTCCTGAGCCAAGTGGCCAGCGTGCGGTATTCCACCACCGTTGGCACCAATGCGCTCATTGAACGCAGCGGCCCCAAACTCGGGCTGATTACAACAGCCGGTTTTGAAGATACCATCTTCATTGGACGGGGACGCAGTTGGGCCGATGGGTTAGGCTGGCAAGAAGGCCGGGATCAGGCCCGCATTGAAAAGCCAGAACCTCTGATCAGCCCCGACATGGTGGTTGGCGTACGGCAACGCATGGATTATTCTGGCAAGATCATTGCCCCTCTGAAAAAAGAAGACGTTTTGGCAAAGGTGCAGGAATTGGTCGACAAAGGCGCACAGGGGTTTGTCGTTTCCCTGCTCTGGTCCTTTATCAACCCTGAACATGAACGGCTGATCAAAGAAATCATCGAAGAAGAATATCCGGAAGATTATCTGGGGGCCATGCCCGTGATCCTCTCCTCTGACATTTCGCCAAAATCCGGTGAATATACCCGGACGATGACCACCATTGTGAATGCTTATATCCATGGGGTCATGGCCGATGAGTTGAACAAGCTGGGCAATGAACTGCGCGACGGCGGTTTCAAAAAACCCCTGACATTAGTCCATAATACCGGAGGCACCAAAAAAGCCTCCCGCACCAGAGCTGTACTGACCCATAACGCAGGTCCTGTGGCAGGTTTGCATGGTTCGGCGGTCCTCGGCAACCTTACGGGGGATGAGAATATTGTCTTCACCGATATGGGCGGTACATCATTTGACATTGGCCTGATCGAAGGCGGTGAGATCAAAGCCCATGACTTCCTTCCCGTTATTGATCGTTGGCGCACCAATATTCCGGCCATTGAGGTCAAATCCATTGGCGCGGGCGGCGGTTCCATCGCATGGCTTAACGAATTAATGGGCAATGCTCTTGAGATCGGACCACAGTCTGCGGGTTCTATGCCGGGCCCCGTTTGTTATGATCAGGGCGGCACCGAACCCACGGTAAGTGATGCGGATTTATTACTTGGCATTTATAATCCGGAAAATTATCTCGGTGGCGAAATGCTGCTGGATGAGGATCTGGCCCGGGATGCCATTCAGGAAAAAATTGCTGGCCCTCTTGGTATCTCAGCGGAAGAGGCCGCCTACCGCATTCGCCGTCTGGTGGATGCCCGCATGGGACAGGAAGTTTTTAACGAAGTCGCGCTGAAAGGCCATGACCCCAGAACTTTTGTCGTGCTGGCCTGTGGGGGAGCTGGTGGCGCACATGCCTGCGGCTTTGGTCCTTATATCGGGGCAAAGAAGATAATCGCACCGCGCCAATCCTCCATATTCGGGGCCTATGGCGCGTCTACCATGCCCATCAAGGAAGTCTGGGATAAAAGCCATTCTCTGAAATTATTTAATTGGGCAGACCAATCCTATCTGAACGACCTGGACAGTTTTAACAATTTGGTCAACGAATTAAAAGATCTTGCGACCCGTGACCTCAGGTTAGAGGGCTATACCGACGACCAGATGCATTTCAAGCTTGAACTCAACATGCGCTACGGCAGCCAGTATAATATGACCAAAGTCCGTGCCGGCCGCATGAACGTGCGAAATGCGGATGATGTGAAAGAAATCTGTGATGCTTTCACCAAACTTTACGGAGAAATTTATTCGCCGGAGGCCACCTTCCCTGCGGGGGGAATCAATGTGGAAAATTTCACTCTGACCGCATCTGTCGCCTCGACCTTTAAAATGCCTATCCCCATGGATATGCACGGCGCAGAACCAGACGCCGCCGCAAAACGGGAGGCCAGGCCCATATTTTGGTCCCCCGAAAAAGGCTTCGAAGAAACGCCGGTCTATGATTACGACCTCCTCTTGCCCGGCAATAAAATCACGGGGCCAGCCATACTGGAATCAAGAGAAACAACCTATGTGGTCGAACCGGGGTGGGTCTTTACTATGGACGCTTACCGTAACTGTATTATGGAATTGGGAGTAAAATAATGAGTAGAATATCTTATAGCCGGGACGAGGAAGTCGTTCAGCGCATGCGCCCTGAACCCATGACGGAAACAGAACGTGCGGCACAGTCGCAAATCGACGATGTGGAGTTTGAAATATTCAAACATAAAATGCATATGATCGGTCTGGAGGGCAAAGAAACCACCATGAAGCTCGGCGCCTCAACAGCGATGCGTTTTGGCGATGTGGCCTTTGGTATCTTCACCGCACAGGGCGACCTTTCCATCTGCGCCACCGGAATTTATCACCATGCGGTTCTGGGACAGATCCCTCTTAAATATATCGTCAAACATTGGGTTAATGAGCCCTCCGTCGGAGTTAAAGACGGCGATAGCTTTTTCTATAACGATCCCTATTACGCCGGGGTGCATAACGCGGATATGGGCCTTGCTGTTCCAGTTTTCCACGAAGGAAAATTGATCTGCTTCATCGGGGCTGCGGTTCACACTGGCGAATGCGGGGGCTCTGAACCTGGCGGAACGGTCACGGCGGCAAAAAGTAAATATGACGAAGGCATGTTGATCCCCCCTATCAAAATTGGTGAGGATTATAAATTAAAAGAAGACCTGCTGAATATGTTCGCCGCCATGAACCGGGACCCCCGGACCATGATTTTAGACATTAAGGCCCGTCTTGCCGCCACCCGCATTGCCCAACGTCGGGTTCTGGATGTGGTTGAAGAAAAAGGCGCCGACTTTGTCATTGGCGGTTTACGTAAAATCCTGAGTATGACAGGCGAAGCGGCAAAGAAGAAAATATCCATGTTGAATGACGGCATTTATCGTCAGCCACGTTTTTTGGATACCTTGGGCGAAGATAATGGCTTGTTGAAAATTGATGTCACCGTCATCAAAAAAGGCGACAAGATCACGCTCAATCTTGAAAATAGCTCCCCCATGTTGTTGGATCGTCCGGCCAACAGCTATTATCAAGGGATAATAGGTCTCGCCATGGTCTATTTCTGTGGCTGGCTCTTTCATGATATTCCCACCAATAACGGTTTGTTGGAAGCCATCGACTGGGAATTACCCGAAGACTCTTTCATTAATGCCAAGGGGGATGTGGCAACGTCCATTGCCCCTCTGGTCCAGATCACCTTCACTCACGGCATGTTCCAATGCGGCGCCCGCATGACCTATAGCACCATGCCAGACCGTTCTGTGGCCTCATGGTTCAGCGGTTTCTCCATTCCCACATTTGGCGGCTTAAACCAATATGGCGACCCAGTGGCCGACATCACACCGGAAATCAATGCCACGGGCTGTGGCGCACGCGTAGATATGGACGGCGTCGATGCAGCGGGGGCCTTTTTCGCCACCATGGCCGATTGTTCCGACGTGGAAACCACGGAATCCGACCGGCCTTTCCTATATGGTTTTCGCAATTATTTTAACGGCTCTTACGGTCACGGCAAACACCGAGGCGGGGCTGGACTTGGGTTTAGCCTGATTATCCATGATACGCCCTTATTCATGATGGGCTCCCACGGCGGCGGTTCAAAATTCCCCACAACGCAGGGGCTGTTCGGTGGTTATGGCCTGCCCAGCCTGTTCGTACGCAAAGTAGCCGGCAGCAATGTAAAGGCTTTACTGGCGGAAAGTGATGCCAGCCTGCCCAGAAGACTATCCGATGTTTATGACGGCACCAATCCGGAAAAAGGCGATGTCAGCTTTGGCAACATCAGCGCGGTGGTCAGCCCGGTTCAGGACGGCGATACCATGTATAGTTATGCTGGCGGCGGCGCGGGACTTGGCGATGCTCTTGAACGTGACCCGCACAGCATCATGAAAGATTTAACCAATGGCATGGTCAGCCCCTGGGCAGTCACGCATATCTATCACGTAGTTTATGACGCAGATAGTCTGCGGCTTGATGTGGCGGCGACAGAGATCGCCCGTGCGGAAAAACGCAAAGCCCGTCTTGCCTCTGCGGTATCCTATGATGACTTTACCCGTGAATGGGAAAAGAAACGTCCACCGGCTGATATCCTGACCTATTACGGGGATTATCCAAATCCGGGAACCAAGGCATTGAAAGCTTGACACATATGGCCATGACTTTTGAGAACCGAACCGTTCACGGCGTTATTGAGCAATTGGCCGCAGAGTGCAGCGACAAGAACTTCCTGACGTGCGAGGGAGAGGAGTTCACCTACGGCGAAATGAATAACGCCGCCAATAAAATGGCCGCTGGATTACAAAAGATCGGCGTGAAAAAGAATGACAAGGTTGCCATCATGATGAGCAACCGGCCGGAATTTCTCTTCACCTGGTTTGGCCTGTGCAAGCTGGGCGCGGTGGAGGTGCCGGTAAATACCGCCCATAAAGGCGCTGTTCTGTCCTACATGCTCAACATGTCGGACAGTGTCATCCTGATCTTGGAGATGGATTTCGTCCAACAGATCAAAGATATCCTGCCGCAACTGACCAAATTACGGCACATTGTAATCCTAGGGGGTGATCGTGATCTTAATGTGGCTGATGCTGCTGGCCTGGATCACCGAACCATCCCCTACGGGCAAATTTCGAAAAATGACGGGAATTTTGAACCCTGTCTTGTTCTCCCCTCTGATCCCTGTGCCATCATGTTCACATCCGGCACAACCGGGCCGTCAAAGGGCGCTGTGGTACCTCATAATTATCAATTGGTCATGGCAGAAATCATCTGCGGTATGGCGGAATATAGCGATGAAGACTGCTTGTATAACGCCCTGCCCCTGTTCCATGGCAACGCACAAACCCTGTCCACCATGCCCGCATTGATCAGCGGGGCCCGTATGGTATTAAGCAAGAAATTCTCTGCCACCCGCTTTTGGGATGATATCCGGCGCTATAACTGCACAGAGTTTAATTATATTGGTGGTATTTTGGCCATCTTGCTTAAAGCAGAGCCTAAAGAGAGTGACGGCGACAATCCCATCCGGGTCATGATCGGCGCCGGGGCCAATAAAGAAATTTTTACCGCCTTTGAAGACCGTTTTAATGTCCAGCTTGTCGAAGGCTACGGCATGAGCGAGATCGGAACGCCGCTCAACACCTCTCCCGGTGATCGCAGGCCCGGCAGTTGCGGCACGCTGAACCCCGGATATCAGATCAAGCTTGTTGATGATGAAGGTCAGGAGGTCGGCACCGACACCCCCGGCGAGCTTCTGATTCGGCCTCTACAGGATCACAGCATGATGCTGGAATATTACAATATGCCGGAAAAACAGTTGAGGCATGGCAAAATCTCTGGTTCCATACCGGTGATTATCTGCAAAAAGATGCCGAGGGATATTATTATTTTATCGACCGGAAAAAAGATGCCTTGCGCCGCCGGGGAGAGAATATTTCCTCCTTTGAAGTGGAGCAAGGCGTCAATAGCCACCCGGCAGTTCTGGAATCTGCCGCTATTGCCGTGAAATCCGAACTGGCTGAGGATGAAGTGATGATCTGCATCGCTTTAAAGCAGGGACAAACACTTACGGCACAAGACTTGATCCTTCATTGCCAAGATCAGATGGCCGCCTTCATGGTGCCTCGGTTTGTGCGTTTCATGACACAGCTCCCCAAAACCCCAACCGAACGGGTACAAAAATATCGTCTCCGGGATGAGGGTGTAACGGATGATACCTTTGACAGAGAAGGAGACATATCATGACTGAACAACATGATATTCCGCTTGTTTACGACAATATATTAACCCCGGGGCCAGAGGTTCATTTGCAGGGCGGATATTGCCCATCCTGTGACCTTTATCATTTTCCTCAACAGGACAGATGCACAGAATGCCTCGGCACCGTCAACACTACAGACTTGGGCAACAAGGCCGTCATCCACAGCGTAACCACCATTCGGACCCGGGCGCCTCTTGGTCTGCCCAGCCCCTATAGCGTGGCCTATCTGGATCTGAAGCACGTCCCCTTACGGGTATTTTCCTTAATGGACCCCGCAGAAGCAGGCCAATATTCCATTGGGCAAGAAGTAGAGCTGCAAGTGGCGCCCCTTGGCCTGAATAATAATAAAGAAATTTGCCTACGACCCTATTTCCGCACATGCGCAAACTCAGCAGAATAAACAGGACATAACAATGGTTGCTATTATTGGTACAGGTATCATTCCTTTTGGACATCATCTAGAACGATCGATCGTTGCAATGGCGTCCGAGGCAACCTTGGCCGCCCTGAAAGACGCCAATATTTCCCGAGAAACCATAGGAGCCTGTTATTTCGCCAACGCTTTGGGGGGCATGCTTTTCGGTGATACAACAATTGGTCAGAATTTAACCGCAGGACTGGGCATCAAAAATATCCCTGTCGTCAATGTGGAGAATGCCTGCACCTCTGGCTCTTCCGCCTATTATCTGGCCCGTCTTGCTATTCTAGCCGGAGAATGTGAAGTCGCGCTTGTGGTCGGTTCGGAAAAAATGTGTGTTCCTGATTTTGGCTTGCTAAATTCCGGCACGACAGAACTCGACACCTTGCTTGGCATGGTTGTTCCCGCAAGTTTCGCCCTGCGCGCCCAACGGCATATGCATGACTATGGTACGACCGAAGAACAAATGGCCGCCGTGACGGTCAAAAGCCGCGCTCATGCAGCGTTAAATCCCAATGCCCAATTCCGTAAGAAAGAAAGCCTGGAGGATGTGCTGAATGGCCCCATGATAGCCGACCCCTTTACCCGGTCCCAATGCTGTCCCATCGCCGATGGTGCAGCAGCCCTCATCCTTGCCAGCGATGAATTCGCGGCAAAGTATTACCGGGCTATTACCATTGAGGCCTCTGTCCTGACGTCAGGGATTTATGACAATCAAGCGGACCTTACCCATTGGGAGACCGACTATCATGCCGCAGACCTTGCCTACGAAAAGGCTGGAATCAGCGCCAAAGATATTGATTTGGTGGAATGCCATGACGCTTTCACCTTTTCAGAAATATTACATTACGAAGCCCTCGGTCTTTGTGAAGAAGGCCAAGGCGGGAAATTTGTCGCCGACGGTCATGCCTCTCTCGGCGGAAGAACCCCAGTGAATGTTTCAGGCGGTCTGTTAAGTGAGGGCACCCCATCGCCGCCACCGGAATAGCCCAAATTGTTGAATTGGTAACACAACTTCGCCATGAAGCGGGAGATCGTCAAGTTGAGGACTGTCAGATCGCTCTCGCCCATTGCATGGGAGGTGACAAGATGGGCGATACAAAATCCTGCACCGTTACCATTTTATCCAAATAGTTGAACTACCCCATACATAAAAACAGAAAAAAGAAAAACACCGCAACAAATATAGGAAACAGTAAATGAAAAACATAAATTCAATGACAAAATTATTCATGACAACCACCCTATCCGGCGGAATATATTTTGCCACATTGGCTGGTCAGTCATTTGCCGAGGACACAGCAGCCTTCCAACTGGAAGAGATTACTGTGACGGCGCGGAAACGTGAGGAAAGTTTACAAGATGCCCCCGTATCTGTAACGGCCTTCTCAACCGCAAGTCTTGAAAAACGCGGCATCACAAACCTTGGGAATATTTCCGCCTATACCCCAAATGTTGATATTAATGCCGGCAAAGGCGATGGGGGGAGCACCAATGCCGCCGTATTCATTCGCGGCGTGGGCCAGAATGACTTTATCTTTCCCACCGATCCTGGCGTAGGCATATATGTGGACGGTGTTTATATTGCCCGCAGCATCGGCGGCATGATGGACCTTGCCGATGTGGAGCGGGTTGAAATTCTGCGCGGACCCCAAGGAACATTATATGGCAAGAACACCATTGGTGGTGCCATTAATGTGATTACCAGCCGTCCAAATGGTGAACTGGAAGGTAAAATAAAAGCGACCGCCGGACAACGTAATCATTTTGATGTGGAAGCCAATCTGAATTTCCCCATCGTTGACGACCTTCTTTCCGGTAAAATCGCGGTCGTATCAAAAAATCAAGACGGCTATAGCAAACGTGTCAGCGACGGCCTTGACCTTGGCGATACCAACGTGGACGCCATCCGGGCAGGATTGAACTGGAATGCCTCCGAAGATGTCACCGTATATCTCAGCTTTGATGCCAGCCGCATCCGTCAAAATGGCGTTCCGGGAACCCTACTTGGAACATTTGATTCTCCCGGCAGCCTCTATGGTTTATACAACGCCGTTGCGGCCCCCATGGTCGCAGCCTTGTTAAACCTTCCGGCAGGCAGCCTGTTTGATGACCGCTATGTCACGGGCGATCCCGCGTTTTCAAATGGCACCGGACCGACCAAAGATGAAAATGACACTTGGGGAGCAAGTGCCACTATCGACTGGGACATCAAGGACAATATGACGTTAAAATCCATCACAGCCTTTCGTAAGATGGACGCGGAAATACAAACCGATATTGACTATTCTCCTTTCCCCATCATTCACACAACCGAAATTCAACATCAAAAACAATTCAGTCAGGAAATTCAGCTCGCCGGAACTGCCGTCGATGGAAAATTAAGCTGGTTATGGGGCGGATTCTTTTCCAATGAAAAGATTAACGATGACAATACAACGCTTTTGGCATCAGGACTTTTTCAAGCGCTTGAACTTATGCCCGGTGCCTTTGTTCCTCTTGCCGCAGGCGTAACCTGCCCTTCTGTTCCGGCGGCCCCATGTGCTGGTGGTGCTGGCAATCCCTGGAATGCAGCACTTGACCTTGACGTGAGCCCTTTTACAAAACTGGACACCAATAACTGGGCGACCTTCCTGCATATGAGCTATGATGTGACCGAACAATTCTCCGTCACATTGGGGGGACGTTATTCCTATGAAAAGAAAACATATTTCATTGATTCCAATTTCCCAGCCAGCGGAAAAATTGCCACTTTACCCACTACGGACACGCAAAGCTGGTCAAAATTTACCCCGAAAGTCGGTCTTGATTATCATGTGAATGAGGATGTCTTGGTCTATGCGTCCTTTGCCAAAGGCTTTAAAAGTGGTGGTTGGAACCCACGGCCGCTGAACCCACTGGAATTCAAACGGTATGATCAGGAAAATCTCATCGCCTATGAATTTGGTATCAAAAGCCGTCTTTTGGACAATCGCATGACTTTCAATCTGGCCGGTTTCTATAGCCAGTATAATGACCTCCAACTTTCTTCCAATAGTGTGAACCCGGCGAACGGGGCCTTGCTACTGACAGTTGATAATGCGGGAGATGTGGATATTTGGGGATTTGAAGCAGAAATCATCGCCCGCCCCACAGCAAGTCTTGATCTGAATTTAGCCTTAGGTTTCATGGATAACAAATATACCAGCCTTGCGGCATCAACGGGATATTCCATTGATAACAAACTGCCTAATGCGCCCAAATTGACATTAAGCGCTGGCGCCCAATATGCCTTTGATCTGGGCGATGACATGGGACAATTAACCATCCGGGGCGACGTCAATTACCGCAGTAAAACATTCAACAACCCACAGAATTCCGTTGAAATAATACAGAGCGCATATACCCTTCTGAACGGACGCATCACATGGGACAGCCCGGATGAGGATTGGCAGGTTGCCATCTTTGTTCTGAATATCACCAATAAGGACTATTTCACCAGTGCCGAGAATATTCCGGCTTTTGGCGTACGGAATGCAGTGTATGGCCGTCCACGCGAATGGGGCGCATCAATTTCCCGCAGCTTCTAATCCAGCTATTCTTCATGAGGGTGCAGATATTATGCACCCTCATTTTATATTTTTTAATATTTTTATGTCCATCCGTTATCTGGCCGTTATCTGGGAAACTAAATGAAATTATTTTCATGTAAAATCGCACCGAATGCTAAAAAAATCCACATTTACCTAAAGGAAAAAGGTATAAATCCTGCCTTTGAAACCATCGAAATTGATCTGTTATCAGGCGAACAAAACGGTCTGGCCTATAGGGCCATAAATCCGCTCGGCAAAGTTCCCGTCCTTCAACTGTATGATGGCTCCTACATTACGGAAAGCCTGTCCATCATTGAATATTTTGAGGAAATATATCCTGAAAATTCTCTTACAGGCAACGCCCCCGAAGAACGCGCAAAGATAAAATCTCTCGAACGCTATATTGATACGGAATTAATGGGAACCATGGGTATTTTAGCCCACCATATGATGTCCCTGTTTTCCGAACGTTTTCATCAATCCGGTGACGTCATAGATTACGGCAGACAACGTCAAACCGAAGCATTGGAACATCTTAATACTATCATTGGTGACCGTCCATTTGTTTGCGGTGATAAGATATCCATTGCCGATATCACCCTGTATGTGACTTTCGAAACCGCTTTTTTGGTGAAAGCAAAACTTGATCCAAAATATCAAAATATTATGCGATGTTACAAGAATTTTGCCAAACGGGACAGCGTGACATAGTCTCCGAATTCCCTCTGAAGGGAAGAGAAGAATCCATACCGCTTTAAGTCTAGCAATTTTTCCGTTAGTCTCTTCCAGTGTTCTTAACCATATGTGTTCAACAACAAGACAGGGGCTAAAATGTCATCATCAGATTGTGTGCTTACCCATATTAACGACCATGTGCTGACTCTGACGCTTAATCAACCGGACCAACGTAATGCCTTAAGCGCGGAAATGCTGAATGCTCTCCTGACACAGCTCCTGCAATCCTATGACAATGATCACATCCGCGCCGTTGTTATTGCGGCCAATGGCACCGTATTCAGCGCGGGACATAATCTTAAAGAACTTAATGACCATCATCAGGATGCGGATGGGGGAAAGGATTTCTTTCAGCACATCATGCAACTCTGCGCCAAAGTCATGCTTGCCATTGTCAATCACCCCAGACCTATTATCGCAAAGGTTCAGGGCATGGCCACCGCTGCGGGCTGTCAATTGGTCGCCAGTTGTGATTTGGCCATTGCCACAGAAGATAGCCGCTTTTGCACGCCCGGTGTCAATATTGGTCTGTTTTGCTCCACCCCCATGGTGGCGTTGAGCCGGAACCTAACCCGGAAACAGGCGATGCAAATGCTTCTGCTTGGCGATGTTATTGATGCCCCAACCGCCCTCTCCTATGGTTTGATCAATCAATCCGTTCCGAAAGATCAGATAGACGCCGCCGTTGAGGATTATTGCCAGAAGCTTTGCCAAAAAAGTGCCGCGACCCT
This sequence comes from Emcibacter sp., assembly GCA_016764855.1. Taxonomy (GTDB): domain Bacteria; phylum Pseudomonadota; class Alphaproteobacteria; order Sphingomonadales; family Emcibacteraceae; genus Paremcibacter. Next base: position 11,648 of record JAESRB010000137.1, read on the forward strand.
GAAAATCGGCAAAGAGGCTTTCTACCAACAGGCCGAGATGCCTTTGGACGCCACCTATGACTATACTTGTGATGTAATGGTGAATAACTTACTCCACCGGGAAGCTAAAGAAGGCATCGGTGCTTTCGTCGAAAAACGGCCCGCTAAATTCAATAGCAGCGAATAGATATTTGCCTATCTTTTTTGAGCATCCTGTAAAATCATATCGGCCCCTTTTTCCGCGATCATAACCACCGGAGAATTGGTATTGCCCGAGGTTATTCTTGGCATAATAGAAGCATCAACCACTCTAAGCCCTTCCATACCCCGCACCTTTAGCCGGGGATCAACCACTGCGTCTCTACCCACACCCATCTGACATGTGCCTACGGGATGAAAAATAGTTGTGGCAATATTCCCCGCCTCCCGCGCAAGCTCTGCCATGGTTTCGAATTGAGGCCCCGGCAAATATTCTTCTGGCTCATAGGGATAAAAAGCCGCCGCCGACATTATTTTGCGGGTGATTTTTATGGCTTGTCCGGCAATTCTACGGTCCTCGTCAACCGACAGATAATTTGGCTTAATGGCTGGAGGCACCTGTATATTTGAATCCTGAATATGGACTGTCCCCCGACTTTCCGGCCGCAAATTACATACCGATACCGTAATCGCCGGGAACGGATGCAGAGGATCACCCAGCTTATTCGTGCTTAAAGGTTGAATATGATATTGTAGATTGGGCGTTTCCTGAGCCTCATCACTTTTAACAAAGGCACCCAATTGGCTGGGCGCCATAGACAGCGGCCCGGTGCGGAACAAAAGATATTCCAGCCCCATGGACATTTTACCGATCAGACTATTGGCTTTTTGATTCAGCGTTTTCGCGTTCTTAACCTTAAAGACCGTCCGCACCTGAAGGTGATCCTGTAAGTTTTCCCCCACATTGACACTCTCCCGATGAATATCTATGCCTTGAGCTTTAAGAATATGTCCCGGACCGATGCCGGATGCCTGCAATAAATGGGGCGAGCCAACCGCGCCTGAGGACAGAATAACCTCACCTCTGGTCGTCGCCCGGTAAAACTGGCCCTGCGCCTGAAACCTCAAGCCCACGGCTCTGTTACCGTCAAATTCGATCTGATGCGCCATGGCATGGGTCATCACCCGTAAATTTGGACGGCCTTGAACAGGTTTAAGGAAGGCCTTGGCCGTATTGACCCGAATGCCCGCCCGCTGATTAACGTGGAAATAACCACAGCCACTATTATCGCCCCGATTAAAATCATCGGTGTTGGGAATTCCGGTTTCCTCGGCGGCGGCCTGAAAAACATCCAATATTTTCCATTTCAGACGTTGCCGTTCAATGCGCCATTCCCCGCCCTGATGATGAAATTCATTCTGAATAAAGTCATGGTCCTCGGATTTCAGGAAATAGGGTAATAGATCATCCCAGCCCCAGCCTTCATTGCCTAAGTCCCGCCAATTATCATAGTCCCGTGCTTGGCCGCGCATATAGATCATGCCATTAATAGAGGAACAGCCGCCCAATACTTTGCCCCGCGGATAGGACAGTTTTCGACCATTCAGACCCGCCTCGGGCTCCGTCTCAAAACACCAGTCGGTACGGGGGTTATTCAAAGTATAGAGATAACCCACCGGAATATGTATCCAGGGGTAATTATCCTTGCCGCCCGCCTCCAACAACAGAACTTTATGCGCCGGATTCGCGCTCAGCCGATTGGCCAGAACACAACCCGCTGTCCCAGCCCCAACAATGATAAAATCATAGTTTCCCGCAGGTTGAAAATCCAATTTCTTATCCATCCTATCCCCCGAAAACTTTCATACATTGACTGAACTTCGGCAGCGGCTCACTGCAATCCAACCGCCCCCGTCACACCCTATGCCGTTACGCTTTATCCGATATACGTTTCCTGAGTTCAAATTTCTGAATTTTCCCGGTTGAGGTCTTGGGCAACTCATCAAAGATAACTCTGGTCGGACATTTGAAATGTGCCAAATGCTCCCGACAGAAGGCAATCAGCTCATCCTCGGACAGTTCGGCACCGTCTTTAATCTCCACAAAAGCAACGGGCGTTTCCCCCCATTTTTCATGATCCCCGGCAACCACAGCCGCCTCGGATATGGCGGGATGTTTATAAATTGCTCCCTCCACCTCAATGGAAGAGATATTCTCCCCACCAGAAATAATAATATCCTTTGAACGGTCTTAAATTACTCGACGAGTATACGGGACAGGATGCGACTCGCGCTCAACTCAAGGTGTTTATTCAGGCGGCGCAGAATCGCGGCGAAGCACTGGATCATATGCTCATCTATGGCCCGCCAG
>JAESRB010000138.1 GCA_016764855.1 Emcibacter sp.
CAGGAATGAATCGTAGGGTATGAAAACTGAACCTGAAACGAGATATGTGACATGGATAATATATTCGGGGAAATAGAAAATTTGATAAATGTCCCGCCAGTTGTCGTCGGGATCAACGGCTTGGATTGTGCTGGTAAGACCAACTTGGCAAATGCTTTATATAAAGATTTACTTCGCAGGGATATTGACGCCGCTCTGTTGCATACGGATGATTACAATAATGGGGATCTACAGAAAATCGTCTATGAGGCTCAGGAAAAAGGGGTTCTTACAGAAGATCTGTTGAACTTATATTATAATGACAGCATTCATTACGATAGGGCCGTGGAGGCTGTGATAGAATCCCGCAAGAAAGTTGACGTTACAATCATTGAGGGGGTGTTTCTTTTTAAAGAATGTCTAAGGTCGCTATTGGACATCAAGGTGTTTTTGTACGTTGATCCAGAGGAGGCGCAGGCGCGTTACGTGATGCGTAAGAAAAAAGTGGGGGATAATCGCCCCCTCTCCGTTTTCAAAGATATATGGCTGCCCTCTTTCGAGCGTTATTGCCGGGAGGAAAAGCCGGAAATTCTATGTGAGGTTTATATGTCCTCAAGGTGGATTTGCAGGCCATCCAACAGGAAATAATAAGCCAGAAAAATCAAGGCGAACAAGCTGAGAATGCCAATGAACTTTAGCTTGAAAGCGTGTTGATGGTATTTGACGCGGTCCCGGTGCTTGAAAACATCCAGCATTTCATCGCCAAAATAAATGGAGAGGAAGGTGCCAAGGCCGCTCAACAATATGATGCTCCAATAGGGGTAGGGGGTGACCAGAATTTTCTTGAGCAATGTGGTCAAAATTGTTTTGTCATATGCTGCAGCTCCGGCGGAAAGGGCGTATATATTTATGAAAATTGCGACGGCCCATACGAAAATTTCGCTATATAGCATGCGTATGCCGAGAATTAAACGGATGGGAAAATCCAGTAAAAATCCTGCGTCGGCAACCGGTGTGCATAAAACAAAGAAGCTCCATGTAAGGGCCGCAACCATTCCCCCCGTCTGGAAGCCATATTCATAGGTCAGGTAGCTGAAATAAGAGACCAGAACGCATAGAAGAAGCAGGAACTTCAGTACAACTTCACGGTGGGTCTCAACTTTATGGAATTTTCTGAATTCTAAAGTCAATTTGATAATGTCTCAAAATAATATTTAAATAAGTAGGCTTATACCGCCTAAAATTAGTGTGGCACTGATAGTCCAATTAATCCAGTGATTAAAAATAATAAGCTTTTCCAGTAATACAAACAGACTAAGGATTAAAATCCACATTAAATTCATTACGCCGAAAAAAAACAAAAGCCCCATGATTAACCAACAACAGCCGATACAATATAGACCATGTTGACTGCCAAGTTTAAAGGCTTGAAAATTCCCCTTTTTCCAATACTTCCCTATAAACTCTATAGGGTTATGACAATGCTTTAAACAAATATCTTTGTAGGGGCTAAGTTGATATAGACCTGCACAGACAAGCAAAATAGCACCCATATAAGGGTTTTTACTCTCCATCATTGGGGTTAGGAAGTGGCCATAATCAAGCGCCCACTGGCATACAGTTGCAATGAGACTGAAGGCGGTCCAAGAAAAAATATAGCCTAAAATAAAGAGGCTGGTAGCGGCATAGGGTTGGCCGCTCACTTTCCGTGATATATTCCATTTATCAAAAACCATAATGGCTGGTGCGGCACTGGGTAGCATCATACCAACCATCATAATCGCCCACATGAGAAAGATCATGCCGAAGTCAACCGCTGTCCATGGTCGATAGTCGGCCATTGTCATTGCCATCATGTCCACACTCATTATATCCATATTGGACATGTTTTGTGCGAGATAAAAAAGATAGACCCACGCTAAAGCCACAACAGAGCCCAGTGCGATGACAATGACCAAACGTGGCTGCGTGAATATGGTCTTCATTCTATAAATTATCTGACGATGCCAGCGGAACTGTAATCGCATCTCACGAGATGTGCATGGCTATTTTCAAAATTGAGCGGGACGGCGCCAGTGCCTTTTGTTGTTCCCTTGGCAACTTCGGCTACGGTAAACTCAAGGCCATCTGGTAACATAATCTGTGCATTGATTTCTTCACCTGTTGTCGCATTTTTGATGGGGCTTACATGGGTTTCGACAACACCCTCTACTTTCAATGAAGCAGTTCTTGCATCATAATCAATGTTTAGGTCAATGGGCCTGAAGAGAGGGGGGTGGAATTCTGTACACATGGCCCGGTAAATTTGCAGGATCAGCATGGCGCCTTCTTCCATGCCTTCGCCTTGCATTATGCTACAAAGTGCGTCACGTTGTGCAGGGTCGGCCCGCTCGTCAATGATTAACTGCATTTGACCGTCGCCTTCATGCACGGGGCCGGGCCAGCCGTAAGTAGCGACAACAACCAACCCGTCTAGACTGACGTAACCATGATAGCCTTGATGAATTTGAAATGCCGATACGGCGCGGCAATCTCCGTGGGTGGGGAGAGCATTAAATTGACATGGGCAGCCATAATCACAGTTACAGTTCCCAAAATGCGTAGATCTAATTTTCCATAATAGAGAAGACATAGGACACTCCTATGAATGAGGTTTTTTTGTTTATATTAAACTTATGGTAACCTATTTTCTATTGATTTTAAAGGTATTTGGTCTTTTTCTTATATTCTGAAGAATCAACGCCCCTTGTCTGATAGCATAATCCTGCCATTTTCGAGGGTGATCTTCCGGGCCTTATAGAGTTTCCCAAGAGCTTTTTTATAGTTGGATTTGCTCACGTGAAATACAGCATTAATATCGGTTGGCGGGCTTTTATCGGTCAGATTGGAACTGCCTCCATTTTGTTCCAGATAGGCAATAATTTTTTCTGCTAATTCTCCGCGCAATTCGCCAGCAGGTTTTTGGAGCGTAAGATTGATACGGCCATCTTCTCTGGCGGCACCGATATAGCCCTTGAACTCATCGCCCATAGAAATGGGACGAACGATTTCGTTGTTATGGATCAGGCCGAGGTGAGTTCCGTTAATAACTGCCTTATAGCCCAAATCGCTGCGACTGGCGATCAAGAGGTCTACTTCTGCGCCCAATTGAAAGATGTCTTCATTCTGTTCGTCTAGATAGCGGCTAAGAAGGGAGCTTGCGGCAATACGGTTGGTTTTGTCCAAATATATATAAACCACATAGGAACGTCCGACATCCATGGGAATCCGTTGTTCCTTGAAAGGCGCGAGAAGATCCTTCATCAGGCCCCAGTCCAGAAAAGACCCAAATTCGCTTTTCTCAACAACGCTGAGATAGGCGCACTCGCCAACCTCTGCCAAAGGAACTTCTGTTGTGGCAATAGTACGATCTTCGGAATCCAGATAAATGAATACCTCAAGGGACTGACCAACCTCCCACGTGTTGACGTCATCCGGCAGATAGCGTTCCGGCAGCAGAATTTCCTCAAGTGTATCTCCCTCAAGATACACACCAAAATCTACATGTTTAATTACTTTTAAAGTATGGGTTTTGCCGATCTCTATCATGCACTGGCCTTAACGATGTTTCATATGATCTCGCTTTTACAGTTAAAAATCATAAAAGTCGATAGAGGGAGGGGCGATCACGAAAAATTAACTGGCATTTATTGGGAAACCATCCCATGATATTACATAGGGAATATGTGAATTGCTATGTCATGGTTCATTCTGGCGGGGCGTACTCGTGATTCTACTTGATAATTAAGTGAATACCAGCGTGATGTATTTGGTAAAATTCCAATATTGTATCAAAATATGAAAAACAACGATGGAAAATAATTATGGTCATTGGTCAAAAAAAGATTTTTTTAGGGGCACGTATTGTATGGGGATTAGCTCTTCTTCTTCTCTTGGTCGTGCTATCGGGCGGGCCGGGGGTTCATCTTGGGTTATGGACGCCTTTAGAGGGATTTATGCTCTCCTTAAAAGGGGGATTCATAGGCGGGATGCTGTTGGTAGTGCTTTGCTTTATCGTCATTATAATGGTGGTAATCAATAAAAAAACTTCTGGTATAGGAAAGGCAACTTTAGCGTTATTGATAGGCCTGTTACTGGCTGCACCGGTTGGTTATTTACGCATGTCCGGTGGCGGTGGTGTTCCGCCAATTCATGATATCACTACAGATATGATTAATCCGCCTGTGTTCATCACGCTTTTAGGTGAACGGGGAGATGATGCCAATAGTTTGCTGTATGAGGGGGCGGAACTGGCCGCTCAACAGAAGACGGCCTATCCAGAAGTTGTCCCGCTTATGGTGTCTGAGAAATCACAAGAGGCATTTTCCAGAGCGCTTAAAGTTGCCGGTACTATGGGGTGGAAAATCGTGGGCGTAGACGCCCGGGCGATGCGTTTTGAGGCAACTGCTTATTCTTTATGATTCAATTTCGCGGATGATATTGTTGTTATCATTACGGAAACGGAAAATGGTAGTCAGATAGACTTACGGAGTGTTTCGCGGGTGGGCAAGAGCGACCTTGGGGTAAATGCCAAAAGAATTATGGCATTCCAGAAAGCTTTTGGTCTTTAAATTGATGAGGGGCTATTGTTTAATTGTTCTGGTTTGCAGGGAATTATCTGTAAACCAGAAAAAGCAGCCCAACCCCTAGTATCACACGGTAGATGACAAAGGGGGTCATACTGGACTTTTGCAGCCATTTCATGAGCCCGGTAATGGCCAGAAGGGCTGTTATGAAAGACAGGCCAGCGCCGAGAAATATGTCGGTCCCCAGTGCGGCATCACCACTTGTGACAAGCTTCAAACCTTGGATAGTACCGGCCGCGAGAATGGTGGGGATGGACATCAACATGGAAAAACGAGCGGCCTCAGTTCGGCTAAAGCCAAGGCCACGGGCCGCTGTCATGGTAATGCCGGAGCGGCTAACGCCCGGAATGATGGCCAAAACTTGAGCAAGGCCCATAAAGATGGCTTGACCATAGCGCAGTTCAGTAATCTTCTTTGTGACCGCACATTTTGCATCCAGAACATAAAGCAGAATACCAAAAACAATACTGGTCCAACCAATTATTTCCAACGTGCGCCAGGCATCATTCCATCCCATCTTTGATACGATCCCGCCAATGATAACCACAGGAATGGTCGATAGAATGAGGGCAATCATTAAACGTTTATCCTGTTGATTGCTGTCCTTCTTACGGGTGATCATATGCCAAAAAGCAACGGTCATCCGTATAACATCGGCTCGGAAGTAGAGCATCACGGCGAGAAGAGTGCCCACATGAACGCCCACGTCCATCATCAATCCTTGATCCGGCCAATCGGTCAGGCTGGGCACAAGAATAAGATGCCCGGATGAACTGATGGGCAGAAATTCAGTAATCCCCTGAACAATGGCGAGTACGATAATTTGTAATAATGTCACGGGAACCCCCCTGTTTGTGTCTTATTTTTTACTTTTTCGCTTGTCAGATCGTCTGCGCTTCATCAATCCGGTAAGTCCTAAGAATATAAGACTTATAGCGGCTAAGTCCATAATATAAGGACCAAATGACCCCATAATATGGCCGGAATGCAAGTCAAGGATAACGCGGGATAGGGATATGCCCTGTCCTTTGAAGTCGTGCATGATTTTTTCGGTGATATGGTCCGGGGCCTGAATTTCCTGTTTGGGGACGAGGGGGGAGGAAACTGATTGTTTGTCCCATGAAATGAAATCGTCGAAAGTGGCATAAGTACCATTTGGTGTTAGGATCAGGACGCCTTGTTTCTCGGACTGGTTAATGGATGTAATTTTTCCGGGCAGAGATGAACTGTCCATGACTTCCACCAAAGTACCGTCATCCATAAATAGGGATAGTCGGTTTTCTGTACCGACGATAATCAGTCCGTCCAGAATAGCACCACCAACAAGGGGCGGTGAATTTTGAGTAATGAGGTCTCCATCCAGATAGACGCGGCCCTCAAGCCAGCTCATCAAATGCTCTTTGACTTTGAAATGCTGGGGGGGGCTGTTGGGGGACAAGCCATAGAGGGAGGACACAAAATCATTATTAACCATGATTTGATTAAGGCCAAGCTTTTCCGTACGGTTTAAAATTAGACCTGTGAGGCTTAAAATCAACACAAAGAAAAAGGAGATATACCCCACCCATCGATGCCAACGCCGGATGGTTTTCTGGGTTTTATTGCGGCGGTTGGATTGTAGGCTATTTTTTTGCTGGCGGGACATCTTTTTCCAGAACTCTATTATGTAAATACAAGGCCAGTCGGCTGGCTTTTTTCATGGCATTCGTTGACATGGTAGCGCCTGAAATACCATTGATGGGTTTAGACAAACGCAGTTTTTCCGTCAGCTTTACATCATTGAATTGATTGCTATAGGCGGGAAAACGGATTTCTGAACCTCTGCTTTCCCGGTAAGTCAGGACGGTGAGGTTAAGAATTTTTCGGTCCTCGATGGTGATGCCGACGGTGATGGGCA
>JAESRB010000139.1 GCA_016764855.1 Emcibacter sp.
GGAATTATACGCTGTAAACGCAAAAAAGCCGAAATTCTCTGTAAATGAAAATTGCAAGAGGGGCCGTGGGTAACCGCTTACGTAACACATGACGATTAAATTTTTTGCAGCACGTCTTTCATCGTCAGTCATATTTTTATTATATCTTTGACCGTCGAAAGATGCAGCTTCAATATGACATATTTGAGCAATAAAATCATTGTCTTCATCTACTAGTGGATGCTGGCATTCTGGGAAAGCACATTGGTTTCCCGTTTTTGCAAATAACGTCCTATATGTATCTTTACGGATGGCCTTCCTTGCCATGGAGGTTGCCTATCTATTTTTATGAAAGAAAAGAAATTTGGGAATAAATTTAATGATCATTAAATTCCTGCTGTGTTATATCTTGTCGATTATGTAGTATCCGCAATATATTAACACTATGATCGTTCACTCGAAAATAAATACATCGTTTTCGGTAAGGTAATGTACGTAAATTAGGTCGTATCCAATCTCTTGGGGCCCCGCTAAAGTCAACATCTGCAATCCATTGTATTTTTTGGTGCAGGTCATCGACAAATTTTGTAGCCGTATTAACGTCTTCACGGGCAATATAAAGAAATATTTCTGTTAAATCGTCCATTGCGAGTGGGGAAATGATCAATTTTTTTGATTTAATCGGTCCATTCCCCGTTTAACGATTTCTTTTGTTAAATCTTGTGCATTTGAAAATTCAATGCCTTCACCTGCGGTTATTTGTTTGTCGGCGGCATCGATTAAAGTTCTGACTTCTCTCAGGCGGGTTTCATAATCTTCAAGCATACGCAGGCCTGCTCGTACGACTTCGCTAGCGTTCCTGAAACGTCCGCCATCAATCTGGCGTGCGATAAATGAATTATAATGTTCGCCAATACTATATGTATTTTTTGCGTTTGCCATATGTCGAAATCCTTTCTTTGCACCTAATGATAGCACAAAGTATGATTTAGTCATACCTTAAAAGGAGGCGACTTCAGATTACTTGTCGTCGCCCATTTTCAAGGCCGCGATGAAGGCGGAATGGGGGATTTCTACGTTGCCGTAGAGACGCATTTTCTTTTTGCCTTTTTTCTGTTTTTCCAACAGTTTCTTTTTCCGGCTGATATCGCCGCCGTAACATTTGGCGGTCACATCCTTGCGCATGGCGCTGATGGTTTCACGGGCGATAACTTTACCGCCGATGGCCGCCTGAATAGGAATTTTGAACAGTTGGCGTGGGATCAGGTCTTTTAGCCGTTCACAAAGGGCGCGGCCACGGTAAGCAGCTTGTGCCCGGTGAACCATCATGCCGAGTGCATCTACAGGCTCTGAATTGACCAGAATACTCAGCTTGACCAGGTCGCCCTCCCGGTAGCCATCCATTTGATAATCAAAACTGGCATAACCGCGAGAGATGGATTTCAGCTTGTCATAGAAATCATAGACCACCTCGTTAAGGGGCAGGCGGTAAATCAGCATGGCCCGAGTCCCGGCATAGGTCAATTCCACTTGCTCGCCACGTTTGTCCTGACAGAGCTTTAGAACAGCACCCAGATGTTCGTCTGGCACCAATATGGTCGCTAAAATCCACGGCTCTTCGATATGGTTGACATAAGTTGGGTCGGGCATATCCGCCGGATTATGCAGTTCTTTCACGTCGCCCTTGTTCAAATGCACTCTGTAAATCACGCTGGGGGAGGTGGTAATGATGTCCAGATCAAATTCACGAGTCAGCCGTTCCTGAATGATCTCAAGATGGAGCATGCCGAGGAAGCCACAGCGAAAGCCATAACCAAGCGCTGTTGAGGTTTCTGTCTCAAAGGTAAAGCTGGCATCATTGAGCCGCAGCTTGTACATACTTTCCCGCAGGGTTTCAAAGTCGGCGGCATCGGCGGGGAATAATCCACAGAAAACCACGCTCTGCACAGGTTTAAAACCGGGCAGGGCTTCGGCGGTTTCTTTTTTAAATTCGGTGATAGTATCGCCCACGTGGGTTAGGGAGACTTCTTTGATAGAGGCCGTAAAAAAGCCTATTTCGCCCGGACCCAGATCGTCGACCAGAACTTCTTTGGGGGTAAATACGCCAACCCGGTCAACAATATGTTCGGTTTCGGCAACCATCATTTTGATTTTCATGCCTTTTTTGATTTTGCCGTCAATCACGCGGATCAAAACCATAACACCCAGATAGGTGTCGTACCAGCTGTCCACCAACAAGGCTTTTAAAGGCGCATCTGGATCCCCGACGGGCGGCGGCAGAGTCTCCACAAGGCTATTGAGCAACTCGTCGATGCCTTGGCCTGTTTTGGCAGAAACTTTGATGGCACCACTGGCATCAATGCCGATCACATCTTCGATTTGAGCGCGGACTTGTTCCGGTTCGGCAGCGGGCAGGTCAATTTTATTAAGCACAGGGACAATTTCATGATTATTGTCGATGGCCTGATAAACATTGGCCAAGGTCTGTGCCTCAACGCCCTGACTGGCGTCTACCACCAGAAGTGATCCCTCACAGGCATAGAGACAGCGGCTGACTTCATAAGCGAGATTCACATGTCCCGGCGTATCCATAAGGTTTAAGATATATTCCTCACCATCATGGGCGGTATAGGTCAGACGCACGGTCTGTGCCTTGATGGTGATGCCGCGTTCTCGCTCGATATCCATATTATCAAGCACTTGGTTTGTCATTTCACGATCAGTCAGCCCGTCGCAATGTTGGATCATACGGTCCGCAAGGGTTGATTTCCCATGGTCAATATGGGCAATGATGGAGAAATTTCTTATTTTGCTAAGTTCTGTCATGAGGGCTTTTATCATTCATTGGCCCAGCATTACAAGCGGATAGTATCCAAGGGGCTTTAAAAAGAGACTAACGTATTTCTTCATTGGGTTTATTGGCCAGAAAACGCCAGACATGGATGTGGCCTTCTTTCAGCAGCTTTGCCCGTAAGGCCCAATGTTCGGCCTCCATCATCAGTGATTTTATGGCTGCAGCACCCTCTTCTTTTTTCTTTGCCAACTGCTTGGCAACGGTGGCTGCTTTGGACCAGCTGCTTTCGATAAGCTCCACATATTCCGTGGAAATATCTTCGTTCACCCTTATGGAGAAACCGACCTTTTCCAATGTTGTTTTCATGGTATCAGCTGTTACCAGATAGGGTTGGGTAGCCTCCTGTTTAAGCCATTTTTGGACTTCGGGGTTTTCAAGAACCGATATGTCAGAGATGGTATAATCCGTAAGTAGGAACAATGCGCCTTCTTTTAACGTCTCAAATGTGTCTTTTAGAATTTTTGTTTTATCCGGGAAACAATAAAGCGCTTCTTTTGAAAAGGCCCGGTCATAACGACGATCAAAGGGCTCTTCTTCTTCCGGGTCCATATGGGTTATGATCGCTTTAGAGGCAAGACCCAAGTCCGTAGACATTTGCATGCCCTGTTCGGCCAGATCTTTGGACAGTTCGAATCCAGTGACCCAAACACCGAATTCTTCCGTCAGAACCCGTGCTGGTCCGCCAAGGCCAGCACCAACAACAATGGCGCTCATTTGAGAATTCATGGCCAGAAGTTTACACATCTTTGCGATATGCTCTTTTCCGCCGGGACCGCAATAACCATCGCCCCAAATTAACTGGGACATTTCAATTCTCAGTTTGTCCCATTTTAGAGAGGAGACAGTTTCTTCTATCGCCGGACTAGTTTCTTCTTTCGCGTCAGAGGAAGGCGCATCTTTTCCCCCCGTGCCATCATCCGCCAAGGCTTTTAGCTGTTCTTTTACATCGTCTATATCATATCCATTCCACCAGGCACTTAACCGTAATTTCAATGGAACTTTAATGTCTTGTGTTTCTACTGCCATTTACTCAACTCCCACCAACTATTGAAACTTTTCGTCATATTAATGGAACAGCCTTTAGATATGATTAATGGAGATATTAACGTAAAATACCCCCGGTTCTCTTGAGAACATTGGTAATAACTTTTGATGAGAAGGCTTCAATATCGTCTTCGGTTAAGGTTTTATCTACCGGTTGTAACTTAACGTTAATGGCCAAAGATTTCTGATTGTCATCAATGCCGGCCCCGACGTAAACATCAAACAGGGTGACGTCATGAATCAGTTTTTTATCGGCTCCACGAACGGCCTTGATAAGGTCGGCGGCGACCACATCCTTATTGACTACAAAGGCAAAGTCACGCTCTACGGCCTGAAAGTCGGAGGCGTTCAGAGACCCCCGGTTGTTACCTTTTCCGGACTTTTGGCCAGATTTAGGAAAAGGAATATTTTCCATCAGAATTTCAAACCCGACCAAGGGCCCTTTAACATCAAGAGCTTTACAGATGGCAGGATGAATTTCCCCAAAATAGGCCAGAATGTTTTTCGGTCCCAAACGAATGGTGCCACTGCGGCCTGGATGATACCATGAAGGCGCTTCGGGGACGACCTGTGCGGAATCAATTTTCGCACCGATGGCGCGGAGGAGAGATTCCGCATCGGCCTTTGCTGTGAAAGCGTCCACATCCTTTGGTGTATTGTCCCAATGTTTGTTGCTGTCCTGACCACGTCTGACGCCAGCTAACAACAGGGATTGACCTTCGGGGGTGTCGTTGGAGAATTGGTTGCCGCATTCAAACAGGGCCAAATTCTTGAATCCCCGATCCATATTGCGTCGAACGGCGGTAATAAGATTCGGTAGAAGGTTGGGCCGCATAGCATCCAGATCGGAGCTGATCGGATTGCTCAAAATTAGTTCCGGCTTCAACTCGGCAAACAAGGCCGCCTGTGCTGACGGCAGGAAGGACCATGTCACAGCTTCCCGCATGCCACGTCCTGCGGCAGTACGTTTGGCGGTGCGAACACGTTTTTGCATGGCGTTCAGGCCCGCTTGAATTGGCCGACTGGAAGGCGGTAGGGGGGTAGACTGAATTTTGTCATAGCCATGGATGCGCAGAACTTCTTCCACTAAATCTGCTTCGCCGTCAATATCACAGCGCCATGATGGGGTCAAAACGTCCAGCTTGTCGCCTGCTTTTGTGACTTTAAAGCCCAGACGGGTCAGGATATCAATGATTTCTGTCTCGCTGACATCAACGCCGCCCAGATGACCGACACGGCCGGGGCGCAGGCTGACGGTTTTGGAGATAAGAGGAATTGTTCCGGTGATTACTGTTTCACTGGCTTCGCCGCCGCACATGTCGAGGATTAATTTTGTCGCCCGTTCCATGCCGCTTTGTACTGTTTCTGGATCAACGCCGCGTTCAAAACGATAACGAGCATCACTTTCAATGCCTAGCTTGCGTCCGGTCATGGCGATGGAGATTGGATCAAACCACGCGGCCTCGACAAAGACATTAACCGTATCATCCTGACAGCCAGTGTTAAGGCCACCCATAACGCCGCCAAGTCCGATAATGCCGCTATCATCCGTGATGACGCAGGTTTTATCGTCAAGGGTATATTCCACGTCATCAAGGGCCGTCATTTTCTCACCAGTATGAGACAATCGCACGACGATATCCCCGGTCAGCTTGTCGGCGTCATAGACATGCATGGGACGTCCCATATCATAATTGATGTAATTGGTAATATCGACCAGAGCTGAAATAGGGTTCATACCCAAAGCCCGGAGCTTTTTTTGCAACCATTCAGGGCTTGGGCCGTTTTTCAAGCCACGAATATAGCGGCCCGCAAAGACAGGACAGACTTCGGGGTTTTTCAGGACAACGGCTTGTGGGCAGTCAAAAGATCCCGGCAAAGGTGAAATATCCATTTCTTTCAAGGTGCCAAGTCCGGCCGCCGCCAGATCACGGGCAATGCCATAGACCGCCAGAGCGTCCTGATGGTTTGGCGTGATGGCAATTTCGATCACGGGGTCATCAATTTTCATATAGTCGGCAATTTTCATGCCCACAGGGGCATCTTGTGGCAGATCAATGATTCCGTCGTGACTATTGCCAAGGTCCAGTTCCCGCTCCGAACACATCATGCCGTTGCTTTCCACACCGCGAATTTTGGTGGGTTTGAGCTTCATGCCGTTGGTGGGGATGGTCGCGCCGGATGGTGCGAAGGCACCCTTCAGGCCAGTGCGGGCATTGGGTGCGCCACAGACGACCTGCAATGTTTCTGTACCGGTATAAACTTTCAAAACTTGAAGCTTGTCAGCATCAGGATGCGGGGCGGCCTCAATAACTTCGGCAACAATAAAGGGGGCGAGATCATCGGCCGGATTGTGAATTTCTTCGACCTCAAGCCCAATGGCGGTGAGTTTTTCGGAAATTTGATCAACAGTGGCGTCTGTATCCAGATATTCTTTGAGCCATGAAAGGGTGAATTTCATTTTATTTTCCTCCCCCGATATTCGTATTTTGTGTGCTTAAGGATGGAATATCCAATGCGGCAAAGCCATAATGTTTCAGCCAGCGTAGGTCGGCGGCAAAGAAATCCCGCAGATCAGGGATACCCCATTTCAGCATGGAAATACGGTCCAGACCAAGCCCAAAGGCAAAACCCTGATATTCATTGGGGTCAAGATTGACATTTTCCAGTACGCGCGGGTTCACCATGCCGCAGCCCATGATCTCCAGCCAGTCATCGCCTTCACCAATGCGGATCTCACCATTTTTGAACGAACAGCCGATATCTACTTCAGCGGAAGGTTCAGTGAAGGGGAAATAGCTGGGTCGGAAGCGGATTTTCACATTGTCCAGCTCGAAAAATTTACGGCAAAATTCTTCGATGCACCATTTCAGGTGGCCCATATGGATGTTTTTATCAATGACAAGGGCTTCGACTTGATGGAACATAGGGGTATGGGTGGCATCGCTGTCACAGCGGTAGGTGCGGCCCGGTGCAATGATCCGGTAGGGTGGTGGCCCGGACAGCATGGTTCTGATTTGTACTGGTGAGGTATGGGTGCGCAGTACTTTGCGATTTCCGTCGGAATTTTCCGGCAGATAAAAAGTGTCATGCATTTGACGGGCGGGATGTTCTGCCGGAATATTAAGCGCAGTGAAATTATAGAAATCTTCTTCGATCTCTGGCCCTTCGGCGATGCTGAAACCGATCTCTGTGAAAATTTCGGCCACTTCATCGATAACCTGAGTGATCGGGTGGATGCTACCTTGATTTTCAGCCGGGGTGGGCAGGGTGATGTCAATACGTTCAGATTGCAGACGGTGATTGAGTTCCGCCAGTTCCAGAGCGCCCTTACGGTCAGCGATGCTGTCAATGATCACCGTTTTCAAACCATTCAGTTTCGGGCCGAATGTTTTTTTCTCTTCCGGGGTCATCTTGCCTAATTCGCGCATCATCAGGCTGACGCGGCCTTTTTTGCCAACTTCCGATACGCGAAGTTCTTCGAGGCCGGACAGGGTGTCACAGGCTGTGATAGCTGTGGTAATCTCTGTCTCTAATTGCTGGAGGTCTTCCATATTGTCACCCAATATATAAAAAAATGTCCTAAAATAAACAAAAGGAGCCTACTGCTGTTACAGCAGGCTCCTTGACGATAAGTTGTCGTTCCGAATGGTGATCGGTATTAGGCGTTAAGAGCGCCCTGGGCCTGATCAGCAATAGCTTTAAAAGCTTCCGGTTCGCGAACGGCCAGATCAGCCAGAACTTTACGGTCAAGTTCGATGCCTGCGAGTTTCAGGCCGTTCATAAATCGTGAATAAGTCATATCGTGCAAACGGGCAGCCGCATTGATGCGCTGA
>JAESRB010000140.1 GCA_016764855.1 Emcibacter sp.
GGCCGATGGGGGAAAATGCGAACGTTGTTGGCAGATACTCCCCGCAGTGGGCACGGTTGCCGGGCATGAGGATATTTGCCCACGCTGTGCTGACGCGGTTGAGGAGGCAGGCTAAGCCATGGTCCGTTTGGGTTGGCTCATAGCATTATGTGCGCTTGTGTTGGACCGGATCAGCAAATGGTGGATCATGGATGTTCTTGAGCTGCCAAAAATACAGATGGTCAAAATTCTGCCCATATTTAATCTACAATGGGCGGAAAATCGCGGGGTCAGCTTTAGCATGTTTAGCACGGACGGCGACCTTGGTCGGTGGGCTTTGGTTGGTCTGACCGCATTGATCGCAATAGGGCTTGGCATTTGGTTGAAATCTGTGCAAACTAGAGTTCTGGCCATTGCCCTTGGTCTTGTAATCGGCGGGGCCGTTGGTAATATTTATGACCGTGCGGTTTTTGGATTTGTGGCGGATTTCTTACAGTTCCATGTGGGAGATTGGTCATTTGCCATCTTTAATGTGGCGGACAGTTGCATTACGGTTGGGGCGGTATTATTGATATGGGACAGCTTCTTCGGGCCACGGTCTGAGAAAGAATCATCTGATCAGGGGTAAATCTGATTGGTGTCGTGTTAGAAAAGGAAAAGTGAGTGCGAAATAAACTGGTATTAATGGGCGTGGTTCTGGTGGTTGCCGGGATACTTCCGGCCTGCACAAAATTGGATGGCCCGGATGAATTCAGCGTTTTGAAAAATCCACCGTTGGTTGTGCCGCCAGATTATCACCTGCGTCCGCCTGGGGATGACAGCGACGTGAGAGGGGCTTTTACACCACAGGAAATTGCTAAACGAGCCTTATTCGGCGACAGCAACAGTTAATAACATACGCTAATGGTGCGGTGGGGGCATAATATTTACGGAATAGCCGTAGGTATCTGGTTCCGCCGTTATAATGGTCGCTATTGGTGACCATTAATTGCTATTCCGAGCGATTAAGTCTGATCTGTATGTTTATGGATTAGACGGCTTTCTGTTCTTTACCAGAAGATCCGAACGATAAATTTCGAGCCGTTTCAGCAATCACTAAAATGAGCCCTATGCCAACAAGAGCATAGATGGATTCGCTTGAAACCTTACCTTGAAGTCCCGCCAAAGCTACGGTGATCAGCCCTGTGCCGATTCCGAAAATCATGCCATTAATGAATTTCATGACCTGTCCCTTTCTGATTACCAATGCGATTGTTATTTATGAATATCGGACGGGAATATGTTCACAGTGTGATAGAAATAAGGTAATCTCATGACAATGTAATGTCAGTCATGGGAATGCCTCTTGAAAATACGTATCCTCTCGGAAAATACTATCAATCAGATCGCCGCTGGTGAGGTCATTGAACGTCCGGCCAGTGCGGTAAAGGAATTGGTGGAAAATGCCATTGATGCTGGCGCTCATAATATTCATGTGGTGATGCGTGATGGCGGACGGGAATTGATCTCGGTCACGGATGATGGCTATGGTATGAGCGCGGCGGAGCTTGGGCTGGCTGTGGAACGTCATGCCACGTCCAAGTTACGGGAAGATGATTTAACAGACATTAAAAGCATGGGTTTTCGGGGGGAGGCACTGCCCTCGATTGCCTCGGTCAGCCGCTTTTCTATGTCGAGCCGGACCGGAGACAGTGATGACGCCTGGAAAATTGAGATTGAGGGCGGGAAAAAACACGCGCTGCAACCGGCTGCCATGAATCAAGGAACAAGGATAGAAGTACGTGACTTGTTCTATGCCACGCCCGCTCGTTTGAAATTCCTTAAAATTGCCCGAACAGAATTTAATTATGCGTTGGATGTGATCAAGAGATTGGCTATGGCCAACCCGGAAATTGCATTTTCTCTTATGGACGGTGAGCGACGGGCCTTTCGGGTTTCGGCAGCTCAGGGAGAGCTTCTGGATGTGCGACTGCGCCGCTTGACGGCTATTCTGGGGAATGACTTCGGTGATAATGCGCTGGCGATTGATGTGGAAAGAGAGAATATCCGGCTGACGGGATATGCTGGATTACCAACCTATAACCGGGGGAATGCCCAGCATCAGTTTTTGTTTGTTAATGGTCGCCCAGTGAAGGATAAACTGTTGAACGGCGCGGTGCGCGGGGCCTATATGGATTTTCTGGCCCGAAACAGGCACCCGATATTGGCGTTATTTTTAGACATACCAACTGATATGGTGGATGTTAATGTCCATCCGGCCAAGGCAGAGGTGCGCTTTCGGGATAGTGGTCATGTGCGCGGCCTGATCGTTGGCTCTCTGAAACGGGCCTTGACCGAGGCCGGGCATCGGGCCTCAACCACTGTGGCTGGGGCCGCATTGGGATCATTCTTGCCGGGACGGGATATGCCATCCTTGCCGCAATATTCCGGTCGATCAATGGCAGGCCGGACATCATTTCCGACCCCTCCTATGCCTGATGCGCCCTATAGTGCGGGGCTTGGGGAGCGCTCACTTGATTTTCAGAAACCTCTTTTTCAAGACTCTCTGGCCGAAGGATTCACTCCGCCAGTAGGCCGGGTTGATCCCGTTGAGGTCGTGGACGATGATCTTGGGGAACATCCTCTGGGTGCGGCTCGGGGGCAGCTTCACGAAACTTATATTATTTCCCAAACCAAAGATGGCCTGATCATTGTGGATCAGCATGCGGCCCATGAACGGTTGGTCTATGAGCGCATGAAAAAGCAACTGCTTGAGAATGAGGTTGCGCGTCAGGTTCTGTTGATTCCTGAAGTGGTTGAATTGGAACAGGATGGAGTCGATCGTTTGATGACGCGGGCCGATGAGCTACGGGATATGGGCTTATACCTTGAGGGCTTTGGCGAGGGGGCTGTGGTGATCCGTGAGGTTCCAGCCTTGTTGGGAGATACAGATATCAAGGGGTTGGTTCGGGATTTGGCTGATGAGCTGATGGAGCTGGATCAGGCGCTGTCCTTAAAGGAACGGCTGGAAGAGGTCTGCTCAACCATGGCCTGTCATGGTAGCGTCCGGGCAGGGCGGCGGCTGAATGTCACGGAAATGAACGCGCTGCTGCGGGAAATGGAACAAACGCCGCATTCTGGTCAGTGCAATCATGGTCGTCCGACTTATGTGGAACTGAAATTGTCCGATATTGAAAAGCTATTTGGCCGACGTTAGTCTAAATCGAGCTATCCGCAGGATTCTAAATTAGGATTGCCATTCATTAGGACAATATGGTTTTGACGAGAATAATCTATGCCGGCACGTCCATACGCAGAACATAAAGGACGTGTGGGGGGAGGCGTTAGACTATCCTCGCCAAACTGTTACGGACTTTCCCTCTATGGAATGGGCGTCCAGTTAGCGTATATCGGTGAAAAATCCGGGAGCAGGACAGGCATTGGCCCTGCTATTGTCAAATAGGGGAGAATGAAAAATTTCCCTTAGCGGATTTTACACTGACAAATATGATGTCATCCCGCATTGGGTTTGGAGGGCACAAATTCTTTCAATTCATCAATGGCAATATTCAGGTGTAATCTGACAACTTCGAGCTTGGCGGTTGTTGCTTCCTGACAAAGGTAGCTTAGGGTATTGATCATACCGTCGTATTCATATTCCATTGCTGCGACATATTGTTCTGGAGTAAAATCTACATTCTTCAGATTCATATGGGTAACCTCTATGTTTAACGCTACTGATACGTGTGTATTAACCATACATAGCAAACAAAAAAGAGAAAGCAAAGAAAATTTTTAATATTCTATTAATCGTATTCTTTAATTAGGAAAGAAAAGCGGGCTTCACCATAGACTTTTTCTTTAGTAATATTTAAAAAATCAGGTACTATCAATGTGTTATCTGATGAATATTCAGCAACTATAATATAATCATCGGAAAGGTAACCCTTTTTATCAAGGGCGATGATTGTGTCGCTAATAACGTCTAGGTTGTAGGGCGGGTCCAGAAATATAAAATCAAAACGGGTGCGTGAAGGAGGTAGTTTTGGCACCTCAATACACCTTATAGTTGTTCTGTCTGCCGCTTTTAATAAGGCAACATTCTTTTTGACCAGTTGAAGAGATTTCCGGTCTTTGTCAAAAAATGTGACATGGGCTGCACCACGGGACAGGGCTTCCAGCCCGAGAGCGCCGGTTCCGGCAAACACATCCAGTACGTTGGCTCCTCTGAGGCTGATCCCTGAATGGCTGAGGATGTTAAATATGGTTTCCCGCATACGGTCACTGGTTGGCCGAATATTCTTGTCGGGCGGGGAGGCTAATTTACGTCCACGATGGTCACCGCCGATAATTCTCATTTGCGGCCCGGCTTTTTAGGATTTCTTTGTGGCCGTTTGGGTGCTTCGCTACGTCCTTTTGATGCTTCGCCGCGTCTTCTTGGGGCTTCTGTCCGTTTCTTGGCACCTTCGGTCCGTCTTTCAGTATCTTCGTGCCGTTTCGGGGCTTCCCTGCGTCTTTTGGGCCCTTCGGTTCTTTTGTCAGCATCTTCGTGCCGTCTCGGGGCGTTTTTTTTCTTATTCACCGGCCGTTGATTTGGTTTGGGTTTGGCCTTGGCCCAACCGGCGCGTTGTTTGGCGGTCCGTGTTTTTGTTTCTTCTGTTTCCGGCAGATTAGCAGAGGTGCCTTTGTCCTTAAAGAAATCCGCACAATGGAGCAGCATATCTTTGGGTGTTATTTCTTCAAGATCACCTCGGGCCATGCTGCCCAGCTCGAACGGGCCATAAGACAGGCGGATCAACCGGGTCACTTGCAGACCGATATATTCCAAAAGCTTACGCACTTCACGGTTTTTACCCTCTGTAATGGCGATGGTCAGCCAAATGTTGGATTGGTCCCGATTTTCATTGATGTTGATCCTCACGCCCCGGTATTTCACATCTTCGATGGTGATACCACGCCGGATTTCCGCCACTTTTTCCCGATCGAAATAACCGTGACAGCGCACCTTATAGGTTCTGATCCATCCCGTAGAGGGCAGTTCCAGCCAGCGGGCCAGTTCGCCGTCATTGGTCATCAACAGCAAGCCTTCGGTATTTAAATCAAGCCGCCCGACCGACAGCACGCGCGGCATATTGGTGGGCATGGCTTCAAAAACAGTAGGTCTGCCTTCCGGGTCATAATAGGTGGTCATGCGCCCGGCGGGTTTATGGTATTTCCATATTTTGGTCGGCTCTGGTGGCTGAACCACCATGCCGTCCACGGTGATGCCGGTTACGGATGTGATCAGCGTAGCCGGGGTGGTGATGACCTGCCCGTCTTGCTTTACCATGCCGGCTTCGATCATACGTTCCACAGCGCGGCGCGATCCGACGCCGGCACGGGCCAGCATCTTGGCGATACGTTCGCCGCGGTTTGTTAGGGTCGTCGGTTCTTTGCTCGGCTCAGAGGGCCGTTTTTTATCATCAGTCATTTGCACAATTCGGGTTGTAAGTTGATCAATTATTATGCAATACAAGAAATTATGACATTTTCCAATGACTTTATGAATATGGCGATGGAAGAAGCCCTTGCTGCGGCGGCGCGGGGGGAGGTTCCTGTGGGGGCGCTGGTCGTGCATGGACCAAGCGGTCAGGTGATCGGCCGGGGCTCTAACCGGGTGAAGGAGGATCGTGATCCGTCTGCTCATGCGGAAGTTCTTGCCATACGGGCCGCCTGTCAGCATCTGGACAGTGAACGCCTGATAGATTGCGATCTTTATGTGACGCTGGAGCCATGCCCCATGTGCGCGCAAGTCATATCTTTTGCCCGAATCCGGCGGCTGTATTTTGCTGCTGATGATGAAAAGGGCGGCGGTGTTGAAAATGGCCCCCGAGTTCTGCATGCTAAAAGCTGTCACCATAGGCCGGAAATATATGGGGGGATCGGTGCTGCGGCAGCGTCAAAGATGCTGAAAGACTTTTTCCGATCACGCAGAGGATAAGAGAATAAGGTGGGGGATAATATATTTGTCTGTTGGATATGACCGCCTTTTTCGTTAAGCTGCACAGATGAATGATATCATGATAAAGACACAGGAATGGGTGACGACGCTGTTGCTCTGGTTCGAGGACACGCTGTTGTCCTATCAGACATTGGCGCAGTTGGGGATTATTCTGCTGGCCTGGGGAATCAGTCTGGGGACCGTACGGTTGGTACGGTTTCTTTTGCCGCAGGGGTTCAGCAGATTTGCGCTTTATCAACGACTGCGGCCACAGCTATCCCCGCTTTATGATCTTGTGGTATGGGTGCTTCTTATTCTGATGGTGAAGGCGGTGGCGGAGCAGCAACAGGTTGCTACCTATGCCTTTAACATTGCTGCCAGTCTTATATTTGCCTGGATTGTCATCCGGTTGGTGACGGGGCTGATCGAAAGTCGAGAGATTGCCCGGCTTATTCGATCCTTTGCCTGGTTTCTGGCGGCGTTGAATATCTTTGGCTGGTTATCGCCGGTGATAGAATTTTTGGATGGGCTTACTTTCTCCTTGGGACAGGGGGAGGTGAGTATATTTGGCGTGCTGACCGGAATATTGACCCTGTTGATTCTGGTCTGGATGGCCTTATTTGTCACCAATTTTTTGGAAGACTGGCTACGTAAAGTACCGGCAGTGAATCCGTCTGCTCGGGTGCTCTTGTCCAAAATGGCCCGTATTGTTTTGATTGCATCGGCGTTTCTTTTTGCGGTATCCAGTGTTGGAATTGATCTGACGGTTTTTGCTGTATTTGGTGGGGCCATTGGTGTGGGGTTGGGCTTTGGTCTGCAAAAAGTAGTATCCAATTTTGTCAGCGGCGTGATTCTTTTGATGGATCGTTCTATCAAGCCGGGGGATGTGGTGGAAATTTCCGGCACATATGGGCGGATCAATAAACTGGCTGGGCGTTATACATCGGTCATATCCCGCGACGGACGGGAACATTTGATTCCAAATGAGGATATGGTGACACAGACAGTGGTGAACTGGACCTTCTCGCATCGCATGGTGCGGCGTCATTTGCCCGTTGGTATTTCTTATAAGAGTGACGTGGACCTTGCCATGGCCTTGATGATTGAGGCTGCGGAGGAGGTATCGCGCATTTTAGATGATCCAGCGCCGCGGGTATTGATCAAAGGCTTCGGCGATAGCGCCATTGATCTGGAACTACGCATGTGGATACGGGATGCAAAGAATGGTGTGTCCAATGTGGCCAGTGAGGTCTATTATAAAATCTGGCA
The DNA here is from genome assembly GCA_016764855.1 of Emcibacter sp. Lineage (GTDB taxonomy): Bacteria > Pseudomonadota > Alphaproteobacteria > Sphingomonadales > Emcibacteraceae > Paremcibacter. The sequence goes on from JAESRB010000140.1 coordinate 7,208, forward strand.
GAAATTTAATGCTCAAGGCGTTGAGTTCCCCTATCCCCAACGGGATATTCATATTGTAACGGGACCAAAGCCGGATATCCTGTCCTAATTTCGATACTGAATTATAAGAATTAAGAGGACCTGCCCTCTATCCGGATGAACCTAAGGCAGGTCTTATCCGTTTTGGCTCACTCTATGGCGCACTTTTCCCGTTCCGCGAATCCCCTGAAGGTGATAGCCCTGTCCCGACGAAGAGTCTGGATTCTTGCTTTCTCGGGAATGAGAATAGGCGGCGAGAATGATGAGAGGTCGACTAGGTGACGGGAATGGTGTCAGGGGTGGCAGGAAGTCGATATAGTTGACGGCAATGAAGGTGTTTATATGTGACGCTCTTTAGAGAGCGCCTAGATTATTTATCTTTGCGCATTTCTGAAAAAGCTTTTTGGATGAAATTCTTCAGGTTGCTCAGGTTATGGGCTGCGTCCTCGAAATGTTCTTCCATGTGATCAATTTCATCATGCTGCTGGTCTAGTTTGCGTTTTGCCATCTCTTTGGTGAGATCGTTCAGAATCTCCTGAGTTTCTTTGATAAGTTTTTTTAGTTTCTTATGGGAAAGGGAGGATAAGTCATCGTTTTCCATCATGAGTTCCTTACGGGATAAGTTGATATAAAAAGACCATAAGGCCGGGAAGGATGAAAAAGACGCCGATCATATATACAAGGGCATATATTTTGCGTTCGGCCGCAACGCGAGACATCCATAATGCGCCACGGAGGGGAATATTACGCAGGGTTTTAATGCCGTAAATTAAAATCACTGCGGATGAATTATAAAGGAGATGGACCAGCGCAATCTGAAGCGCGAGGATCGCCGACGGGCCCGAGATTGCTGTTGCTGCCAAAAGCGCGGTGATGGTCGTACCTATATTGGCCCCCAGTGTGAAGGGATAAATCTGTTTCAGTTTAAATATTCCGCTGCCAGCTAGGGGGATCATCAAGCTGGTTGTGGTTGATGAGGATTGTACTAGAACGGTGATAATTGCCCCGGATGTGATGCTAGAAACAGGACCGCGGCCAATGGAGGTATGCATGATTTCCTTGGCCCGACCAACCATCAGTTTTTTCAAAAGTTTTCCGATAAATATAATAGAACAGAAAATGATGGTAATGCCAAAGGCGATCAGGATGACGCTGGCGGCTTGTTCGGAAATCATCTCAGCTAGACTTTTGAACTGGGCAATGACAGGCTTGGTCATGGGTTTGATGAAATTAAGCCCCTTAACGCTTAAATTCTCTCCGCCAACAAAATGTGAGGCAAGGTAACCGGCTATCTTTTGCAAAGGATGAAATATAATCTCAATCGGCAGGAAGATAATCACGGCCAGAAGATTGAAAAAGTCATGAACCGTGGCGGCAGCAAAGGCGCGGCGGAATTCTTTTTTCTTGGAAATATGTCCCAGACTGACGATGGTATTGGTAATTGTCGTGCCGATGTTGGCGCCCATGATCATGGGAACGGCCATTTCAACCGATGATCCGCCAGCCACC
>JAESRB010000141.1 GCA_016764855.1 Emcibacter sp.
TGGCACCAGTTCCTACGGAAATAATTTCACCCTGGCTTGGTTTTTCCTGCGCACTGTCAGGAATGATGATGCCACCAGCAGTTTTTTGTTCTGCATCAATGCGGCGCACAAGTACACGATCGTGTAAAGGACGAAAACCCATGTCAAAGACCTCTTCTATTTTTTTGTTAAAGTAATTCTCGTTTAGCACTCACCATAGAAGAGTGCTAACAACTACTGCAACAGATAGAGTTCAGAGGGAAAGAGTCAAGAGGTCAGCGAAAATAAAATCGGATAAAATGAAATAATTCCGGCTAAGAATATGGCTTTTCAGACAGGAAGCCCTTATGTACCCTGACAATATTGTTTAGTTGAGAAAAAACAGCCTCAAACAAAATAAAAAGCCCTATCTTGTCAGGAAATTTCTGAGAGAGCTTCGAAGCCACTCTGGAATATACTATGAAATACACTATAGAAGACAGACCAACTAGACCAAAGGCGAATATTGGCCCTTTGGATCATCCACTTCCACGACCCAAAGATCTTCATCATATTGTCTCTGCCGGGCAATATAATCATCCGCATCCCTTTCCGGTACCGGACTTTGCTCCAACGGATTATGCCAGCCAAGTTCTCCATTCATATCACGTCTTCTGATATGAAGGATACAACCCTGTCCATGAATATATTGCTTGATCAGGACAAACCCCCTGTTTTCATCGCCGCGGTGCACCACCGTCATGGGCAGGAAAATTCCGTCACACCTTCTGATTTCTGCGGAAATCCAAAGTGATGTTTTTAAACCTTCGTCAAACATATGGCCAGATTAATACTCATTAGGGGGTTATGACAGATAAACAGGTAACAGATTTTGATCTATAATGAAAACATATGCAATAAAAAAGGCGGGACAAGCCCGCCTTATTTCAGTTCCCTGGGAATATATTATTAATTGATTTTCCCGCTGCCTCTTACCTTTTTCTGCTACTCTACTTTATTATAGTTTTATGCGCCTTTTCATTTAGGCATCTTTTTTTATTAATTACGTCATACAATTATATAGTTAATAAATAATTGATTATACTAAATATTATTATAAATAATATATTTTAATTAGCCTGCCTTCTCAAAAAAGCCGGAATTTCCAAGTGATTATCCTCTTTTGTTTCTGGCTTCCTAGACAAACTTGCATCCTCTGGAACCTGAAGACTTCCCTCAGAATTTCCAGTTTCTGTCACAGGCCTTGTCTCCTGAACCTGCTCTGACGCTTGAGTTCTTTCGGAAACACGCACTTCTTCTTGTCCTGATTTTAACACAGGCTCTTCTGGGGCAAGCATATCTGCTTGACGTGAAATAGCTTGTTTTTTAGCTGCGGCCTTACGGCGTCCACCAAATAATCCAAGCAACCTACTTCTACGCGGAGCTTCTTCCTGAACCGGGCCATTGGCCATCGCGGCTTCTGCAAAGGGATCAGCCTCCTGTCTCAACGGTTCCATGCGTTTTTCCGGCATTACCGGCGCGGAGGAAATGAAAGGATCTTCACGACGTGCGGTTAATTCAACAGACTCCGCATTATGGGCCGGTTGCTCCGGCTCCTGTACGATACCTTCGGCCAATTGGGCCAAGAGACTTGCCGTCTCTTTTTGTATTTCGGTTTTGTTTGTTTGCACAGCAGTTTTTTCAATCTCTGGCATGCTTTTAATTTCATTGACCAATTCCAGCGGAGCTTCCTCAACCTCATCAGAAACAACAACCTTTTCGGTGACTTCCATGGCGGTTTCAACCAAACTTTTCCGCTCCGTTATCGGCTCGTCCCATCCTGCATTGGGTGTGCTATCAGACTCTGGTTTTGGTTTTATTTCTGTTTCTGTTTTCGGCTTGCTGCCAAAGCTGTAGGTTTTCCGGGGCTCTTCACGGCGCGGCATATCATCAGACGCCATGCCTGTCGCCACAACAGATACCCGCATCTTACCATCCAGTTCAGGATTCAATGCAGACCCAACCAAAATATTTGCATCTGGATCAACTTCAGCGCGGATACGGTTGGCGGCCTCATCAACCTCAAACAAGGTCAGGTCCATCCCCCCGGTAATATTAATTAGAACGCCATTAGCCCCCTTCATTGAAACTTCATCAAGAAGTGGGTTGGAAATAGCTGCTTCCGCCGCTTCCAACGCCCGATTTTCCCCTTCGGCCTCACCAGTACCCATCATGGCTTTGCCCATTTCAGACATTACCGTACGCACATCGGCAAAATCAAGGTTAACCAGACCCGGCAAGACCATCAAATCCGTAATGCCCCGCACACCGGAATGCAGCACTTCGTCGGCCATAGCAAACGCATCGGCAAAGGTTGTCCGCTCATTGGCAATTCTGAACAGATTTTGATTGGGGATAATGATCAACGTATCCACATATTGTGAAAGCTCTTTAATACCCTGTTCCGCCAAAGCCATGCGGCGATTACCCTCAAACTGGAACGGCTTGGTAACGACACCAACCGTCAGAATACCTTCTTCACGCGCGGTCTGTGCAATGATCGGGGCCGCCCCTGTGCCGGTACCGCCGCCCATGCCTGCGGTAATGAAGGTCATGTGACAACCACGCAAATGTTCCCGGATAAGGTCAATGGTTTCTTCGGCAGCAGCCCGTCCCACTTCGGGTCTGGCACCAGCACCAAGTCCCTGCGTCAGGTTCGCGCCAAGCTGTATTTTCTGTTCCGCCTTAGAATAGGCTAGTGCCTGAGAATCCGTATTTGCAACAACAAAATCAACACCTTCGAGGCCTGTTTCGATCATGTTATTGACCGCATTCCCCCCGGCACCGCCCACACCAAAAACCGTAATTCTTGGGGTCAGTTCAGTTAATTCAGTTGTGGTAAATTCTATGGTCATTGTGCTCTCCATCCGGCCTGATGCTCATACACGATTCAATGCATTGTAACAATATGTTAACTATAATTTAGCGCAAGTGATTCCCGCTGTCTTTAAAAAAATGCGTCCCGAGTCGTTTTTTTTCACTTTCGAGTCGTTTTTATGGGTTTTTAGGGAGTTTTTCTAAAAAATCCTGACATATTCTAGAAATTCTCCTTCATCCAAACCCCAATCCGCGAGAAAAGACCCGGCTTTGCTCTTTCCATCGACAAGGCATGAACTTCATCCGGCATTATCGCCGCGTAATTTAAAAGTCCGGCGCAGGTTGAAAATCCCGGCCCGGCCGTTGCATCGGCCAATCCATCCACACTGACAGGTCGCCCAAGCCGAACATGGAAATCCCCACGAAGTTCCGGGGACACCTCCACAGAAAAGATTCTTCTCGCCAATTCTTCCAACCCCGAAATCTGACTAGCACCGCCGGTGATAACAAGACGCCGCCCGACTATATCCGCCAGTCCCGTTTCAATGATCCGGTCCCGGACCAATTCCAGAATTTCCTCTATCCGTGGACTTACTATTGAGGTCAGCATGGTTCGGGGAATGGTTATGGCGTGATCCTGCCCGTCTTCGCCGCACTGGACAATATCAATTTGATCCCTCACCGTAACCCGGTCAGACAAACAATTACCATACAAAATTTTAAGCCGTTCCGCTTTGGCTTCTGATACGGACAAGCCCTGCGCGATATCCCGGGTAACGTGATTGCCCCCAACGGCTATGATGTCACCAAAAACCAGTTCATTGTCCCGAAAGGCTGAAATACTGGTCAACCCACCGCCCATATCAATACATATGGAACCAAGCTCCCGCTCATCCGGCACCAATGCCGCCAGCGCAGACGCATAGGGAGACAAGACAACCCCCTTCAGATTCAAATGACACCGATTAAGACAAGTCTGAATATTCTTTAATGGGCTGATGGCCACGCTGGACAGGTGAATTTCCACACCTAATTTCTCCCCAAACATCCCCAAAGGCCTCGTAGCCCCGGCAACCCCATCCAGACTGAAACTTATGGGCCGGGAATGAATGATAAAACGTTGTTCATCTTTCAGAGTTTCCTGTCCCGCCACCAAAACCCGGTCAATATCAAGCTGGCTGATTTCATGTCCCGCCACATCAACCTCTACCGAAAAAATCCGGGAAGTAGGTTGGCCTGCTGAAATATTCACATAAACATCATGGATCGGACTACCGCCTGCCATGCGCTCTGCCGCATCAACGGCCGCCCGTATGGAGGTTTCGGTTTCTTCCATGTCCACAACGGTGCCAGCTTTCATCCCCTTGGATATCTGATGCCCTATACCGACAACACGCGGCCGCCTTTCACCGTCCGCCTGATCACTGACCCTAGCGATAAAACAACATATTTTGCTGGTTCCGATATCCAATGCGGCAATTGTCTGCTCACGCATAAAATCAAATACTCTCTTCTTTCATCTTGCTTTTCGTCAACAACCTGCGCCGTTCGGCCTCTTTTTCCGTCAAACGCAGGATTGTTTTACCATGCTGGCGCAAATCAATGATCAACACCTCTTTGGCCAGAATTTTCTGACTGCTGTCATACTCATATAATTTCTGCCACGCAAGGTCCGGGCCCTTCTCTGGCAACTTTATTTTTATACCATTCGTCAAATTCATATCCCACCGACGCCCACCGACCCAAACGGACGACTTTACTTGGGCAAAAAGAGCTGGATATTTCGCCTTCATCGCCAAAAGAACCTCGAGATTTTCATTGGCCCCGACCCCCACCACATGGGGAAGACCAACAAATGGCGCAAGCCCCTGATCCGTGATCACCTTACCCGCGTCATTCACCAAATAAAGCTGGCCATTTTCCTGCCAAAGAGCCACCGCCTCATGCTCAACGATGGTCACTTCCAACGCATCGGGCATAATTCTTACAATTGTGGCCTTTTTCACCCAAGGCAGGCCTTCGACCCGCAACAGCATATTTTCCAGATCCAAAGAGACAATCGATTGGCCGTCATACAACGCCAAAGCCGCCCGCACCTGTTTCAATTCTGTATTTTCCTGACCTGTGATCCGCACTTCCCCAACAGCAAAACCGGCCTCCGCAATTCCCCGGTCAACCGTATCACTGGCCTCCATCATCCATTCTTCAAACAGCCCACTTTTCCAGATATAAACTGTTCCAATCACGGTAATGCATACCACAACGAGAGAGGCCCACCGTGTGAATAGGCTAAGACGGCGGCGGCGTTTCAAGCTTTGGGCCTGTTTCGCTCCCCTCTTAGGTGGCTTTTTCTTGCGTTTGTCCGTCACCGGCCACATGACGCATCCTCCACCATCCAGTTCACCAGATATTCAAATGTCATACCACAGAACCGCGCCTGTTCCGGCACAAGAGACAGCGGCGTCATGCCCGGTTGGGTGTTTATTTCTAGAATATAAGGAATGCCATCACCATCCGGCCCATCGTCGAGACGGAAATCGGACCGCGTCACCCCTTTGCAACCGAGAACATCATGGGCTTTTTCCGCCAATTCCATAAGTTGACCTGTCATGTCCGCGCTCAAATCTGCCGGGATGATATGATGTGTTCTGCCTTCTTCGTATTTGGCCTCATAATCATAAAAGCCTTTACTCGTCTGCAATTCCGTCACGGCAAGGGCCTTGCCTCCCATGACCGAAACCGTCAATTCACGGCCGGGCAAATAGCGTTCGACCATCAATTTATCCGTATCATGCCATGGCCCCGGATCACCCGCACAAAATTGATCACCGGACTTTACGATCACCACACCAACGCTGGAGCCTTCGTTATAAGGTTTTACCACGAAAGGACGTGGCAAAGGATCCTGTTCAAAAAGAGCTGCCTTATCCACAAGACAATCGGCCGCAACTGCAATTCCCACAGAGCGAAATAATTTCTTGGCCAGAATTTTATCCATCGCCACAGACGATGCTGCAACTCCCGAATGGCTATAGGGAATATTCAGAATTTCCAATAAACCCTGCAAACAACCATCCTCTCCCCAGCGGCCATGAAGGGCATTAAGGACCACATCCGGTTTCAGCTCCGCCAATTTTTGGGAGATTTCCGGTGTTACATCAACCTCCGTCACCTGATAACCTTCTGAACGCAATGCTTTGGCCATAGCAGAACCGCTCACCAAAGACACCTCGCGCTCTACGGACCAGCCGCCCATAAGAACCGCCACATGCTTGCCCATCATTGTTCTCCCTTTTGGTCATCATGCTTTTGACCCACAATGCGGATTTCCCATTTAAGGTTCACACCGGAATTATTCATCACCCGGCGGCGAACCTCTTCGCCCAGACCCTCAATATCCTGTGCCGTAGCATGGCCCGTGTTAATCAGGAAGTTACAATGTTTCTCGGATACTTTCGCCCCACCAATTTCAAGCCCCCGGCATCCGGCACCATCAATTAACGCCCATGCCTTGTCGCCATCGGGATTTTTAAACGTACTGCCCCCGGTTCGGGTCCGCAGAGGCTGGCTTTCCTCACGGGCATCGGCAATCTCTTTCATGCGGCGCGCAATATCCTCTTTGTTGCCGGCCTTCCCTTTCAGGCGGACGGAAAGACATATCAGGTCAGATTCCAGCGCAGAATGGCGGTAAGAAAACCGCAGATCATCCCTTGTCATGGTCTGACGCACACCATGACGGTCCATGACCTCTGCTGATATAAACATATCCGCGATCTCTGAACCGTAAGCCCCCGCATTCATCTTAACCGCACCACCGATGGTTCCCGGAATTCCGCGCAAAAATTCTAGCCCGGTCAGGCCCGCATCACGGGCAGCACTGGCCACGGCAATATCCGGCGCCCCTGCTCCAGCGATGATATGGTCTTCCTCAACGGTGATCCCGGCAAACTTCTTACCAAAGCGAACAACGGCTCCTTCTATGCCGCCGTCCCGGATCAAAAGATTAGACCCCACGCCAAGTGCCATAACCGGCATATCAGCAGGAATATTCTTTAGAAATAGAGCTAAATCATCCGCATCTTCAGGGGCAAAGAGAATATCAGCACATCCGCCAACTCGAAACCATGTTAATTTATCCAGCCGCGCGTTAAGCTCAAGCTTCCCCCGAACGATCGGCAGGTCATCCCGTTGCGCGGCGGCCCTCATTGGCCCTTATCCTTTGACTGCACCAAATCTGACTGTGGCAAGGCCGCTGCTAAATTATCGGCCAAATCATAAGCCCACTGACTGATGGTGCCGGCCCCCATGCAAATAACGATATCGCCTTCTACGGCAATATCGGCTATTTGAGCTGTCAAATCTTTTGGGTCATCAAGGGCGATAACATTTCGGTGCCCCATGGCACGAACGCCGTCCACAAGACTGTCCCGGTTCACGCCCTCTATCGGTTGTTCTCCCGCCTCATAAACCGGCGCAACAATCACCACATCCGCGTTGTTAAAACAGCCACAAAAATCGTCAAAAAGACTTTCAAGCCGGGAATATCGATGGGGCTGCATCACGGCGATCACCCGTCCTTGATAGGCTTCCCTTGCGGCATTTAATACGGAGGAAATCTCCACCGGATGATGTGCATAATCATCAACAATTGTAATACCGCCCACCTTACCCACCTGTGTAAAGCGGCGTTAACCCCGGAAAATTTTACAAAAGCCCGGCGGATCACATCGCCTGCCACGCCCATCTCATGCGCAACGGCAATGGCGGCAAGGGCATTTAAAACATTATGTCGTCCCGGCATAGGCAAGGTCACATCGCGCAAAATCTCCGGGCTATTTTGATCTCGACTATCCTGATCCCGGTTGGTGATCTCCACATTGAATTTTGCACTGCCTTCTTCGAAATGCAGGCCTGTGCAGCGCACATCCGATTGGGGACTAAAGCCGTAAGTGACAATTTTCCGGTCCGTAATCCGTCCGATCAGGGCCTGTACTTCTGGATGATCAATACACATCACAGCAAAACCGTAAAAAGGAACATTCTCCACAAAAGTCCGGTAAGCCTCTTTCGCCGCATCAAACGTGCCGTAAAAATCCAGATGTTCGGGGTCAATATTGGTGACAACTGCCACGGTGGACGGTATCTTGACGAAAGTTCCATCGGACTCATCGGCCTCCACCACCATCCAA
>JAESRB010000142.1 GCA_016764855.1 Emcibacter sp.
ATAAAGCCAACGACAGGTTTCTTGATTTTAGAAGATTTCAGGAATTCTGCTGCTTCTTCTTCTGCTGAACCGCCGATTTCACCGATCATGATGATAGAATCTGTGTCATCATCCGCTAGGAAGGCTTCGAGGACGTCGATAAAGTCGGTGCCATTCACAGGGTCGCCACCAATACCAACGCATGTGCTTTGACCAAGACCAACAGCCGTTGTCTGGCCCACAGCTTCATAAGTCAATGTACCGGAACGAGACACGATTCCAACCCGACCTGGGTTATGAATATGACCAGGCATAATACCGATTTTACATTCACCCGGTGTGATCACACCCGGACAGTTTGGACCAACCAAACGTGTATTTGAACCCTGTAGAGCCCGTTTTACTTTGACCATATCCAACACAGGAATGCCCTCAGTAATACAAACAGCCAGTTCAATACCCGCATCAATGGCTTCCAGAATAGCGTCCGCCGCGAAGGGAGGCGGCACATAAATTACAGTAGCATTGGCACCGGTTACAGATACAGCTTCATCAACCGTATTGAAAATCGGCAAATCCAGATGAGTTCGCCCACCTTTACCCGGTGTTACGCCACCCATCATTTTCGTGCCATATGCAATGGCCTGTTCGGAATGGAATGTACCTTGAGCCCCAGTAAAGCCCTGACAAATTACTTTGGTTTCTGAATTAATAAATATAGACATCAGGAAGCCTCCTTCACAGCATTAACAACTTTTTCCGCAGCATCACCCATATCGTCAGCAGATATGATCGGCAACCCGCTATCAGCCATGATTTTTTTACCTAATTCAACATTCGTTCCTTCAAGACGCACTACCAGTGGCACAGAAAGAGAAACTTCCTTCGCCGCAGCAACAACACCTTCGGCAATAACATCACAGCGCATAATGCCGCCAAAGATATTCACCAGAATACCTTCAACATTACTGTCGCTCAGGATAATTTTGAACGCTTCTGTAACCCGTTCTTTGGTCGCGCCGCCACCAACGTCCAGGAAGTTAGCCGGTGAACCACCTTTCAACTTGATGATGTCCATCGTTGCCATGGCAAGGCCCGCGCCGTTGACCATACAGCCAATGCTGCCGTCCAGCTTGATGTAATTAAGTTCATGCTTGGCGGCTTCCAATTCCATCGGATCTTCTTCATCCGGGTCCCGTAATTCCACCACGTCAGGGTGACGGAACAGGCTGTTACCATCAAAGCCCATTTTCGCGTCCAGCACAACGATCTCACCAGCACCCGTTACGACCAACGGATTAATTTCCAGCATGGCCGCATCTTTGGCCATGAAGGCTTCATATAATGACGCAATAACCTTGGCCGCTTTGCCAGCAACTTTGCCTTCCAGTCCCAGACCAAAGGCCACTTTCCGACAATGGAAGCCGGAAAGACCAGACGCAGGATCAATGCTGATCGTCATAATTTTCTCAGGCGTTGCCGCAGCAACTTCCTCGATATCCATACCACCTTCAGAAGAGGCCATGATCGCAACCCGGCTTGTCACCCGGTCAACCAGCAGACTGACATAAAGTTCATTGGCAATATCACAACCGTCTTCGATATAAACCCGTTTAACTTCTTTGCCTTCTGGTCCTGTCTGATGCGTAACCAATGTCATGCCCAGCATTTCACCGGCAATTTTCTTAACTTCAGCAATAGACTTCACGATTTTAACGCCGCCGCCTTTACCGCGACCACCCGCATGGATCTGTGCTTTGACAACCCAAACCGGGCCACCAATTTCCTTGGCAATCTGCTCAGCTTCCTGTGCTGTATAAGCGACTCCCCCTTTTGAAACGGGAGCGCCGAATTCCTTTAACAGACTTTTCGCCTGATATTCATGGATATTCATATGTTTCTATCCTTTTGTATCTATCTTTATAAAAGTTTCTGTCTTCATAAATATTAAGCTAGTGAAGGATCAATGACCTTAACCGCATCAATCAAACCCTGAACCGCAGCAACGGAATGGTCAAAGCCGGCTTTCTCATCGTCATTCAGTTTGATCTCAACAATCTTCTCAACACCGCCCTCACCGATCAGTACAGGTACGCCGACATACATGCCGTTCACACCATACTCACCGTTCAATTGAACCGCACAAGGCATCAAACGACGCTTGTCTTTCAGGTAAGATTCGGCCATTGCGATTGCGGCAGTTGCCGGCGCATAATAGGCTGAACCTGTTTTAAGCAAACCAACGATCTCCGCGCCGCCGTCACGGGTACGCTGAATGATCTCGTCCAGTTTCTCGTTTGTCATCCAGCCCATATCTACCAGATCAGGAATAGGAATACCCGCCACTGTGGAATAACGCGCCAAAGGCACCATCGTATCGCCATGTCCGCCTAAAACAAAGGCATTCACGTCTTCGACGGAAACATTCAATTCTTCTGCAAGGAAGAGCGTAAAGCGGGCAGAGTCCAGAACACCAGCCATACCAACAACCTTATGTGCCGGCAGTCCAGAGAACTGTTGTAAGGCCCAAACCATCACGTCCAACGGGTTGGTGATACAAATAACAAAGGCATCCGGTGCATTATCACGGATACCTTCGCCTACTGCTTTCATGACTTTCAGGTTGATGCCTAGAAGGTCGTCCCGGCTCATGCCCGGCTTGCGGGGTACGCCAGCGGTCACGATGACAACGTCCGCACCTTTGATGTCGGCATAATCATTTGCGCCGGTCAACGCCGCATCATATCCTTCAACTGTGGAAGACTGTGCCAGATCAAGAGCCTTACCCTGAGGCAAACCTTCTGTGATGTCAAAAATTACCACATCGCCCAATTCTTTAAGACCTGCGAGATGGGCCAAAGTGCCCCCGATTTGTCCACCGCCAATAAGCGCAATTTTTTTACGTGCCATTATGAATTCACTCCTGAATAATTATGTTAGAATATACTTTTTATCTGCCTAAGGTTTACAGAACGGTACACAAACTACGCCTTCTGAGCCTAAATACATCCATCCTTTTCGATGTAGCCCGAAAAAGCGGGTTGCGCAACTGTTTCTATCACATTTATTGCGATAAATTTACTATGCAGTATACTGCGGTATAGATATGTCGTGATTAATATTCCCTAATCCTTCGGTTCAGATGATGCCAAGCACTGTATTAACCATACCCTAATATAACTTTAACAAAGACGATATAAATATATCATCAAACGGCATGACCTTTGGCCAGGTATTCCTGGCTTTGCATTTCAATCAGACGAGAGACGGTGCGTTGAAATTCGAAATGGCCATGACCCTCTTCATAAAGGTCATTGGGAGCCACCGCCGCACAGCAAAGAAATTTGACATTATTCTCATACAACACGTCAATGAAGGTGACGAAGCGTTTGGCCTCATTTCTGTTTTCCGGTCCAAGGCAGGGTATACCCACCATAATCACCGTATGGTAATGCCAGGCAATTTCCAGATAATCCGCCGCCCCTAAGGCCGCGCCGCAGAGTTTCTTGAACGAGAAAACCGCGACTCCCTTATCCGCGACCGGCACATGAATTGTTCGACCCTGAACCTCTAACTCTTGTGGGCCGACCTTCGAACGGTCTGCAACTTCATGGTCGGTCATCTGCCAAAAAGCCTTCGAGAGCGATTTTGTCGCCTCATCGCTCAGCGGATGGTAATAAACCTTGATCCCCTTCATTCTTTCCAGCCGGTAATCTGTGGGACCATTCAGGCTGGCGACCTCCAACCGCTCATTGATCATATCAATGGTTGGAACGAACAATTCCCGATTGAGCCCGCCAATATAAAGATCATCCGGTGGTCGGTTTGACGTCAAGACCATGATCACGCCCAAATCAAACAGCGCGCTAAACAACCGCCCAAGGATCATGGCATCCGTAACATCACTCACCTGAAACTCATCAAAACACAGTAACAGGCTGCTTTTAGCTATTTTATCGGCCAAGGGTGGAATCGGATCGTCTGCGTCAGTGCCGTGCGTTTTCTTACGACTGACCTTATCCATATAACGCCAATCATGCATTGCACGATGAATTTCCAGCATAAACGCATGAAAATGCACCCGGCGTTTGCTCTGAACCGGGGCCGATTCAAAAAACAAATCCATAATCATGGATTTACCCCGGCCCACATCGCCATGAACATACAGACCCTTTGGAAAAACATCCTGATTGGCCTTGCCGAACCAGCGACTCAGCAAGCCCTCTTTCTTGGATGCTCTCTCTTCATAACCGATAAGGTCATCATTAAGCTTTTGCAATTGCAGTATTATTTTTCTCTGGTGGTCGTCGGGACGCAACTCACCAGCATCCAGCATTCGGGTATATTCGCTCAGGGGATCAGACAAAATAATAGGTACCACTCGATCATTGGAAAATACTGTCATAGGCAAAAATCATATTTAAATCCACCAATATCTATAAATTAACCCTTCGTTAATGCTCATGTATTGTAATGCTAGGCCAAGCAATTAGTATTTTGAGTTAGGTTGCCATATGAAAAATTATGAAATAACTATTTTTAACAAACATGTTCGCGAGCATGCGCAGGACGACAAGAAACATCCCCAGTATGATATGGGTTGGGCTGACCAAAGGTTTCTGCAGGTCGAAGCTCGCTCTTCTGACGAAGCGCGCAAGAGTATTCTGCGCCGTCATCCCGAGCATAAAGGTTTTGTCATTGTTGACGTGACTGAAGTTACGCTATTCGAATAATAGCCTACCCGTCTTCCTCAATTTACCCTGCAATCCTCCTCTTTCGAGTGAGGATAAACGTCCTGCGGACTATATTATCCGGGCTATTGCTGAAGACTTAACTGTATTTACATTCTTATCGCCTATAATCCACGCAACAATATAAAAAATAGGCAGTGGCGTGAAAAATACATATGAAATATCAGTCTATAATCAGGATGTCCGTACAAAAATACAAGAAGGCCTGAGCCATAGAAACCTGGAATCCCGGTGGGCAGATGTTCACCTTATTGAGATCCGGGCAGAAACAGAGGAAGAGGCCATAGCCTCCTGTCGCCGCAAACATCCTGAAAAAATGGGCTTTATTATGGGCACTGCCATGCAGATCGCCTAGGCATTTCCCATAAGGCGTACTTCCTATAAAATGAGTATCGCCCATAAAAAAAGCCGGGCATGTCCCGGCTTTTCTCTATTCTATTCCCATCCCCGCATAAGATCACTTATCCAAGACGGTATATTCAAAATTTTATCCCTGACGCTCGACCATCATCTTTTTGATTTCGGCGATGGCTTTGGCCGGATTAAGGCCTTTTGGACAGGTATTGGCACAGTTCATAATCGTGTGACAACGGTACAGACGGAAAGGATCTTCCAAATCGTCCAGACGCGCGCCCGTATTCTCATCACGACTATCCACCAACCAACGATAGGCTTGCAACAGAACCGCAGGTCCCAAATATTTGTCACTGTTCCACCAATAGCTCGGGCAACTGGTTGAACAACACGCACAAAGCACACATTCATAAAGACCATCCAGCTTGGCGCGGTCTTCCGGGCTTTGCAGACGTTCGACGCCACTTGGGGTCGGACTTTGCGTCTGCATCCATGGCTTGATAGAAGAATATTGAGCATAAAAATGCGTCAGGTCCGTCACCAGATCCTTAACCACTTCCATATGGGGCAGAGGATAAATATTAATATCGCCCTTCACCTCATCATTGGCTTTGGTACAGGCCAGTGTATTGGTGCCGGCCACATTCATGGCACAGGAACCGCAAACACCTTCGCGGCAAGACCGGCGGAAGGTCAACGTCGGATCAATCTCGTTCTTGATTTTGATCAGACCGTCCAGAACCATCGGACCGCATTTGTCCATATCAATTTCGTAGGTATCGACGCGCGGATTTTCTCCGTCATCCTCGTTCCAACGATAGATATTAAACTTGCGGACGTTCGTTACGCCGTCTTCTGCCTTAAAATACTTTCCCTTTTTCACTGTGGAATTTTTGGGGAGTCTAAATTCAGCCATTTCTTAATTCCTTCCCTTAATACACACGTGCTTTAGGTTTAATATAATCAATTTCATCGGTTAAGGTATA
>JAESRB010000143.1 GCA_016764855.1 Emcibacter sp.
GCCCTTGGCCCGGACTTTAATATCAATCAGGCTATGGCGGGATAATTGTTCCAACATATGGTCAAAGAACCCAATGCCCGTTTCCACGTCATAGATACCCTGCCCGTCGAGATTAACAGAAACCGAAATTTCCGTTTCTTTCGTTTTGCGCTCACACGTCGCTGTGCGCATTGTCTTCTCCGTATGTTGTTATCTTTCCGGCAACATATAGCAGTAGTCAGCCAAAAAACCAACAAAAGTAAAAAAAATTCCCTTATACTCTTGACCCCTACGCCATAATTCCCCAAATGTGGGGAGTAATAATCATGAAAGGCATAACTCACATGGCTGAAACAAAAAACGGCTGGCGCGGCACCACAATCATCAGCGTCCGCAAAGGTGACAAAGTCGTCATTGCAGGCGACGGACAAGTATCCCTTGGCGATACAGTGATCAAGGCGAATGCCCGTAAGGTCCGGCGATTGGGCGATGGCAGTGTTTGTGCCGGGTTTGCTGGCTCTACCGCCGATGCCTTTGCCTTGTTTGAACGGCTTGAAGGTAAATTGGAGCGTTATAACGGGCAATTGCTGCGCGCTTGCGTTGAGATGGCCAAGGACTGGCGTACGGACCGCTACCTAAGACGGCTGGAAGCCATGATGATTGTGGTCGATAAAGAAGTGAGTCTGGTTCTGACCGGCAATGGTGATGTTCTGGAAAGTGCCGACGGTATTCTTGCCATTGGCTCCGGCGGAAATTACGCTCTGGCGGCGGCCCGCGCCCTGATAGACCAAGATTTGGACGCGGAAGAAGTGGCACGTAAAGCCATGGGCATTGCCGCTGATATCTGTGTCTATACCAATAATAATCTGACTGTTGAAATACTGGAGACCAAATGACCTCTTTTACCCCGCGCGAAATTGTATCTGAACTGGATCGTTATATCATCGGACAAAAGGACGCCAAACGTGCCGTTGCCATTGCCTTGCGGAATCGCTGGCGTCGGCATCAACTTGAAGATCAAATGAAAGAGGAAGTTCTCCCAAAGAACATCCTGATGATTGGCCCCACAGGCGTTGGTAAAACGGAAATTTCCCGGCGGTTAGCCAAGCTGGCCAATGCGCCCTTTGTTAAGGTAGAAGCCACCAAATTCACGGAGGTCGGCTATGTGGGCCGCGATGTGGAACAGATCATCCGTGATCTGGTAGAGATTTCCATTGGCCTCGTCCGGGAGAAGAAACGTGTTCAAGTCACTGCCAAAGCAGAATTGAGCGCGGAAGAACGTATTCTGGATGTTCTCGTCGGCGATACCGCCAGCGCGGAAACCCGGCAGAAATTCCGCAAAATGATGCGGGACGGCCAATTGGACGACAAAGAAATCGAAGTTGATGTGGTGGAAAGCGCGTCTTCCGGTATGCCATCCTTTGAAATCCCCGGCATGCCCGGTGCCAGCATGGGTATGATCAACCTAAACGACATCATGGGCAAGGCCATGGGGCCAAAGACGGAAAAGAAGAAAATGACCGTGGAGCAGGCCCGCAAGATTCTTGAATCCGACGAAAGTGATAAGCTGGTCGATGAAGACAGCCTGATTAAAGAAGCCCTGGATACCGTCGAGCAGTCGGGCATCGTATTCCTCGACGAGATTGACAAGATCGCTGGCCGAGAAGGCCGCAGCGGCGGCGAAGTCAGCCGTGAAGGTGTACAGCGTGATCTGCTGCCACTCATCGAAGGCTGTATCGTCTCCACCAAATACGGGCCGGTGAAAACCGATCATATTCTGTTCATTGCGTCCGGCGCTTTCAGTCTGGCCAAGCCCTCTGACCTGCTACCGGAATTACAAGGCCGCCTGCCGATCCGGGTTGAGTTGAGCGCCCTGACCGAAGAAGATTTTAAACATATCCTGACCGAGCCTGACTTCAGCCTGATCAAGCAATATGTTGCGCTTCTCGCCACGGAGAAAGTCAAGCTGACCTTCACCGATGACGGTATCGCAGCCATCGCAAAATTATCGGCAGAGATCAACCGCAGTGTGGAAAATATTGGCGCTCGACGGCTCCATACGGTTCTGGAACGGGTTCTGGACAACATCAGCTTTGACGCCACCGACCAAGCCGGCGTAGAAGTCACCATCGACGCCGCCTATGTCACCAAACATATCGGCGACTTGGCGGACACTTCGGACCTGTCGAAATTTATTCTGTAGGACAATTGAAGTAGCACATTTAAATTATTACAGTTATTCAAATTCGGAGTAAGAATCCTATGAAATATTTGTCACTAATTTTTATTTCTGCTTATCTTTCCATTTTTCCTACACTCTCAGAAGCAAGGACAACAGAAAAACTTGCCAAGCAGTGTGTAGGAAGTGGCGCTTTAGAATCTGACCAAATTTTCTGTGCGGGATATATAGATGGCTTTTTAGACTCTCATGCTATTATTTCTGGACTACATGAAAGTACCAAATTATTTTGTCTTCCAAAATCGGGAATTAGTATAGATCAGGCTTTATTGATATTTTTAGAATACGTTAATAAAAACCCTAAAAGTTTTGATAAAACGGCAAGAGTTACTCTTACCATGTCTCTGATAAAGTCTTTTCCTTGCCCTACACCTAAAAAATGACCAGCGACATATTATGTATTCTTTGCTAATTTTATGAAAATTATTCTGGCCCCTATGGAGGGCGTTGTCGATTACGCCATGCGGGAATTACTGACCGCATCGGGCCATTACGACCTGTGCATTACCGAATTTGTTCGGGTGGTAGACCAAGTCTATCGCCCGGCCTATTTCCATAAGATAAGCCCTGAACTCAGTCACGACGGTAAAACCCGTTCTGGCACCCCGGTTCGGGTACAGCTTTTGGGCCAGCATCCCGACTGGATGGCGGAAAATGCCGTGGTTGCGGTGGAGCTTGGTTCCCCCGGCATTGACCTTAATTTCGGCTGCCCGGCCAAAACCGTCAATCGCCATAGGGGCGGGGCGGTGTTGTTACAGGAGCCGGAAACGCTCTATAAAATTGTCAGCAAAGTTCGGGAGGCCGTGCCAGCGTCCCATCCGGTCAGCGTCAAAATGCGTCTTGGTTACGAGACAACGGACCTTACCCTTGACTGCGCCCGCGCGATCGAGGATGCCGGGGCTAATCTCCTCACCATTCATGCCCGCACAAAGGTTGAGGGCTACCGCCCCCCCGCCCACTGGCATTTGATCAATGACATCCGGCAACAGGTCAAAATTCCATTGATCGCCAATGGGGATATCTGGTCTAGGGCGGACGCCATAAAATGCCAAAATATCTCCGGCTGCGATGATATTATGATCGGGCGCGGCGCTTTGTGCCTGCCCAATCTGGTCTCTGTCATCCGCGAAGATGCCGCTCCCATGCCTTGGGCGGAGGCCTGTGGCATGTTAATCCGCTATGCTGCCTTTGTGCGAGACGCCCCGGCGCGCGGCTATCTGCCCAGCCGCCTCAAACAATGGTTCCGCTACCTGAAACGTGAATATGAGCCCGCGCATCTTCTGTTTGACAAAATCAAGCGGCTGAGAGAATTGGATGAAATCCTTGCCGTGATCCAACAAGAAACATAATTCAAGAGACATGAGCCGCCGCGTGCCACACAGGCGGCCCCCTCATTAGTCGCGAAACCTCTACGCTCAAAAAATATATGAAATTTGGCGTATTCACTCTAGTCTTGAAACCGTAACATCACGATAGTATACTATAATTCTTTTAAACATATTTGGCTCCGGATTTACGCTTCGGCCCGCTGAAAGGAATAATATGACCCATTTTGTGGTGTCCGCACTCTATCACTTTGTCAATTTGCCCGATTATAAAGACCTCCAACCAAAATTTTATGAATTTTTAACCCGTCATGGCATCCATGGTACTTTGCTGCTGGCGAAAGAAGGCATCAATGGCACCGTTGCCGGTACAGCAGAGGCCATAACCGCGCTTCACGAATTCTTACGGTCCGATCCGCGTTTGGCGAATCTTATCACCAAAGAATCTACGGCAGATGAGATGCCTTTCCATCGGACAAAAGTCCGGTTAAAAAAAGAAATTGTCACCATGGGCGTCGAAGATATCGACCCGCGCCATATTGTCGGGAGCTATGTCAAGCCACAGGACTGGAACGACTTGATCGCAGACCCTGATGTGATCGTCGTTGATACCCGCAATGATTATGAGGTCGGCATTGGCACATTCCAACGCGCCCTTAACCCGGACACAAAGACCTTCCGAGAATTCCCGGCCTATGTGGATCAAAAGCTGAACGATCACAAAGGCAAAAAGGTAGCCATGTTCTGCACCGGCGGCATCCGCTGCGAGAAATCAACCGCCTACCTCAAGCAACAGGGTTTTGATGAAGTCTATCATCTGGAAGGCGGCATTCTGAAATATCTGGAAGAGATTCCCCAAGAAGAATCCCTATGGGAAGGCGAATGCTTTGTCTTTGACAGCCGGGTATCGGTCAAACATAACCTTGAACAGGGCAGTTATGACCAATGTTACGCCTGTCGCATGCCGATCACAAAGGCGGAAATGCAAGACCTGCGTTATCAGCAAGGCGTCAGCTGCCCCCATTGTTATGACAGCCATGACGACAGCCAGAAGCGCCGCCATCTGGAACGGGAAAGGCAAGTTACCCTCGCCCGCAAAAAAGGCGTTTCCCATATCGGTGGTGACGTGGCAGATGTCATCAAAATGCGCCGAGCCGATAAAAAACTGCGAAAAGAACAACAGCGCGAAATAGATGCGAAGAGTTAAGGTCCTATCCCATGAAATTAAATTTTGACAATCAATATGCCTTGCTGGGCGACAACTTCGTCTCCCTCATGCCCCCACGCCCGCTGCCCAACCCGCGTATGGTGAGCATTAATCCCTTGGGCGCGGAATTGATTGGCCTGACGCCTGCGGATATTTCCAGCGAAACGGCCCTTAATTTCTTCAGCGGGGCAGAGATGATCGCCGGGGCAAATCCGCTGGCCATGGTCTATGCCGGGCATCAGTTTGGCGGCTATAGTCCCCGCCTTGGCGATGGCCGGGGCTTGCTCTTGGGACAGGTGCGTAATGCCAAAAACATTCTGTGGGATATTCATTTAAAAGGCGCTGGCCCGACCCCTTTCTGTCGGGGAGCCGATGGCCGGGCTGTCCTGCGCTCCAGCATTCGGGAATATCTCGCCAGTGAGGCCCTTCATCACTTGGGCATTCCCACCAGCCGCGCCCTGTGCCTGATTCACAGCGACGAGCCGGTCAGACGGGAAAAAATGGAAACTGCCGCTGGCCTGATCCGGCTAAGCCAAACCCATATCCGTTTTGGCACCTTTGAATATTTTTGCCATACGGAACAGCATGACGAACTGAAACGCCTTGCGGATTATGTCTTGGAAATTCATTACCCCGAATTCCGTGGTGAGGAAAATCCCTATGACCAGATGTTGCTGGAAATTTCTGGCCGCACGGCAGAGATGATCGCCCATTGGCAGGCCTTTGGTTTTGCCCACGGCGTCATGAATACCGATAATATGTCCATTCTGGGTCAGACATTCGATTATGGCCCTTACGGCTTTATGGATATCTTTGACCCCGGATATATCTGCAACCATTCCGATGATCAGGGGCGTTATGCTTTTAATCAGCAGCCAAATATCGGCATGTGGAACTGTCTTGCCTTGGCTCATGGCCTAAAGCCGCTCATCCAGCCCGACACTATCGATCAAATGAAAAGCCATTATCAAACCCGTTTCTTTGCCTGTTATGATCGGCTGATGAGCGGGAAATTGGGACTGGAAAATCCTCAAGAGGGGGACCGCGACTTGGTTGACGGCCTTTTAACCCTGCTGGCAGAACAGGCCATTGATTACACGCTTTTCTTCCGAGGCTTGAGTGAGAATATACCGGCCCCAGAAGCCAATAATTCTGCGTTCAAAGACTGGTATCAGGCCTATGATAAACGTTTGGAACTGGAAAATATCACGCCGGAACAACGGCGGATAAATATGCTGACCCGCAACCCGAAATATATCCTGCGGAACTATCTGGCACAAACCGCCATTGAACAGGCAGAGCAAGGCGATTTCTCAGAAGTGGACAGGTTAATGACTCTCCTGAGATATCCTTTTAATGACCAGCCTGATTTTGATCATTATGCCGACAGCCCGCCAGAGTGGGGGCGTCATATGGAAATCAGCTGCTCTTCCTGATCCGGCCAAACCCGCCATAATACCAAATTTTAAATGAGGGAATTTATAATGGAACTTTTTTATACGCCGACCTCCCCCTACTCCCGGAAAATACAGATCTTAGCGGATCATCTGGGACTTAATGACCGCATCAAAATGACGTTCCTTCATCCGCTCTTTGATAAAACTGGTCAATTGGCCGCCGCTAATCCTTTGGAAAAAGTACCGACTCTTGTGCTTGATAATGGTGATTGTATCTTTGACAGCCCGGTCATCGCCGATGCCCTATATCATTTCTCCGAGGCACCGGCCCTCCCCTTCGAAGAGCGGCTAAAACAACAACAACTGCAAGCGCTGGGCGATGGCATCATGGATGCCGCCGTCCTGTCTCAAATGGAAAAAATGCGCGAAGATGCGGAACAGTCCGAATATTGGCAGGACCGTTGGCAAAAGGCCATCATCCGGTCCATAGACGAATTTGAGAACAACATGATACAACAGGCCGAAGAATGGCATATCGGCAGTATGAGCATGGCTTGTGCGCTTGATTATCTTGATCTCCGTCATCCCCATTTACACTGGACGACACACAACAAGAAAACATATGAATGGTATCAATTGGCCGTGGAGCGGGACACTATGATCACGACCGACCCCCGGCAGGCATGAGGCTTATTTATTGAAAAAAAACTCTTTTAAAGGGCATTTTTCTTGCGCGAGAATAACGCATAATAGAACCCGGCGGTCAAAGACAGACCTAGGCCAATCCATAACCAGATCATCATGGGGAATTTCTTGATCACGATATTATATTCCGTGGATTCATTGTACCCTATGGATTCTGAGCCTCCATGGGCAACAAATTTCCCCCTGTCATCGAAATCAAGATAATTTATCGCGGGCAGCCAAACCTGTAAATCATACCCCCACCCCCGATAGATAAACGGGTTCAGCATGTGAGCCCCACTTCTGGACATGCGAGCGAACCGGTAATCCACGGCCTCACAATATTGCCGGATTGGCCCCACGTCACCGGCCAATGGCACCCGGCCGTCCTGATATAAAGTCTGACCCTGATCCAGAATTTGTCCCCCATCCGTCAGCAAAAGTTTAACCCTTGTCACGGCCTGGAAGCCAGTTCCCTTATCGTAATCCCCCACAGGCCGACTAATCTGAAGGCTGTAACGCTTAGAAATAGAAATCGGCCGATCATAGGCCGCAGGGAAAGTTACTTCCCGAATACTATTACTATCCAATATACTCGCACAAAGGGCTGCGAACAAACCGACCATCACCCCCATATGAATGATCCCCACAGGCGCAATATAATTGAAATAAGCCTTTGCCTTACCCCGCCGCACTCCAATGGGCAGGGCGTAGAGCAAGCTGGCGAGGCTAAAATATCCCACGGCCCCCAACAGCATATTAAGTTGATAAAAGTTCCGCCGGGTAATTACCGATGTTACCCCAGTTCCATCATAGAATATTTGCAACGGCCGAACGACCTCCGCAAGGGCAATGCTCAACAATAAAGCCAGAATGGTAATACTCACCCGTCTTTTGAATCCATTCACGGGCAAAAAACGATGGCCTCCGAAAAGAGCCGCCACAAACACAATCGGCACCAGCATCTGATTGACACTGAAATTATCCACGGTCCATTTCTCATGTTGTTCTTTCAACAAGCTCACCAGATCAGCCGAACTGACATTGGCAATCAGAGCAAAAAATATCGGCGGCTTGTCCTTTGGCACCTCCAGAACTGCCCGCACATAGGCCTCCCCCAGAAAATAACAGCCAATCAATCCAAACGAGAAAAAGCCCCAGATGGCAATCTGGATCATCAATCGTCCCTCTGTCATTCGGCTCTTGTCCTGAAACTTATGCCGAAAAGACAAGGCCAACGCGCCAAAGGCCGTTAGCAACAGAACCCCCGATATGAATGCCAGCAATAATAAGGATGTCTGTCCCAGATAACGGTGCGAGCTGATCAATTCGCCGTTTCGCGTCACCAACATCGATCCCACAGCCGCCGCAGCGGTCAGAATACTCAAGAAGGGTAAACTTCGCCCATAGGCCCCCAGTGGTTGGTAAGCTCGCAAGCCATGCAAATACGCTGTGAGCCAACACCAGACCACAAAAGATGCGGTCTGCACCGGGTCCCAATGCCAGAACTGCCCATAAAAATAATCTTCATAAGCCCACCACATGCCGCTGACCAAACCGGCCGAAAGAATCACCCATGCCCAACGGCTATACCGCAGAGCAATTTCTTTCCACGGCCCCTGCCCCCGGACCAAGGCCTCTGCCGCTGCGCCTACTGGCACCAACAACAAAAGATAAGTCACAAAAATCAAGGGCGGATGAATAGCCATCCAGAATTTGGTCAAATGGGCATTCATGCCCTGATAAGGCGCATGGGCCAATTGCTCTGCCGTGGTCATCTGAAACGGATGCCAGATTATTAAACCAACCACAAAAGGCAGCGTCAGCAAAATGACCCCCGGCCCGGCCCATCCCGGATAGCGGCATAAGCGCAAACAAAATCCAGACAGGAGCAAACTGAGGAACAGCAACGTCCCCTCTTCACCGCCCCACAGATTGGCAAATTTTAGATATAACTTTAAGTCTGGTGCACTATAGAGCCAGACATAAGCGTAATTGAAATGATCAAGAGCCAGATGCCAGCACAGGCTAAATGTCAAAAAAATCAATATGGAAAAATTAAGCCACAGCAGAAGGCGGCGTTTCCTGGGCAGGCATAAAGCCCCCACCAACAAAGTCAGTGACAGAAAGATAGCCATGATAAAATAAAGGCTGCTTGCGACGTCAATGTCTCCTCTTAATCATATCCGGCACACACAAACCCGGTAGAATTTTTAGAAGATTACACGCAAAATCTCAAGATTACCATAGGACAAAGGCAGCAGAGAAATGACTTTTCCTGCACCTTTAGTATCACAAATGCTGATTTATACGGGGATGTAAGATTACCACCCATCAAGTCCGAGAAGGACGTAGGGTGGTGGAGCTAAACGGGTTCGAACCGTTGACCTCTTCGCTGCCAGCGAAGCGCTCTCCCAACTGAGCTATAGCCCCTTAATCCACTCTCGGCGACCGAATCTTAATATTCGGTCCGCCATGTCTATTCATCCTCCCCCCTTTAATCAAGGGGAAAGATAAAAAATTATTCGTCAGGCGTTTTTGAAGACGGTTTGACGACGACATCTGTCACATTCGTATCATCATCATCGCTCAACACAACCGTATTGTCGTCAGCCTCGACTTGCACTTCATCGTCTGAGGAATCTTCCAACAGGTCTTCTTCTGTATCGTCTGTTTTCTCTTCAGTCATCAATTCAAGCGGCGCCATCTTACTTTTCAGTATGACCTCCGGTTTGAACTTATGCTCACAATCGATACAAACAATAGGTTCAAAATTACCCAAATCATAAAATCTTGTACCACATTTAGGGCACTGACGTTTGGTTCCCCATTCAGGATTAGCCAACGTAATTCTCCTTAAACCATATTCATAAGCTCATTTTTAGATGGCAATCAATTGCCACGGAATAGAGCAACTGTCAAAGCTTATTCGCAGATCAGGTTTTTTTTATCTCGTTAATGGACCAAATTCCATATATTAACTGGTCGAACGCCCCCTATTTATGTTATCTGAAATCAAATTTAAAAATCAAACAAGTCTGAAGATGCTCTCTATGACCACTTTAATATCCCATAAAGCAGATAAACTGACCGGTCTTGTGAAAGTTCCCGGCGATAAGTCCATTTCCCACCGCGCCCTGATCATGGGGACGTTGGCCATTGGCCAAAGCCGCATATCCGGCCTTTTGGAAGGGGAGGATGTTCTGAACACCGCCAAGGCCATGACCGCATTGGGGGCCGATATTTCCCGTGATGACAATGGCGACTGGCTTGTTTACGGCGTTGGAATCGGAGGTTTGTGCCAACCGGAAAATGCCCTTGATATGGGCAACAGCGGTACGGGCGCACGCCTGATCATGGGGCTGGTATCCACCTATCCTTTCAATACAAGCTTTATTGGTGATAGCTCCCTGTCCACACGACCCATGAAGCGTATCACGGACCCGCTGAAAAAATTCGGTGCCGAATTTCATGGTGCGGAGGGTATGACACTGCCCATGACCGTATCAGGCATCAAGGACCCGCTGCCCATCGAATATGAACTGCCCGTCGCATCGGCACAGGTAAAATCAGCGATTCTTCTGGCGGCCCTTAACACGCCCGGCAAAACAACCGTCATCGAACCAACCCCCACCCGCGATCACACAGAACGCATGCTTCAACATTTTGGCATCCAGATGGACATCAACGGCACGGCCATTACTGTCACCGGACAGCCGGAACTGGAAGCACGGGATATGTTTGTTCCCACAGACCCTTCTTCGGCCGCCTTCCCCACGGTTGCTGCGCTGATCACGCCCGGCTCTGATATTACCATTAAAAATGTCGGTATGAATCCGTCCCGCACGGGCATTTACACCACGCTGAAAGAAATGGGCGCTGATATCAGCTTTATCGACGAACGGCTGGAGTGCGGCGAATCCGTTGCGGACATTCGCGTCAAATACAGTCCTCTCACCGGTGTAACGGTGCCAGAAGACCGCGCACCTTCCATGATTGATGAATATCCTATCCTGTGCATCGCCGCGAGTTATGCCAAAGGCGACACCATCATGCGCGGCCTATCAGAACTGCGGGTCAAAGAAAGTGACCGAATCGCCGTCATGGTAGCCGGTCTGAAAGACTGCGGCGTCGCTGTGACGGAACATGCAGACGGCATGACTGTGACCGGCAACACAAAAATCACTGGCGGCGCAAAAGTCCAAACCCATATGGATCACCGTATCGCCATGTCATTCCTGACCCTTGGTATGGCAACAGAAGCACCTGTTGAGCTGGATGATGGCACCGTCATCGAAACCAGCTTTCCCGGTTTTTGTCTGCTGATGAATGGCCTTGGCGCACATATTGGACCCCAAATAAAGGACGCCACATAATGCCATCTCTTATCCCCGTCATTGCTATTGATGGTCCTGCTGCATCGGGCAAAGGAACATTGGCCCGGCGGCTGGCCCGGCATTTTGATTTTGCCTACCTTGATACGGGCGCTCTGTACCGGGCCGTAGGTTTACAGGTCATGCGCACGGGCGGCGATACTGAAAATCAACAGGACGCCGTCAAAGCAGCACAACAATTGGCGGATCTCGACCTTACCGACCCCGAATTAAAAAGCGAATCGACAGGCGGTTTGGCCTCAAAAGTCGCCACGATTCAGGCGGTCCGGGATATTCTGTTGAAATTCCAACAAAATTTTGCCCAAAACCCACCGGGTGACAAAGGCGGCGCTATTCTGGATGGCCGTGACATCGGCACGATCATATGTCCCGATGCGGATGTGAAAATATTCATCACAGCTAGCGTCGAAACCCGTGCAAAACGGCGGTTTATAGAGGAATTTGGCCCCGCAGGAAATGATGAAGACTATACGGCTATTCTCAATGAATTAACGACAAGAGACAAGCGGGACATGAATCGCGCAAGCTCTCCCCTGAAAGCCGCAGAAAACGCACACTTGCTTGATACAACAAATTCGGATATAGAAACCGTGTTCGAACAAGCTTTACAGCTGATTTCGGATAAAATAACAACCGCCTCACTTCCTTAACGACCGATAGGAGGAGGGGTTTTTGTGTTTTTTAATTAACCTGTTTTGTTTACCGCAAGACCGCCGGAAACAACCGGCTGGCCTGATAAAACCGTAAAAGTAAAGAGAGAAACCTATATAATGACGACTGAACAAATGGTACCAAGTACCGAAGATTTCGCAGCAATGCTCGACGAAGTCTTTGGTGAAAACGAAAGATTCGACGGTAAAGTTGTTACCGGAACGATCATCGCCCTAGATAAAGAATCCGCTACTATCGACATCGGCCTCAAAGCTGAAGGCCGTGTCTTATTAAAAGAATTTGCAGCTCCTGGTCAAGATGCCGAGCTTGCTGTTGGCGACAAAGTCGACATCTTTGTAGAACGCATCGAAAACGCCACTGGCGAAGCGATCCTGTCCAGAGAAAAAGCCCGTCGGGAAGAATCATGGACAGTTCTGGAAAAATCTTACGAAGCCGAAGAACGTGTTGATGGCGTTATCTTTGGTCGCGTTAAAGGTGGCTTCACGGTTGACCTGAACGGTGCCGTAGCCTTCTTACCAGGTTCACAGGTTGACGTACGCCCTATCCGCGACGTTACCCCATTGATGAATATCACACAGCCTTTCCAAATCCTGAAAATGGATCGCAAACGGGGCAATATCGTTGTTTCACGTCGCGCCATTCTGGAAGAAACACGCGCCGAGCAGCGTGCTGAACTGATCACAACATTGGCCGATGGTCAGGTTGTTGAAGGTATCGTTAAAAACATCACAGATTACGGCGCCTTTGTTGATCTTGGCGGCATTGACGGTCTGTTGCATGTTACTGACATTTCATGGAAACGCATCAATCATCCTTCAGAAGTTCTGAGCATTGGTGATACCATCAACGTACAGATCATTCGTCTGAACCCAGAAACACAACGTATCTCTCTTGGTATGAAACAGTTGCTGGAAGATCCTTGGTCCACTGTTGAGCAGAAATTCCCAATCAGCACCAAACTTAAAGGCCGCATCACCAACATCACCGATTATGGTGCTTTTGTTGAGCTTGAAGAAGGCATCGAAGGTCTGGTCCATGTTTCCGAAATGAGCTGGGTTAAGAAAAACATCCATCCTGGTAAAATTGTTTCTACCAGTCAAGAAGTTGAAGTTATGGTTCTGGAAATCGACCCAGAAAAACGTCGCATCAGCCTTGGCCTGAAACAGTGTCTTGATAACCCATGGGATGCGTTTGCTGACAAATTCCCTGTTGGTTCTGAAATCGAAGGCGAAATCAAAAACATCACCGAATTCGGTTTGTTCATTGGTTTGACCGACGACATCGATGGCATGGTTCACATGTCTGACCTGTCTTGGGACCAAACAGCTGAAGAAGCTCTGGCGTCTTACACCAAAGGCGACGTGGTAAA
>JAESRB010000144.1 GCA_016764855.1 Emcibacter sp.
AATTCTGTTGAAAAAACATCTTCAATTTGTTGATGTTCAATAACTTCTTGTTGGTGATCATAGTGTAATTGTTGGCGTTTTAATTGGCTTGCACAACTTAAATAACTAAAGCGGGACAAGGCCGAATGGCAAAATCTGGTCCATATGCATCTTGGTCAATGGGCCTCTATTGAATATCAAATGCTGGCCCGGGAACGGGACTGGCGCGCGGATGCGTTGGGACCAGTCTCAGAAAAACTGGGTCAGATGTATCCTCTCACGACCGCTGACTGGACAGACTGGCAAAAGACCCTCTGGAAAGACATGTCCGGGGAATGGCGCATCGTCGGGCATCTTCCGGGACAGGGAGATCTAAATGGCGTCATGAAGGTAATTGCCACAGGTGGTGATCATTATCAAAATGACTTTTCCCTGACTTTCTCCGACGGCATAACCCTGACCGGAAGTGGAAAATCCATTGTCCATTCCGGTTACGAATGGCGCGGCAGCGTGACGTTTGGAGAGGATAAATTCCGCCAGATTTGGGCTGCGTCCGAGGATGGTAACAGCATGACCGGGCAAATCTTCAAAAAAGGCCACCCGGATGAAAGCATCAAAATCACCGCATGGCGCAAAACACCCAACCGTCACGGCATTATGAGCATTGTCCCCTCAGCTTTAAAAACTGCCTTGAAAACCAGTTCGGAAAACGGTCAATCAACAGAAGTCATCATTAACGGTGTCAATTTATCCGGTGACGTGATGATTTCCGGGGCCCAGGTCACAGTCAAACAGGCAACGGCGGATCAAATCATCTTATCGGTGAAAACCGATGGCACCATAACCGGACCGGTAAAATTAACCGTGGGCAATGATACGGCAGCACAGGATTTCGTCCTTTACAGCCAAGTGGATTACCTGAAAGTCACACCGGAATATGGCATTTCCCGTGTTGGCGGCACCGGCGGCCCCATTCCCAAAGTTTCCGCACAATTCGAAGCCACAGGATATGCCGTTGGCCCCGATGGTCTGGCCAATACGGAGGATGACATCTCATTGGGCATGATGCCAGTGATCTGGACAGTAGATAATTACAACGCCATGGCCGCAGAGATGCAGGACGCCAAATATGCCGGACATATCACCCCGCAAGGAACCTTCATCCCCGCAGCGGCTGGCCCCAATCCAGAGCGGAAATACAGCACCAACAATGCCGGTGACCTGAAAATAATCGCCACCTACACCGATGGGGACCGGACCATAACCGCAGAAGCCCATCTGATTGCCACGGTACAACGCTGGAACAATCCGCCCATTATGTAAGCAGGATCAAGAACCATGAAACATTTAAAACCGCTCAATAAAAAAGCCCATCGGCTTATTCAGTCAACTGATGCCGGTAATAAAGAAGAAGTCTATGCCATGCAGACGGTCGCGGGCTGCACCACCTCCACAGACCCCGGCTGGGAAGTGGACCCCTTTGGCAGCGTTGCCTCCCTCTGTCAGCCTATGGAGGCGGATCTTTACGGCTGTTCCGACCCCTGTTGGTGGCCCGCCGCTGTTCCCGATACGGTCAATACCTATCCCGATTGGTCAAATCTGGAAGATACCCGTAAGAATTGGCGCAAATTACAAGCCGTTTTTCCAGAAGACTAATATAAAGAATGATATGAGCCAGAAGACTAATATTAGGATGACACCCGTGAAGAAAATTTTTATATTATTGACGCTATTTTGGGGCCTTGCCCTCTCGTCTGTGGCTTCTGCCAAAGAATATATGATCGTCGGCGCCCGGCCCAATAAATTATTTGTCATTGATATCAAGGCCCGAAAGGTCGAAAAGACCTTCACCATCCCGGACAGCACCGCACCACAGAATATTGTCATGTCTCCCGATGGAAAAATTGCCTATGTAGGGACCAACCACCTGCGTTCCATTATCGGCATTGACCTGGACAGCGGGGCTGTGGTTTTTCGCGCTGACCTTGACTATAAGGACGACGAACGGACCTGGAATTATGGCTTTGACATCAGCCCCGATGGGACAGAGATTTATTCCTATGACATTCCCACCAAAATCCATCTGGACCGGTATGAATCGCTGGAACCACGCCTGAGCGTCTTTAAAACCGATGCCGGACTAGAGGCAACCCCGGACCGATCCTTTGCCCTGCCCCGGCGCATACATCTATTGATCACGGCAAAAAGCGGCGCGCTCTATGCCATGGGCTGGGACTTTTATAAAATTGATGTGCAAACCGGAAAATACGAGGTGGTCTATCCCCTGCGCAACTGGACACAGCCTAATCTGTCACAGCCGGATGCGCTCGCCTTTTGGCCTAGCTGGGATAACAACGGCATTTTCTCAACGCCAATCTCTTACGTCCGTACCGATATGGCCGAAGATAATATGGAACGATACCGCACCGGATTGCTGACCCTTGATCTGGATACAGAGAAATTTGACTTGATCGATTTTCAATCCGCACCGGAAGTTCTGTTCAGTTCCGTCCTCCATCCTGACCGGAAAACCGCTTATGCCTCCTATAACACGCTGATCAAAATTGATCTGGAAAACCCTCATACGGCACAGCGTATTGATCTGGACCATACCTATTATCAGACGGAAATTTCCGCCGATGGCAAAGAAGTATATGTAGGTGGCACCACCTGTGACATTGCCATATATAATACCGATGACCTGTCTCGCATTGGCGAGGTTATCTTGCCCGGCTGTCCCGATATGGGTGCCACTGTCATCCGCATGATACATAAATAACAAAGAAGAGGCTTACGCCTCCAAACCCGCAACCGATGGAAAATATTATGGACTATAATTTATATATAAACGGCGAATCTGTCCCTACTGAAAATCACATGGATATCTTCAATCCGGCCAATGGCGAATTGTTAGGAAAATGTCCGGTTGCGACCCGTGATCAACTGAATATGGCTGTAGCCGCTGCGGCCGAGGCTTTTAAAACATGGCGCAATGTCAGTGATGCTGACCGCAAAGCCGCCTGTCATGCCATTGGTCAGATTTTGGAAGAAAATGCCGAAGAACTGGCCAAATTATTGACCGAAGAACAGGGAAAGCCTCTGAACGGGGTGGGCTCACGTTTCGAATTAGGCGGCTGTCAGGGCTGGACTCATTATACTGCTGATCTTGAACTACCCGTGGAAGTCATTCAGGATAACGAAGAAGGGCGGGTTGAACTACACCGCAATCCCCTTGGCGTTATCGGCTCTATCACCCCGTGGAACTGGCCTTTGATGATTGCCATCTGGCATGTAATTCCGGCGATCCGTACGGGAAATACGGTTGTTATAAAGCCATCGCCCTTCACCCCGCTTAGCACGTTACGCATGATCGAATTGATCGGTTCTGTCCTCCCCAAAGGCGTCCTGAATGTGGTCAGCGGCACAGATGAACTGGGCCAAATGATGAGCGAGCATGAGGATATTCAGAAAATCGTATTCACCGGCTCTTGTGCCACCGGCAGTAAGGTTATGGCCAGTGCCGCCCCGACCCTGAAACGCCTGACGTTGGAACTTGGCGGCAATGATGCGGGTATTGTGTTGCCGGATGTGGATGCCAAAGCCATCGCCCAAGGGTTATTCTGGGGAGCTTTCATTAATGGTGGCCAAACCTGTGCGGCGTTGAAACGCCTATATGTTCATGAAGATGTCTATGATGACGTCTGTGCGGCCCTAACTGATTTTGCAAAAAGCATGCCCGTTGGCAATGGGCTTGATGAAAATGTAGTTCTCGGCCCCGTACAGAATAAAATGCAATATGATAAAGTCAAAAGGCTCGTGGACAATGCGGTTGACAATGGGGCCCGTGTTCTTTTGGGTGCAGATCCCGACGACAGAGCAGAAAACGGCAAAGGATTTTTCTATCCCGTCACCCTTCTGGCCGATGTCAGCGACGGCCTGCCCATCGTCGATGAAGAACAATTCGGACCGGCTCTGCCCATCATCAAATATAGCGACATTGATGATGCCATTGCCCGGGCCAATGACTCAGACAACGGCCTCGGCGGTTCCATCTGGACAAATGATATGGCACAGGCCAAAGCTTTGGCCACCCGTCTTGAATGCGGCAGTGTCTGGATCAACAAACATGGCATGCTTCAGCCCAACGTTCCTTTTGGCGGCGTTAAAGGGTCCGGCATCGGGGTTGAGTTCGGCGTTGATGGCTTGAAAGAATACACCACCATCCAGGCCGTATATCTTTAAGCTCTAGGTCTGAAAGAACATCCTACAAAACGGGTCACCTGAAAAGGCTGACCCGTTTTTATACCCCCTCTGGTTTTGACGCCTCAGGCCACCAGCTCAAAAAGCCGGACTTCCTCCCGCAACCAATTGGTGAAAGACCGAATTTTGGATTTCTCAGAAGCAATATTTGTGTTCACCACATAATAGCCCATGCCCGTGGGCAGGCTGATCTCAAAGGGCCGGACCAAGTCCCCCCTTCGCAAAGCTTCCGAGACCAACGGCATACGCCCCAACGCAATTCCATGGCCCAATTTCGCCGCCTGCAAAGTCAGATTTGAATGGGAAAAACCCGGCCCCCGACTGTAATCAATGCCTTTCACACCCGCATCATCCAGCCATTCTTTCCAGCCAATATCCTCATGATCATGCAGCAGTACATGCTGACCAAGATCATCTAAAATTTTCAGAGCAAGCTCCCCCCCCAGAAGGTCCGGGCTACAAACCGGAAATATTTCCTCCGCCAGAAATTTCTGACTTGCCACATGAGGCCATTTTCCATCACCATAACGCAGGTCAATATCCACATCCCCGGCCTTCAACAGATCAAATTCCTTACTGCTCACCATGATCCGTATGTCGATATTGGGATATTCTTTATAGAATTTTTGCATGCGCGGCATGAGCCAGCCACTGGCAAACGGGCTGGGCATGGAGACTTTCAATATCTGGATTTCGCTGTTGAAAATAAGATTGGTGGCATCGGCAATAATATCAAAAGCATTGGTCATGGGTTCCACCATGGCCTGCCCTTCTTTGGTCAGGAGAAGGCCCTTGTTATGGCGGCGAAACAACATGACCCCCATTTGCGCTTCCAATCCTTTTATCTGATGGCTGACTGCGGCTTGCGTCACATTCAACTCCTCTGATGCGCGCGTGATATTCAAATGCCGGGCGACGGCCTCGAAGGCGCGGATAGAATTTAAATTCGGTAATTTACGTCCCATGGTCTGTTTACTTTCGAGTCTTCTGACATTCGCGTTAGAAATACTTATATCAAATATCATATTTAGTAGAAAAAGTAATGATTTTTTTGCTTAATATAACACTTATATAACCCTAAGTAGCTGGCATAACTCAATTATCATTGATATTAGTTTTTGTAAGGTCAACCATAAGAAACTATCAATTGTTTCACGGGTGTTTTTTGCTCTATTCTTCAACTCAGGGTATGTGGAAAAATACAAAAAACATAAAATCACATAAAAAAATACAGAACCCGCAATTATTTTTCAGGAGGCCATTCATGACGTATCTTGCAGAAATACCCTACGGTGCCTATTGGTCCACCCCCTTTTGCCGGTGGCAGGGCAGCCTTGCAAATCTTCACAGCATTAAATTTGCCGCCCATGTGGTGCGCGACGAAATGGCCCGGCGTCAAATTGACGGGGCATTGCTGGATTACGGCGTCCTTGGCACATCCGTACCGCAACAGCATGTCTTTTATGGCCTGCCTTGGTTGACGGGCATGGCAGGGCTTGGCCATATTGGTGGTCCGACCATTGGACAGGCCTGTGCCACCAGCGTCCGTTGTATTTTGAGCGGCGCACAGGAAATTGAAACCGGGCAGGCAACGGCCGCTTTGATTGTCGCCACCGACCGCGTTTCCAATGGCCCTCAAGTCTATTACCCCAATCCAGCCGGTCCCGGCGGCACGGGAAAATTTGAAAACTGGACCATGGATAATTTCGGGTATGATCCGTTGGGCGGCCATTCCATGCTGACGACGGCGGAAAATGTCGCCCGTGACAATGGCATCACTACCCCACAACAACATGAGGTCGTGTTAAGACGCCAGGAACAATATGCCGCCGCCTTGGCCGACGACCATGCTTTCCAAAAACGCTATATGACCCTGCCTTTTGATGTGCCACGGCCCAATTTCAAGAAAACCGCCAATCAGCTTATGGGCGATGAGGGACTGACAATCTCAACAGCAGAGGGCCTTGCCAAACTCCGGCCCGTGGTCGAGGGCGGCTCCATCACCTATGGCGGTCAAACCCACCCGGCGGACGGCAATGCCAGCCTGATTGTCGCCTCCCCGGATAAAGCAAAAGAAATCAGCCAAAATAGCCATATTCAAATCAAGATCCACGGTATCGGGCAGGCCCGCGTAGAATTGGCCTATATGCCCAAGGCCGCTGTTCCTGCGGCACAAGTGGCGCTTGCTCAGGCGGGCTTCTCCATAGAGCAGATGGACGCGATCACGACCCATAACCCCTTTGTGGTCAATGACATCTATTTCGCGGATCAGTTCGGTATTGACGTGAATATGATGAATAATTTTGGCTGCTCCCTGATCTGGGGACACCCCCAAGGTCCCATGGGGCTGCGCGGCGTTATCGAATTAATTGAAGAACTGGCCCTCAAGGGGGGCGGTTACGGTCTGTTCAGCGGGTGTGCCGCAGGCGACACTGCCATGGCCATTGTGCTTCAGGTTACAGATAGAAAATAAAAAAGGATTACGTGAATGAGTCTGAAAATAGGCATTGATGTGGGCGGGACTTTCACCGACTTTTTCGTAGATCAAGAAGGTCAGGACACCCGCATACATAAGACATTATCAACACCATCCGATCCCTCTATTGCCGTGATGAACGGCCTGACCGATATTGCGGAAAGCATGGACCCGCCCCTGACTTTAGCGGAATTGGCGGCAAAAATTGACACCATCGTCCATGGCACTACCGTGACCACCAATGCCACGCTGACCAGTAACGGCGCCAAAACCGGGCTCATCACCACCGAAGGTCTGCGGGATGCGCTGGAAATGCGCCGGGGTATTCGGGAAGAGCAATATAATAACCGTTGCACCAATGTGGTGCCTTTGGTGCCACGCTATCTGCGACAGGGCGTTGGCGGCAGACTGGACCGGAATGGCAAGGAAATCGCGCCTTTAAATCTGAATGACGTCAAAGCGGCAATTGATTTATTCAAGGCCGACGACGTCAAGGCCGTCGCCATCTGTTTCATGAACAGCTTTGCCAACGGCGAACATGAGCAGCGCGCTGCGGAGCTTGTGCGCAAGGAAATGCCCGAAGCCTATCTGACCGTATCCTCAGACCTACTACCCTCTATCCGTTTTTACGAACGGGTTAGCACCACCGCGCTGAACAGCTACATTGGCCCCATCCTGAACCATTATATCAATCAATTGCTCGTACGGTTCAAGGATATTGGTTTTGAAGGTGTTTTACTGATCATGCAATCCAATGGCGGGGTTATGACGCCCCAGATTGCCATGGAAAAAGCCGCCCTGACCCTACTTTCCGGTCCGGCAGCCGGACCGGGCGCAGGCCTGCAATATGTTAAAGCCCATGACCAAGAAAACTGCATCGTGGTTGACATGGGCGGCACCAGTTTCGAAGCGGCCCTCGTGGTCGGCAGACCGGTTGTGGTCAACGAAGGTGAAATTGACCGCCGCCGCTTGGCTTTGCCCATGCTCGGCATTCATACGATTGGCGCGGGCGGTGGCTCCGTTGGTTGGCTTGATGAAGGCGGACTGTTGCGCATGGGGCCGGAAAGTGCCGGGGCCGATCCCGGTCCGGCCAGTTACATGAAAGGCGGCAAAAAACCCGCCTGTACCGATGCCAATCTGGTTCTGGGGTATCTGGACCCCAACTTCTTTGCTGGCGGCAGTATGAAACTTGATATGGCAGCAGCTCGTACCGCCATCGAAGAACATGTGGCCATCCCCATGGGCCTTTCCATTGAGAAAGCAGCGGCGGGCATGTACCGCATCGCCTGTACCAATATGGCACAGGGCATCCGGGAGATTACCATCAAGCGCGGTTTTGACCCTCGGGAATTCCCGCTGGTGGTCGCCGGAGGCGCTGGCCCAACCCATAGCTGTTTGATCTGTGAAGAATTACAGATTCCGTTCCAGATTATCCCCCGGGAATCTTCCATCCTCTGCGCGGCGGGTATGTTAATGTCGGATCTGCGCCATGATTTTGTCCGCACCTTTGTCAGCCAGCTCAACACCATGGACTGGGACGTATTGGGCAAGGTTATTTCCGCTATGGTCACCGAAGGAGATGACCTGCTGAAAGAAGAAAAAATTCCGGCAGAAAAACGCAGCACGATCATCAAGCTGGATTGCCGTTACCTGCGGCAATATCACGAAGTTTCCGTGGAAGTCACACAGGACAGCATCGACAATCATGATGAGGCCACCATCGCGGCGGCGTTCCACGCCGAACATAACCGCCGATTTGGCTATTCTCTGGAAGACGATGAAGGCGCCCCGGTTGAGATCATCAATATCCGCGTCCAATCCGTGGGCGAGGTGGCAAAACCCAGCTTCCGCACCGAGGAAAAATCAGGTGCCGATGCCTCAAAGGCCATAAAGGGCGAACGGTCCGTCTATATCCCCGAAGATAAGGAATTCAGGACCGTAACCGTGTATGATGGCCATAAAATGATCCACGGCAATCATGTGGAAGGCCCCGCCATGATTGAACAGGTGACAACCGCCATCTTTGTCGGTGGCACGTTTAATTGCGTGGTCGATAAATATGGCTCATTCGCCCTGTACCGCAAAGACCGCACAGATTTGGTCCCCTCTCTTTTGGAAGGAGTAAGTTCATGAGCAAAATAGATCCCATTTTATTGTCCGTTTATGCCCGGGCGTTTAAATCCATTGCCGATGAAATGAGCATATCCGTTCAGCAATCCACCCGCTCGCCCATATTGTGCGAAGCCAAGGATTTTGTTACCGGGCTTTATGACGGCGAAGGCAACATGCTGGAACAGATGGAAAATCTGCCCATTCTGGCTTTCTCTCTGGCCCCGGTATGCAAATATATCATTGGATATTACGAGGGCAACATTAACGAGGGGGACGTGTTTTTCCATAATGACGTTTTCTCCATGGGCAACCAGAATAACGATGTGGCGGTTTATAAGCCGATATTTTTCGAAGGCGAACTTGTTGCCTGGTCTGCGGTAAAAGGCCATCAAGCCGATATCGG
>JAESRB010000145.1 GCA_016764855.1 Emcibacter sp.
TATCCGCGACCTAATGACTCAGGGAATCAGCATAAGGGATTGATTCAACTAAAAAAATAACTTGACCTGATTCGTTTTTTGATTCAGAATCACTCCATAACAAACGCGATATAAAGCGAAAATAAAAAAGTGAGAGTCAAGGAAAAATGAAATCGTCCAACAAAAAAAAGGCCGCCCCTACGGCAAAGCCCTATAGCGAACTGCCTCTGGACCAGATATTGCAAGGCAATTGCATTGAATTGATGAACAGTTTGCCAGAAAAGTCAGTTGATGTTATTTTTGCTGACCCTCCCTATAATATGCAGTTAAAAGGCGAGCTTCATCGTCCTGACAACTCACGTGTCAGCGCCGTCAATGACGACTGGGATAAATTTGACAGCTTTGCTGTATATGATGATTTTACACGGGAATGGCTGACCGCCGCCCGCCGCATCCTAAAAGACACCGGCACCATTTGGGTCATTGGCAGCTACCATAATATTTACCGGGTTGGCTCAATCCTGCAGGATATTGGCTATTGGGTTTTAAATGACATTGTCTGGCGCAAAACCAATCCTATGCCAAATTTCCGAGGCACTCGCTTTACCAACGCCCATGAAACATTATTATGGTGTAACAAAGGTGAAGGCTTTAACAAATACACCTTTAATTATGACGCCTTAAAAGCCCTGAATGAAGATATTCAAATGCGCTCTGATTGGGTTTTTCCCATATGTTCCGGCAAGGAACGCTTGAAAGTCAACGGCCATAAAGGACATTCCACACAAAAACCAGAAGCACTGCTCTATCGGGTATTGTTGTCTTCAACCAACAAAGGTGATGTAGTTCTTGATCCTTTCTTTGGTTCCGGCACAACTGGTGCGGTTGCCAAAAAACTAGGACGTCACTACATTGGTATTGAAATGGAAGACAAGTATATTTCCCTCGCCACCGACCGGATCAAAATGGTGGAACAGTTAAGTGATGACGCACTGGAAATCACGCCGGCAAAACGTGCGCAAACCCGCATTCCTTTTGGTAACCTTGTAGAACGCGGCATGATCAAGCCCGGTACAATTCTGCTCGATTCCAGCAAAAGACACAGCGCAAAAGTTCGTGCAGACGGCACCATCATCAGCAAAGATAACAAAGGCTCCATCCATCAGGTTGGTGCACAGCTTCAAGGTGCGCCTTCTTGTAATGGCTGGACCTTCTGGCACATGGAAGTAAAGAATAACTGGGTTCCCATCGACGCCATGCGGCAAAAGATGCGCGCTGAACTCCATTAAGATATAACAACTACAATAACTCCGGCAAAACTAACCCGCCTTTAATATTAAAGGCGGGTTTTTTATCATGAGTTACCATAAAACCCCTATAAATCCTTTGATTGAGCGCTCCACAGCTTATATGATATTATTCAAATATAGCAGGGATAAATATTATGGCATTACCACGATTTCATTTGGCCTTTCCGGTTACTAATCTTGAACAGGCTCGAACCTTTTACACAGAAGTTCTTGGCTGCAAACTTGGCCGCGAAAGCAACGACTGGATAGACTTTGACTTCTATGGTCATCAAATCGTTGCCCATCATAATCCCGTCATGCCCGACTGCCCGACAAGTCTGGTCGAAGACAAGCAGGTTCCGACACGACATTTTGGACTAATCCTGCCCCGAGAAGACTGGCAAGACCTTGCGAATAGGTTAACAGACAAGAAAATTACATTCCTCATCCCCCCTCACATTCGATTTGAGGGGAAAGCCGGCGAGCAAGCCACCATGTTCATTCAGGATCCCGCAGGCAATGGTCTGGAATTCAAAACATTTGCCTCGGACAAAGATATTTTCGCCACAGATACACCGAACAGTAAAGTTTAAAAACAATATGACCCTGTTAATCCTTATGCCGGACAGAGATGTAACGGCCCTCGCCACGGCATTAAACAAAATTAATCCTGATCTTGATATCAGAATATGGCCAGAGGTAGGCCCCACTCAAGATATCGAATATGTCATTGTCTGGAACCATCCATCAGGTGAATTAAACAAATTCCCCAATCTAAAAGTCATTGCCTCTTACGGCGCAGGTGTTGATCACATCTTGAAAGACCCCGACCTTCCCGAACAAGCCATCATCACTCGGCTTGTGGATGACAGCCTTTCCCGGCAAATGTGTGAATATATTGCCGGTGTGATCCTCAATCAACGGCTTCGCCTAACCGAATATCGTGAATATCAAGCCGCCACCCATTGGTCCCCAAAAGCCCCTCGCTCAGGAAATGTCGTTTGCCTATTGGGGCTGGGCAATATCGGGCTGGAAGTAGCCCGTTATCTGACGAATTTGAATTTTACAGTTCGTGGCTGGAGCCAAAGCCCCAAAGACATAGACAGAATCAAGACTTTTCACGGCCCAAACCAATTGGACGCCGCCCTCACAGACGCCGATTATATCGTCTGCCTATTGCCCCTCACCCCCCAAACCACAAATATTCTTGATAAGACGTTTTTTCACAAAACTAAAAAAGGCGCTTACCTAATTAATGTGGGACGCGGGGGACATCTGAATGAAGACGACCTTATGGATGCCCTGTACCAAGAACAATTGAGCGGGGCCTGTTTGGATGTTTTTAGGACCGAGCCCTTGCCAGAAGATCATCCCTTTTGGCGGCACCCAAGAATATACCTGACCCCCCATAGTGCCAGCGTAACGAATATAGGGCTCGCCGCCCGGAAACTCTATGAAAACTACCTGAACATGCAAAAAAATCTACCCTTGTTAAACCGGATCAATATGACAAAAGGATATTAGGTGAATAATCATTGCATAGGTAACGTCAAGCTGTTAGTTTGCGCTCGAAATAGATCGTTCTTTTAAAAGGTTTGAAAATGAAAATTGATGGTAACAATATTCGTCCGGGTAATGTCATTGAACATCAAGGTGGACTTTGGGTCGCCGTCAAAACACAACATACCCAACCCGGCAAGGGTGGCGCCTACCTTCAGGTAGAGCTGAAAAACCTCAGGGATGGTCGCAAACTGAATGAACGTTTTCGTTCCTCTGCAAAAGTGGAACAGGTCCGTCTGGAACAGAGAAAACATAGTTATCTCTATGAAAATTCCGGCATGTATACTTTCATGGACCTTGAAACATATGAACAAGTTGAACTTACCGCAGAACTCGTTGGTGATAAAGCCGCCTTTCTTCAAGACGGCATGGAAGTTACCATTGAATCCCATGAGGAAAGTCCTCTTGGCGTAAAACTTCCTCAAAATGTTACCCTTGAAGTGGTAGAGAGCGAACCTGTCGTTAAAGGACAGACCGCAACCTCTTCCCCCAAGCCTGCTATCATGGAAAATGGTGTCCGCGTTATGGTTCCGCCTTTCGTTGGTGTTGGCGACAAAATTGTCGTTAACGTCGAAGAGAAAACCTATGTAGAGCGTGCAAAATAAGCCTGCAAAGTAATTTTAAAACCAACATATTAGTATTTATTTTTTGAAGGATCCCACTTATGGCTTTGAAATCAGCCGTCATTAACGTCATGGAAATGGCCGCTCAAAAAGCGGGTCGCAGACTGAATCGCGACTTTGGAGAAGTGGAACATCTTCAGGTATCCCGCAAAGGTCCAGCAACTTTTGTCACCTCTGCGGACCTGAAGGCTGAAAAAACCATCAAGGAAGAGCTGTTCAAGGCCCGCCCTAATATTGCCTTTCTTCTAGAAGAAGAAGGCGAAGTAAATCTGGGTGATGGCAGTGGCCGCTGGATCGTAGACCCTCTGAACGGGACAACAAATTTCCTACATGGGGTTCCGCATTTTTGTATTTCTATTGCGCTCGAGCAGAATGGTGAACTCACAGCTGCCCTCATCTATAATCCAATTACGGATGAGACCTATTGGGCAGAAAAAGGCCGGGGCGCATTTCTTAATGATATGAAAATAAGAGTCTCCGCACGCCGGGATATGAAAACCAGTCTGCTTGCCGCAGGCATTCCTTACCATGGCACGCCAGGACATAAAGCCTTTATCCATAGCTTGGACACTATCATGGGCGAAGTATCCGGCATACGTCGGTTTGGCTCCCCTGCCCTTGACCTTGCCTATATCGCCGCAGGAAAGTATGATGGTTACTGGGAAAGCGATCTGAATAAATGGGACATTGCTGCGGGAATGCTGTTGGTCCGTGAAGCTGGCGGAAGCATCACGACATTTGATGGCAAAAACAAAGCCTATGAAACCGGAGAAGTTCTGGCCACCAATAATGTTATTCACGGGCCTATTTCCCGTCTATTGGGTAAAGCGCGCAAAGCCGCTAAAAATGCAGAGAAATAAACAGTGAAATAAAAGGAGTGTTCGGCCATATTATCATTATCGTCTGCATTATGGTTAAGCCTCCTGGCCTCCTCTGCCCCTTCTGTGGCAGAGGATAAAGACCTTAACGAGAAAATATTTCTCCAGGCCGATCAACTCACGGCGATAAAACCTCTCCGTCTGCAATTCTATAAAGGCGAGGTCCAGCTCACTCAAAATAACCGGGACATGATCCGCCAATGGGCTACACAGATCACAAAGCACAATATCCCGGTCTATATCCATAGTTTTGCCTCATCCCCCACAGGTATCCGCAATATGAGCATAGATACCGCACACCATGAAGCAATCCGCATTGCTTTTAACCGGGGACTTCTGACAAAGAACTTCCTGGAACAGAGCGGGATCAACCCGGACCGCCTTATTATCAAAGCTATCGGCCCTGGCCTATCCTCTATAGAAGACAGCATTACCATCACCACCCGGCGCAATTAAGCTCTGTTATTTCCCGCTATACTGTTAACAGTATATAACGGATAGACTGCGCGAAATTCTATGGCCCCAGACAAAAAAGAGGCGACAATGAATGCCGCCACTTTTCAGATTAAATTACCTTACATTAAAGTTTAGAACCTGATGCCGACAGTCGCGGTAACTGTTGCCGGATCACCGTAATATCCAACGATAGTTTCTTCGCCGCCAAGGTCCGCAAAGTTATAACCTGCAATACGGTATTTCTTGTTCAGGATATTCTTACCATGAACGCCGATTGTCCAGCCGCCATCCGGAGAAATGAATGTTATACCCGCATTAAACAGGCTGTAACTTCCCATATCCAGCATAGAAGGAACTTCAAAAATTTGAGTATCACTACGATAGGCCCAGTTTGCTGTTGCAATCATATCCCATTCTGACACCTCGGTCCGATATGTCAGGCTGACATTAGAGCTGAAATCGGGGGTATTGGAAATAGACCAAAGGTCAGATACATCTTCACTCTGCTGCGTGTCCGAATTAAAGAATATCACATCCTTGAATGAGGCATCAATATAACCCATGGTCGCATTCAGGGTTAATTCCTCGGTAACGGCAAAAATTGCCTCAACCTCAACACCCTTC
Source organism: Emcibacter sp. (assembly GCA_016764855.1). Classification (GTDB taxonomy): domain Bacteria; phylum Pseudomonadota; class Alphaproteobacteria; order Sphingomonadales; family Emcibacteraceae; genus Paremcibacter. The sequence goes on from JAESRB010000145.1 coordinate 5,410, forward strand.
ATTTCCGCATTCGCCGCATTTAAGACTTGTGAAGCAAAACTAGCGCCGTTGTTAATGCTCCGCTGCACAGTGACCTGCATATCTTTATAATCATTGTAGAACAAGGCTATATTGATCCGGGCGCGACCGTCTAATAACTCACTCTTCAATCCAATTTCATATGTATCAACTGATTCAGGATCATAAGGCTGATCCGCACTTGGATTTGCGGCCTTATTACCACGCATATCAAAACCGCCGCTCTTAAACCCGGTTGAGAATTTGGCATAGGTCATGATATCATCGTTAATCTGGTAATCCAAACCAATATGGGGTGTGAACTTATTCCAGGATTTCTCGCCATCAAAGTCTGATTGCACTGCGAAAGGCACTGCCGTTGGTGGGACATTAACAGGTTCCGTCGGAAAAACAGACCCAAGATATACAAACCGATAAACATTGGCCGTTTTCTTATCGTGGGTATAACGTCCCCCCATGCTCACAGACAATTTATCGGTCAGGTCATAACTGCCCTGTGCATAAGCAGAGAAGCTTTTAGTATCCACACAGCCGCCGTTTTCCAGCGTAATGCCAAAGCCGCCAAGGATAACACCAAATTTACCACAGGCATCCCCTTGATAATAGTAGAGCCCTCCGACCATATTAAAACGATCACTGTTATAATTCAGCTGTAATTCCTGCGTGAATTGATTGTCATCATATAGGGCCGGAACATCAACAGAATTGAAAGCGGTATTATCAAAGTCAATATTGGTTAGGGTACTGCCCTCCCGATAAGATGTGATGGATTTTGCAGTTAAACTCTCATTCAAGTCATATTCTACAATCAGGGAAAGGCCTTTGGACTGAACCTCATTTGTTGTATCCATCCCAGCAAGCGTATCATAAACATCATCTAATGGAGCGTCAGCCGTAAAAACGCTTGTTGTCAGACGGTGGCCGCCCCGTGCGTTAGAATCGTCATCCGTAATATCTCCAGCAATACGAATGAACAGGCTCTCGGACGGTGTAAACTCCATGGTCAATCGACCAGATACCAGCTTTTTATTATAATTTTCCGCATTATTCTTGTTGATAAACTTACCAAAGCCATCACGGTTCAAGGTCGCGAAACCGAAACCTATATAAAATTTATCTTCAACAATCGGCGCATGACCCGTTGCTTTGAAATTCAGAGCATTATATGTGCCATACTGACCTTCCAGATATAGCTCACCTTCCCCGTCCATTTTTTTGGTGACATATTTCAAAGCCCCGCCGATAGTATTCTTGCCATAAAGCGTCCCTTGTGGCCCTCGCAATACTTCTATACGCTCCACATCAAGTATCTCAAGAACAGCCCCCTGAGGACGTGCAAAATAAACGTCATCTACATAGATCCCAACACCCGGCTCAAAACCCCAAAGCGGGTCCTGCTGACCGATCCCCCGAATAAACGCGGTCAGGGTGGAGTTCGTTCCCCTGCTGGTCTGTAGAGTTGTGTTAGGGATCTGTTGCTGCAATTCCGTAATGTCAGAGATGCCTCTTACCGCGAGGTCCGCAGCATTAAACGCGGTAACGGCCACCGGCACTGATTGCAGGCTTTCCGATGTTTTCCGGGCGGTCACGGTAATTTCTTCCAGCATGAAACTTTCATCCGCCGCATAGACAGCTTGTCCTGCGCCTGCTGTTAATAAGATAGACCCAAGTGATATTGAGGATAATAAATTATGTGATAGATGTTTTTTCAACTGTTCTCTCCCAAAGTTTCTTTGACATAATGCATATATTCGCAAACAAACGAACCCTTCATTCATCACAGGCTACCATCATCATTCTGATATGTGACCCTAGACCATGGTCCATATGGTCTAGGGCAGACGGAATCCGCCATTATGACCTATAGTTTACGAGAATATTATATGCACCCCTTTGAAAATAATAGATTATTTGGGAATATTATGATTGAAATATTAAGTATGATTGGTCTGGTTGGTGGACTTCTATTGCTCATAACCCTTACCATTCGCGGGGTGAATGTAATGATAGCGGGTCCTTTGTCCGCATTATTTGTTGCAATGATGAGCGGTCTTGCCCTGTTCCCGCAACTTGCTGAGCCCGGTCAGGCCGACTATGTCGCCAGCTATATGACGGGATTTTCCGGTTTTATATTCTCCTGGTTTCCCATATTCATTCTTGGGGCCATATTCGGTAAAGTCATGGAAGATTGCGGCGCGGCCGACAGTATTTCCCACTGGATTGTAGGTAAGATGGGATTGAAGCATGCGGTATTTGCCATAGTCGCGGCCTGTGCCATCATGACGTATGGCGGCGTCAGTCTGTTTGTGGTTGCCTTTTCCGTCTATCCCATGGCCTTAAGCCTGTTTAAACAAGCCAACCTGCCCCGGCGTTTCATTCCAGCGGCCCTTGCCTTTGGGTCTGTGACCTTTACCATGACCTCTGCCGGTTCCCCGGAAATACAAAATGTTATTCCCATTAAGTTCCTCGGCACAACACTCTATTCCGGTTGGCAGGTCAGTATTGTTGTCGCCCTGTTCATGGCAACTTTTGGATTCTGGTGGTTGCGCCGTATGATCACAAAGGCTGTGGCAAATGGGGAATGCTATGATGAACGGCCAAATGATCCTATTATTGAATTAAACCGCGAACTCCCCAACCCTTTCCTAAGTATGTTACCGCTTGTTATGGTTCTGGGCGTTGCCTTTGTCTTTCATGACAGCTTAAAACAATCCGCACTACTGATCGCCCTCACCTGTGGGGTTCTCGGGACCGTCATCCTCAATTGGAAGAAATTCAAAAACCTTGAGGGCGCTTTATCATCTGGCACAGCAGGCGCTTTAATTGCCATTGGCAATACCTCTGCCGTGGTTGGCTTTGGTACTGTGGCCAAGGCATCTCCGGCATTTACCGTGGTTGTTGACGCCATGACCTCGCTACCCGGTCATGAATTAATCGGCGCGGCCGTTGCCGTCAGCGTGATTGCCGGCCTCACCGGTTCAGCATCAGGCGGTCAGTCCATCGCTCTACCTGCTTTGGCCCCCCATTACCTCGACCTTGGCGTTGACCCCGATGCTCTGCACAGGGTCGTCGCTATTTCATCCGGGGCTTTGGACAGTCTGCCCCATAATGGATATGTCGTAACGACAATCCGGGCTATTTGCGGTGAAAAACACAAAGATGCCTATGCACCTCTTGCGGCCTTGACCGTAATTGTGCCAGTGTTAGGGGTGATTATCGCAATCGCCTTATTCGTGTTCTGGTGAAAGCATTTGCCATAGTTAAAAAATTTCCCTGAGCGCACCCCCCTGCGATTGAGGCTAAACCAAAAGAGAAGAAACATGACAAAACCAAGCCTGCTGCTTTCAACCACTCTTATGGGTTTTCTCCTTGGCTCTTGTGAAATGAACAACAATGATCTGGCCCAAGCCCCTGATTTTCTTGTGGGGGACATGATCCGACTGCAATATGATGGAAAAACAGACGATCTACTGACGGGGGGACTAGGGCTTCAGGGCATCCAGTCCCAAACTCCACCAACATATAAGAATCCTACCAAACCCACTCCGGCAGAATTACGGCGCTATGCCATATATAGCAATTACCGGGCGTTGATCGATACCACAAGCGCCGGCGGTTTTGGCCGCATTTATGGACCAAATATTGGCAACCAGAACCCAGAAGGCAAGATTGCAGGCGTTGAATATCTCAGTTTCATGAAATTAAGCCCCGATCATCAGAATGTCACCCTTATGGTGCAAATCCCCGATCATTTTGATGTGGAAAATCCCTGCCTGATCACCGGTCCGTCCTCTGGCTCACGCGGCATATACGGCGCGATTGGCACCGTCGGCGAGTGGGCGTTGAACAAAGGCTGCGCCGTTGCCTATACGGATAAAGGCACCGGCACCGGATCTCATTATTTAACCCTTGGCAAGACATTTGATTTGCAAGGACAATTGATAGATGCCGTCACAGCAGGGGAACGGTCAAGTTTTACTCTGCCCTTGACGCCTGAATTAAAAGAATATAACGAGGAATTTCCCCACCGGGTCGCAATCCAACATGCCCATTCCGGCCTGAATGATGAGGTCAACTGGGGGAAATACGTCCTATCCTCCATTGAATTTGCTTTTTATGTCATGAATAAGGAACTGGCGCAGGGTTCTGTAAAATTCACCCCGGACAATACCCTGGTGATCAGTTCCAGCATATCTCAGGGGGGGCATAGTTCCCTTCTGGCTGCGGAACAAGATACACGGGGCCTAATTGATGCGGTTTTACCCACTAATCGTGCGCGCCCAGGCAAACCAGCTAAGTCGGCAATTTGCCCA
>JAESRB010000146.1 GCA_016764855.1 Emcibacter sp.
CATGGAACCTGACATATCAATCGCAAGCACAACATCAAGGAGAGACGTTTCCCGCGTTACCTCCGTATAACTACCAACATCCATCGTATCTATTTGAAATACCCTCATGAAAGTAGTCGGGATTTCCACATCCGCCGTCAACCTTAATACTGCATCATTCTGATTATAGACGTGCCCTGGGTCCAGCCTGTTACCATCGGCATCAAGCTCATAGGGCCCAGATATGTTTGCGCCGTAAAAACCAGAAGGGAAGTTAGCGTCAAAATATTTTTTAATTTGCGCTTCCCGGTCAGAATCAAAGAAGTTTTTGCCCCCAGCAAGGGCCGCAGCATCCAAAGCCGTAGCCAGACGCGTTTTAACGATATAGGCCCGACTCACATCTGTCGCTATGCCAATCACTCCAATTGTAGGCACCAGAGTCATTGCAAGCATCATACCGGATATACCTGCCATATCGCCAGATAGTCTTGTATAAAACTTTTTAATACAAGAAGTTACCTGGTTTATCGTCTTATATATATCTTCCATTTCTCAAAAATCCCAATCTAGAAATTAATAGGGAAACCCTTCTTATTTTTTTCGAATTTTTATATAACCAAACTTGTATAATGAGATAAATTGATTAATATTTTTTAAGGAAAACCTGTATTTAGTCCTTAATTTTAATATGTTTTTACCCAAATTTTCTTTATATTTTCTTTGTTCTGGCCTTAGTTGAGGTTATTTCCTGTCTTCCAGAGAGGAATAAAGCAAGATAGAAAAATTTTTATTATGTCAGATATTGATTTTACGCAAAAAACGCCTAAATTCTGCACATGCTCTTAATGATGTAAATTGTAACGGAAAATATTTAATGTCTAATACACACCACACCAAAGTTTTGATTATTGGTTCCGGACCTGCCGGATATACTGCTGCCATTTATGCGGCCCGTGCCAACCTTAGCCCGATAGTGGTTCAGGGCATGCAACCGGGCGGTCAATTGACCATCACAACGGATGTGGAGAATTACCCCGGTTTTGCAGACCCTATCCAAGGTCCCTGGCTCATGGAGCAAATGGAAGCACAGGCAAGGAATGTAAATACTAAAATTATCACCGACATAATTACCCACGTTAATTTTGAGGAACGGCCTTTTGTCTGTACCGGCGAATCCGGCGATATTTACATTGGTGAGACAGTGATCATTTCCACCGGCGCTCAGGCCATGTGGCTCGGCCTGCCCTCAGAACAAAAATTTCAAGGTTTTGGCGTTTCTGCCTGTGCTACCTGTGACGGATTCTTTTATCGTAATAAAGAAGTCATCGTAGTTGGTGGTGGTAATACAGCCGTGGAAGAAGCTATCTTCCTGACGAATTTTGCCTCAAAAGTCACCTTAATACACAGACGGGACGAACTCAGGTCTGAGAAGATTCTTCAAGACCGTCTTTTTGCCAATGAAAAAATCGAAATTGTCTGGGATAGTGTACTTGAAGAAATTATCGGCGACGAACCCCCAATGGGCGGCGTTACCGGAGCTCGGGTAAAAAATATCAAAACTGGCGCAGTGACTGAAATACCTGCTCATGGCGTTTTCATTGCTATTGGACATAAACCTTCCACTGGTATCTTCAAAGGTAAAGTAAAAATGGATGACCAGGGTTATATCCTGAAGGCACCAGACAGCACCGCAACGGACATTGCCGGCGTATATGCCGCAGGAGACGTAACGGATAAAATCTATCGTCAAGCGGTTACCGCTGCGGGCATGGGATGTATGGCCGCGTTGGAAGCAGAATCTTTTATTGCTGAAAATTAATAAAATACCTTTTATAAAGGGTATTTAACTTTTTACTTTGTGAGTTTACAGGCTGATGGATTGGGACAAATTAAGAATATTTCATGTGGTTGCTTCTTCCGGCAGTTTTACCCATGCCGGTGAAAAGCTGTTCTTAAGCCAATCCGCTGTCAGTCGCCAAATTCGGTCGCTGGAAGAAAGCCTGAATACTGTTCTGTTTAATCGACATGCCCGTGGACTAAGCCTCACGGATGAGGGCGAAACACTTTTCAAAACCGCAGGAGAAGTCGTTGCCAAAATTCATGTGACAGAACAGCAATTGATCGAAGGTACGGACCTCCCACGGGGTGAATTGAAAATTACCACGACATCTAGCTTTGGCTCCACATGGATGATGAACCATATTAGCCTGTTTATTGCAAAATACCCTGATATCCAAGTACAGCTGTTGGTCAATGACAGCGATCTGGACCTTACGACGCGGCAGGCTGATGTAGCGATTCGATTTCATACTGCCCATCAACTTGATCTCATTCAAAAACAGGTCGGTGTATTTCATCATCACGTTTATGCCTCGCCTGAATATGTCAGTCGTAAAGGCCGACCACAAACGCTTGAAGATCTGGATAATCACGATATTATTGCTTATGGTGATATTACTCATAGTCCTACCCGAGACATTGATTGGGTACTGGATAAAAAGAACGGCGAAAAAAGAACCCCGATTCTTCGCATCAACAGTATTTATGGCGTGTTTCAGGCCGTAAAAACCGGATTGGGTATTGCAGCATTGCCAGACTACCTGGTTAGAGGTTCCGCCAATGTTATTAAAGTTCTTAATAACATCGAAGGCCCCGCCTTCCCTGCCTATCTTGTTTATACTCAGGAAGCGCGCAATTCTCGGCGTATTTCAGTCTTCCGCGAATTTATCATTGAACAATTCAAGGCTAATCAATTCTGATAATAAACATATAAGCCATGCGTTTAATGCATGGCTGCATTGTGAGAATAGATATGGTAAAGCCAAAAATAATGCCTATATTAGGATACAGATGTTGCGACGCAGCATCTTGCTGAAATATCTCCCAAGTTATTTCAGTTTGTCATACTCCGAAGTCCTCCCCTTTATGGAGTATGACTGTTTCATTGTCTACCTAGACATGAAGCCTCCCTATATTTTAACTTGCCGGGTTTTTTAACCCGGCATTTTTTTTGCCTGCTACCAAATTATTGCATTGCACCACAGACCGTTAAATAACGCACATCTATTCCAAATGTTTTATCACATCCATTATGTCTGATATGATCATCCCCCCCGCGATGGCAAGACTTTTATCCTGCCCTCTGACAGAATAAGCAAGAACCTCCATGCCTGCGGCCACTCCGCCTTGTACGCCCGGCAGACTATCCTCTACTACTAGACAGCAAGAAGGGTCTATCTTCATCTGATCTGCCGCATATATATAGAGATCCGGATACGGTTTCCCACGCCTAACCTGACTCGAGCTAAAGATATTTCCTTGAAAATAATCCTTTAGGCCCGTCAACCCAAGCGTACAGTCCATTTTCTCAAATGAACCACTTGAGGCAACGCACATTTCATAAGGCATGTCAGACAACCTCCGCAACACCGTTTCAATGCCTGCGACTGGTTTTAAAGATTGCTCAAAAGCCGCAAAGGTTTTTTCTTGCAGCCGGTCAAGAAAATCTGCGGGCAAACTATGCCCCAGCATTTCCTCTGCTATATTCACAACCCTACTCATGGACAAACCAACGAAAGTCTTGACCACTTGTTCAAGTGTCATATCAAGTCCATGTTCACAAAGTGCTTTACGCAGCTCCGCATTTGCAACGATCTCACTATCAACCAGAACACCGTCACAATCAAAAATTACTAACTCAATTGCCATATTTTACTTACAGTTAAAATGCGATATTTCGCAGCTTGTGACATCCTACGCCCGTTACAAAAGGGATCGCAACATCCATGCATTCTTCTCGGATATCTCCATACGATCCCCCAACAAACCAACCGTTGGTTCATCACCCGCCTCACTAGCATAAGGAACAATTGCCCGCGCCGTACGACATACGGCTTCATTAGCGGCGACAAGATTACGAATCATATCCTCTGCCTTGGGGATGCCATCATCTTCTTCAATGATGGTCAACCGAGCAAATTCCTGATAGGTCCCTGGTGCAAATTCACCAAGAGACCGTATTCTTTCGGCAATAATATCAATAGCTGCCCAAAGCTCCGTATAATGTGTCTCAAACATCAGATGAAGCGTTTGAAACATAGGCCCCGTAACATTCCAATGATAATTATGAGTTTTCAAATATAACGTATAAGTATCCGCAAGTAATTTATTCAAACCACCCGCAATATCCTTACGAGCGCTTTCTTCCATACCAATATTGATCTGCATTCTCTTTTCCTTCATCTATTACTATATGTGTAAGCTCGGAAGTCCCTCAAATACAAGAACGCGAGGATGTCCTATACAAGATATATAAGAACAAATATTTTAAATTAAAGCGTCACATGCCCTTTTGATCCGTTTACATGCCTCGATAAGAGCATCGTCGGAAGTAGCATAAGATACACGGAAATGCGGTGACAAACCAAAAGCTTCCCCATGCACGGCGGCAACGCCCTCTGATTCCAAAATATACGTACAAAAATCCAAATCAGTTTCGATGACTTTACCATCGGGTGTTTTCTTACCAATCAGCCCAGCAATGGAAGGATAAACATAAAAAGCTCCCTCAGGCTTAGGACAGACGATCCCTTCAACACCATTTAACATTTCCACCACCATATCCCGGCGTTTTTGGAATACTGCGGCACGTTCCTTCAGAAAGTGCTGTGTTCCTGTCAAAGCTTCGACAGTAGCTGCCTGAGAAATTGAACAAGGATTGGACGTACTTTGACTTTGTACTTTGCGAATTGCATTGATCAGCTCAACAGGTCCGCCAGCAAACCCAATACGCCATCCTGTCATGGCATAGGCCTTGGCAACGCCGTTAATGGTTAGCGTACGGTCATATAATTTTGGCTCCACCTGTGCCGGCGTTACAAATTTAAAACCATCATAAACAATATGTTCATACATATCATCAACCATGACCCAGACATGGGGGTATTTTAGCAAAACATCGGTTAGAGCCTTCATTTCCTCTGCATTGTAAGCCGCACCGGATGGATTACTCGGTGAATTAAGAATCACCCATTTTGTCTTATCCGTAATGGCTGCTTCCAGAACATCAGGCCGAAGCTTGAAATTATCTTCAATTGTTGCTTCGGCAAAAACCGGCGTTCCGCCAGCTAAAATAACCATATCAGGGTAAGATACCCAATAAGGCGTAGGAATGACAACTTCATCTCCCGGATTCAATGTAGCAACAAACGCATTGTAAATCGTATGCTTGCCACCATTATTCACCGTGATTTGATTAAGTTGATAGTCTAAACCATTATCGCGCTTGAATTTTTCACAAATTGCTTTTTTCACCTCTGGCGTACCATCGGCTGGAGTATATTTGGTTTGACCATCCCGAATAGCCTGAATAGCAACTTCCTTAATATTGTCCGGCGTATCAAAGTCGGGCTCTCCTGCCCCAAGCCCAATAATATCACGCCCCGCCGCCTTTAATTCAGCCGCTTTAGTTGATACGGCGATAGTTGGTGAGGGTTTTACACGATTTAAAGAATCAGCAATAAAAGCCATTGATATTAGTCCTTCCAGAAGACAGTAAAATATATGATGTTACAGCCGCAAAATACGCAATAATCCTTTCCACTTCAAGCATAGACTTTCACTCAAAGGAGATTTTCTTTTGACGTTGTTTTTTTTGAGCCCCACGCTTTTTCTTTGTTTCGACCCGTTTGGCCTTTGAATTTCTGCTGGGCTTGGTTGCGCGGCGGTGTTTTGGCGGGATAACGGCCTCCCGAATCAGGCCCACCAACCTGTCCCGAGCATCTTCCCGATTTCTTAACTGACTGCGAAAACGGTTGGCCGTAATGATAACCAGGCCAGCCGCAGTCATGCGGTGGCCTGATATTTTCTTTAGACGTTCAAAAATAGCTTCGTTTAGGGCTGGGCTTTTCCGAGCATCAAAACGTATTTGTACCGCCGTTTCCACCTTATTAACATTCTGTCCACCGGGACCAGTGGAACGTATAAAATGTTCCACTATCTCATCATCCGACAAAGCAATGCTATTGGTGATTTTTA
>JAESRB010000147.1 GCA_016764855.1 Emcibacter sp.
AGAGGGTCGCAGGTTCGAATCCTGCCGCTCCGACCAATTATCTCTTTGAATTAGATGAACAAATTCTAAATCACCAATTAAGGTGTTTTAGCAATTTTCGCCTGTCTGACCGCTGAAAAGTAGCGTTTTAGAGAACTTCACCTGAAAGACACCAAAAGCAGCCTGAAATTCGATGCGGATTTGTTCTTTTGATCTTTGCCTACATGCTTTTGGGCGCTCTTCAGCGTGCCCTGCCAGACTGATATTAGATTATTAATCCGAACGGCCATATTTGGGGGAGAGCGGCCCTTCGCTGCGTTTGGCATCAACGGCAGCTATGCGCGGTGGTTTCAACGAATCGATGCAACACATGCATTGAAACGCTCTGCGGGGGGCTCATATCCCAGCGTCTTTCGAGGTCGCTCATTGAGCAGTCTTGCGATTGCAATCATCGGCGATACTTACCATCGCCGCTGCGTCTTCTCAAAACAGACATCCGATCAAATGGCACCGAAGTAAAACAGGCGGGACGTTAGTCATGTTGGTCGCCAAAAGCCTTTACGTGATCAACGAGGGTTTCACCAATGTATTCGCCCAAGAGCACTGGCACCGCATTGCCAATTAACCGCCCGAGTGTTCTGAAATTGATAGGCGCTCCTTTAGGAGTAAAGGCATAGTCTTTCGGGAAACTCTGGAGCATTGATGCTTCGCGCAAGCTGATGGCACGATCCTGTTCGGGGTGTCCAAATCTACCATTCCCGAAACCGTAACACTGTGTTGTCATTGTGGGGGCGGCCTCGTCCCATGCCATTCGCCCATAGACAGAAGGAAATGTGGCCCCGGTCTTTCGAGTGTGGCACGCTGCAACCAGTTCTTTTGGCCAATCCCGCCAAGTGCCGCCTTGCTTCGAATGGCGGATTCGTTTCAAATTCAGCTTACTAAGTGAGGCTGAAGCGTGGAGCGGGTCTTCCGAATGCTTTTCCCCCGCTGAGATGGGAGGTAGGCCGGCTATGATATCCCTGACAGTCACTGACGACTTGTCTGCCGCCGGTAATGTGATTGGACCAAGGGAAGATGCTACTAAAACGAGGCGTTGGCGTCGTTGAGGAAGTCCGATATTTCGACCGTCCACTACTGCGAAGTCAACAAAGTATCCAGCGTCCTGCAATGCAGCAACAAAATCCTTGAAAATCTGTTGCTTACGTAGCGGAGGCACATTCTCCATTGTGACAAGCGTCGGACGAACAGCCAAGACGAGATTGGAGAAGGACGATAGCAGTTCCCAATCTTCGTGTGGCCCGTCGCGTCTTGCCGATTGCGAATACGAAGAAAAGGGTTGGCACGGTGCGCAGCCCGCAAGCAAAGATATCTTTGAATCGCCGAATGCCGAGAGAATATCCGAAGGCGTCAGATTTGCTACATCGGCCGCCAGAAATTCGGTGGAATTGTTGGCTTCTATCGGGAAGCGGCAAGCTGGGTCGAGATCAACCCCAAGCCGAACGTTCACTCCCGCTTGAGCCAATCCGTGGGTTAAGCCTCCTACACCACAAAACAAATCCACTGCAACGATTTGTTCTACGCCACTCATTGGACAGTCTCCTCTTCCTTCAAGTAGTTCTTGTTCACCAAAAAGGCTTGATACGATTCTGATACGGCCCTTAAGTACGGCAACACCCTGTCCGCCAGACCTTCAATCTCGTCCAGCGTGAGGAGGTTTGCTCCGTCCTCAAATGTGCTACTGCCATGGGCGATCGCATTTCGTCGCTTTCTAAGAAATACCATAGCAGTATCTTCGTCTCGGTAGGCTTTTTGATAAGCGGCCCGCCTAATTCTAGGTGTTAATGCAAGTGTGCAACCGAGACGTTTCGCAACTTCTTTGATCGCTTTGTCGTCCCAACCACCAGGAGTGCCCTTTACCGCAAATTCGCCCGGACTACTTCCTGAAACCAGCGCAGCGCTAACGTCAGTGAGGCGGGTCAGTGCTCCATCACCAATCCGTTCTTCGCCGCTCCAGACTTCTGCACGGACCCATTCTTTCAGCACCATTTCTGTCCAGAGTCTCGGCCTATCATTCACCACGGTTTGCCCAACTACTTTCAGTGTTCTCGTCGCGAGTGCTTCCACAATATTGTAGAGGTGAATTAAAAGACCGGACTTTAGTGTGTTGACGTGCCTGACTTCGACTTGAATGCCTTCATCGGCAACCGGTTCATTCACACGCTCTTCAAGCAACCGCGCGATCGACATATGCCTCTCGAACTCATCTTTTCTTTCATCTAAATAGCTTAGGACGTCGATCATTTTTCCGCCAGCCAGTCTATGACAAGCCGTATCCGCCCTAAAAGCTTGCTCTTTACGTTCGCTGCGTCCGATTTGGTTGCGAGTTTGAAAGGATCAGATTCCAAAAGAGGCGTGATATCTGGCGTTCGTGCTAAAAGAGTCGGGTCAGCACGCAGTGCCAAAGCTGAACCGACAGCGATGGACTCGAATCTTACGCGCGGCACCTGATTTCCTGTTCTCGTTTTCGTAAAGCCGTTTGGGGACATAGCCTGTACGAATGCCAGCATCCGCATGAATTCTATGCGCATGTCGTCGATTGTCGTGGAAGTGCCATTTTGTGCCATCTCCGATGTGGCAAGCAGGTTCGTTTTTTGCACAAAAGAGAAATAGAACTTTCTTGGTTCCTCTTTGTAACTGGACATATCGTGGATAACGCCATTCGCAGAAGGGACGTAGTTCTCTAAATAGGCGAAAAACCGTGTTACCAATTCTTCGCGTTCCCGGTGGTCGACTAGGGATTTACTGATTGGCGTAAGCCTGACGAACTCTGTCGAATCGGCAAGAGAAATTATTAAGTCCATGAAGGGGCCGGGAAGGCTCCCGCGCCGAACTTCGGCTTCATTGGCTTGAGTACCGCCGGTGTTGATCCGGGTAAACATCTCGGTTCGAGTAATCGCGTCCGTTGAGTTATCAAGAATGATCACTCGAATGGATGATTCAGCGAAAATCAGTTGCCGAGAAGGCGTCAGATCAGAGTAACGCAGGCCATTGGCATCGGGAATCACATCAAGCCCTTGCAAAGTGATTTCGTCGGCCATGAAGTCACGAATGGTTCTAAGTCGTTGGGACCCGTCCACAATTTCCATCCGTCCATCCAAATCTTGCCAGAAGAAGACGAATGGGATTGGTAGCCCCATGAGAACCGACTCGATGAATTTTGATTGCGGTTTACGTTTCCAAATTAGTTTGCGCTGGTAATCTGGCACGTAGTATCGATCGGAATTCAGTTTTTGTACAATAAATTCAAAGGAATACTCAGTCACTGTGAACTTCACGTTGCGAGAATATTCTCTAATTTGCTTCTCCGCCGCATCAACCTGGGCTGGATCGGGAAGCTTTCTTTTTGTTTTGCGTGCCATCTTGAACCCCATATCTAGTAGCCATAAAGCACAACTTGCACCAAATCGTCTATGACCGGCTGCACGATAGTTATGATGCCCTGCCAGTAACTCACCTGCGGGTATGGTTTACTGCGATTCTGTGGGTTTTGTCACTCAATAATTACTATTCACCACAAGTGAAAGTCCGCTCTTTAACGCCAATCTGTCAGTATTTAACTTGTACAGCGAAGGTTGGTTTCCTGCCCGTCTTGGGCAAAGGCCAAGTCTGTTAAGGGTTGGAAAGCGGACCTAAATTATGGGCAGTCCGAAAGACCGGTAAGGGCCGAAAGTGCCAGAGGTTTCAAAAAACTTATACGGCTGAGTAAGTAGGGAGTTCCACCGTGAAACCCAATTGCGCGGCATCACCTTCAGGATGCCGCGCTCGATTTGGTCTTGTTTTATCGATTCAAACAGGGCGCGGAAATTGCCTTCGCCGAAGCCGTCATCCCCGTCAACAACGCCTTCGCCATTATAGCGTTTCAGATATTATTCAATCTGGAACGGGCATCCAACG
>JAESRB010000148.1 GCA_016764855.1 Emcibacter sp.
AACGGCCTGTGCAACTGCGCGAAAAAGCGCCAAATAATCAACCCCGCCATGATCGTAAAAACGCTTGTCTTCAAACGCAACCAACACATCAATGTAACGAGAGTCAACGCTGGACATATCCGCCTTCAGACGAAAAATACCATCCTCTGCCGCGAACATATGCAAATAAGCCCCATCCCGATCAAGGATCAACGCCCCTCGATCGTCCCATCGGTCAAGGTTCAACGGATATTGCGCCGCATACCAACCATACCAGCCCGTCAAAGCCGCATAGGTCACGACCATCAACAGACCTATAGTCCCCCCTGCATATAGGAAAAACCTATAACCGGGAAAACGACGGACATTCACTTCATTGTCCCTTCGTCTGTACCCTCATCCACACCATGAACCGTAACCATACCCGCTTTGCCCACCGCCCGATATTGTGGTTCATACATATCTTCAACCATCACCGGCGGTAGAACATAGGTACCCGGCGTTACGGCTCGTACCATATAGGCAAAGGCAAACCGGCCCTTATGACGATTATCCAGTACCGCAAAATAACGATCATCTAATTCCGAGCTATAACGAGCATGAGACAAACGGGGAAGAAATTTATACTGCCATAACTGACTATCCCCACCAACGGAGGCATTTTCAATCTCCAATCCGGCAGGTAATAAATCAAGTACCAAACTGGCTTCTGTACCAATCCTTTTACTTTCCCCCGTAATCAGCACGATAAAGCGGTCATTTTGATCAATTTCGTTCAAATCAACTTCATTGCCCTTGAGGTCAAGATAACGGCGTTTAATCCGAATTCCGTTTGCAACAACTGTCGGTGCCTCTGCGGGGAGGCCACGCAAGGTCTCCACAAAACGCACGGCTTTATCGCCATTATTTGTCACCGTCATATCCTTGACAATGTCCTGTCCCCAACTGCTTTTCAGGTTTGCGATTTTCGCCCCATTTACAGACAAGGACAAAGCCTGATTGCCTGACAGAACACTTGCTGCCCTCACCAACCATGACTTTTGCTGCGTATTAAACCATCTTTGTTCTGCGGTCAGCCGCTCTAACTCACTTCCCGCCTCAAACACCAAATCCGGAGCCAAACCAGATTCTGCCAATAATGTAATTGCCGCCGCCCGATCTCGCAACGGACTGCCATAATCGTAAAAACTCTTATTATATTCGTATCTCCATTCCGTCGATAAAGACTTCTGAAAATACGTTTCTGCCAAATCCTTCTCACCTACGAACGCAAGAGCAGCTCCCAAATGGGCCGCTGCCATAGGGGTATAAGCTTGTTTCTGTGTTGTTACGGCATAATGCCTGACATCACCGCGCGAAACGTCCCCCGCCCTTGCCCGCAGATAAAGGCCATAGCTTACCAAAGCAGGGTTCTTTTGGGAATCACGCTGAGTAGTCCTATGTGACATTATCCATTCGAAAGCCCGATTCAAGGCTTCCTCTGGTACGTGATATCCCATATCTTTTGCTAGCAACAAAAAGTCAATGGCATAGAGACTAGCCCAGGCATTCCCTGCGTCATAGGCATTCCAAAGGCCAAAGTCTCCGCCCCTATTCTGACGCATCAACAAACGCTCGATGGCCTGATCAATTTCCGCAGCATAAGAATTCGGGTCCCTATCGGACAATCCGGCCATAACCAGCCTGTCGGCATAAAGCATAGGCATAGCACGGGATACGAGCTGTTCCGTACACATATAACGATACAGGGCCAAATCACTCAGCATCTTATCCACTTTCAAATCCAGACCGTTGGATAATAAAACCGACGCCAAACTTTCCCCTTGAACAAATCCTTTACCCAGAACTTTCGAGCCATCCGGCATTACCTTCACGGACTCACCCGCCGCCAACATGCGACCTATGCTACGACTTTCAAAGCCATAGGGTGACCGCACCGCCAACTGCCAATTCCGTTCTATAGGGGTCTTTGCTCCTTTTAACACCAGTTTAAAAGCGGCGGTCCCCACGCCCGTTGCTGTGACCAACACTGGTATTTCCCTGCGTTCTCCATCGGCCAACGTAATTATGTCCGGCCCCTGAACTTGGGCCTTCACTGGCCCCGTTGTCATCAGTTTTAGAGATAACTTCTGTTCCTTACCGGATAAATTCTGAATTGTGATGACCGGCCTTGCCTGATCCTGTGGTGCCATGAATCGCGGTAAAATCAAGTCCGTCGCAATGGGATCACGCACAATAAGCGGCGCTGATGCCTGCCCCATTTTTTCTGCGCTATAGGCCACGGCCATCAGCCGTAATTGGCCAACAAAATCCGGCATATCCAATGTGATCTCGGCCCGACCATCGGCGCCAACCACCACATCACGGGTCACAAGAGCAACCGCCCGCCGCGACCGTGTGGTCAGCCCGGCCCGATTGTCTTTTACCTTTGCCGCCCTCAACATACCGAAGGACATCGCCATTTCTAGCCTATCTGTCATATCCCCGCCCGTACTCAATGTGCCCCGCCGTCCCTTTTCTCCCAGAAGCAACCGGCCATAAAGATCATGTATCCGAACTCCTAGCGCTCGTTTGCCCATAAAGTGATGCGCAAGCGACGGAGATTTAAACGCCACCAGACGCAGAATACCTTCATCCACGGCAAGGAGTGTCACTCGCGCCTTCTCCCCCTTTGCCAGTCCCGTTATTTTCACCGGAATGACAGCAGTTTTGCGGGGCAGTACTGTATCCGGCGTCACCAATTCAACACCAAGACGTCGCGCAGAATGACCAATATCAAACCAGCTAAATCCCGTGGCCCGTACGGGAAGATGCACCTCTTCCGCTTTGTTATCTCCTGTGGCCCGAAAGGCTGTTGCCATGAGATAAGCTCCGGTTCCCCAGTCTTTATCTACTTTAATCTTGAAATCAGCCACACCGTTTTTAAGATTCAAATGACGCAGATAATGAACCCTGTCCGTGATAACCATCACCGTGGCCTTGCCATTAAAAGGCGCGGTGATCCGGCCCCTCAATTGTTCTCCACCATTCAGGCTGGTGCTGGATAATTTCAGATCAAGCTGGTCCGGTTCATTGGCTCGTCTGTTTTGTGACCACCATCCCACGTGGAAACGCAGACTGGCCTGTGACGTTCCTGCCCGGTCTGACACCTCAATACGGTACGTACCATTGGGTAGGTATGACCCGCCTGCAACAGGCCTTTTTGGTCGGTGCGCCCTTCTGTTTCTGCCATCACCGTATCGTATATGACCGTTTTTGACCGCCAATAACCGCTGCGTTGATACCATTGATAATCATAGTCTTCCTTGATCCATCGGATTTTAACATCCCGATTCGACAAGACCGTCCCATCCGCGTTCAAGGCAACAACCTCTGCCGCCGCACGACCTTCTTCTCCGCTGGTGACGATATCTCCCATCTTCAGCCCGACAGTGACCGCCTCATGACGATAAGGAATGCGCATAGAGGCCGTAACCGGACGCCCCCCCACGTCAAAAACCGTGGCCGTTGTCACAATTTCCAGTGGTTTCGAGCTATTGATTTTCTGGGCAACCACAAGCGAGAGACTGCGTTTTCCTGTTGTGGATAATTTACCGTTCTCATTCAAAAGAGAGATTGTGGAAAAGGCATCATCCAACAGCCCAAAATGATATTTTTTATAATCCGGAAATGGCCGGACGGCAGTACGCAATGTCGCGCGTATCTGGCTGTTCAATTCGCTGGCCGGGGCGCCATAAAGAAAGTCAGCTGCCAATGATATATCAAGCGGCTCTCTTCCTTGCGCCAATTTCTGCGCGGTGGTCAATTCAGCCTTCAGCCGCAAGGGTACAAAATCCTGCACTTCAAAGCTATGGCTTGCCAACACGGTTTTATCTCCTGCGTAGGATAACCGAAAAAACCACCGTCCGGTTCTCGCCATACTCCCAAGATCAAAGTCATAGGCATAAGCTCCTAGCCCATCGCCTTTTAATATGACTTTGCGGTCCTCTGTCCCGTCGGGGCGGTATAACCTCAACTCAAGGGATTGGTCTGGGATGGCCCTGGCATTCTGATCCCGTAAGAAACCCGTCAGAAAGACTTTCTCACCGGCCCGATAAACCGGCCGTTCCGTGAAAAGATACATATCGCCGCCCGCCGCA
>JAESRB010000149.1 GCA_016764855.1 Emcibacter sp.
TGGCGGTGGTGGCAATACACGCCGTCCTTTTTTCAGACGCCGCAAAACCTGTCCCTTCTCTGGTGCCAATGCCCAGACAATTGACTATAAAGATGTGCGTCTTTTGAGCAAATTCATTTCCGAGCGTGGCAAGATCGTGCCAAGCCGTATCGCTGCTGTTTCTACCAAGAAACAACGTGAACTGGCAAAAGCAATCAAACGCGCCCGTAACTTGGCACTCTTGCCATATATTGTTCAATAAGGGAGAATGAACCATGGAAATCATACTTCTTGAACGGGTCCGTAAATTGGGTCAAATTGGCGATATTGTTACTGTAAAAGACGGTTATGCCCGTAATTTTCTGTTACCACAGAAAAAGGCTCTCCGCTCTAACAAAGCAAACAAAGCTTATTTTGAAACTCAACGCGCCCAGATCGAAACCAGAAACCTGGAAGCTAAAACAGAAGCAGAATCTGTTTCTGTTACAATGGACGGTGTATCCGCCATTCTTATCCGTCAAGCTGGCGAAGCCGGGAACCTTTATGGTTCCGTAACGTCTCGCGACATTGCTGCTGCTCTTGACGAACAGGATCTGAAAGTGAACCGTAGCCAAGTAATTATGGAACATTCCATTAAATATCTTGGTATATACACTATACAGCTCAAACTTCATGCTGAAGTACAAGTCGGTATTCAAATCAATATCGCCCGTTCAGTAGAAGAAGCCGAAATGCAGGCCGCTGGTCTTGATGCCAAAACGGCTGAAGAAGACTTGGATATCTCCGTTGAAGATTACTTCGAAAATGAAGAAGATTCAGAAGCTGCAATCGCTGTAGATAGCGAAGAAGCTACTGAGGAAGAGGCTCCTGTGGAAGCCACTACGGAAGAAACTTCTGAAGAAGATAAAAGCGAATAATTTTCGCTTACTAAAGAAATCGACGAGGGCCGCTTAATTAAGCGGCCCTTTTTCTTTTAGGTCACACTATCTTATGCTGTTCTCTATAGGCATACTTCTTTCAATTTATTGTGCATCTGTTAAGATGCTGCTTCGATAAAAATATTGGTCGAATAACATATGACAGACTTTCCAGATATACCTGTTGATGACATGATGGAAGACGATAATGTCGTTACCTATGATGCCAGTACTTTTCGACAAACGCCCCACAATCTGGAGGCCGAACAGGCTTTACTGGGTGCCATTCTTGTCAATAATGAAGCCATTGCAAAAGTTCAGGATTTTCTGACCGGTGACCATTTTATCAATGCGGCCCATAATAAAATTTATCAGGCTGCGCTGACATTAATTGAAAAGGGGTTGATTGCATCCCCTGTTACCCTGAAACCTTATTTTGAAAATGAAGATACGCTGTCTGATATTGGCGGCGCAGAGTATCTCGCCCGTTTGGCCGGGTCGGCCGTGTCCATCATCAATACGGCGGAATATGGTCAGATCATACACCAGATGGCCATCAAACGGGAATTGATCAATGTTGGGACCGAAATCGTCAATAACGCCTATGATCATAGCGTGGATAATACGGCTCAAGACCAAATTGAAGAAGCCGAAAAAAATCTTTATGGACTTGCAGAACAAGGAACTTCTCAAGGTGGCTTTAAAAGCTTTGCCAAATCCTCTTCAGATGCTGTTAGCATCATTGAAATGGCCTTTAAGCGCGGCGGCAAGCTGGCCGGCAAGACCACTGGCTTTGACAGCATCAACAAACATATCGGCGGCCTACATAAATCAGACCTTATGATTCTCGCGGGACGTCCTGCCATGGGAAAAACCGCCCTTGCCACCAATATAGCCTTTAACACAGCAAAGGCCTACCGTGACGATAAGGCTCTTGGTGTTTCCCATGAGGAAAATAAGGGGGCAGTTGTCGCCTTCTTTTCACTGGAAATGTCCGCCGACCAATTGGCCTCTCGTATTTTAGCGGAACAGGCCGCGCTCTCCTCTCAGGATCTGCGTCAAGGAAAACTGGATCAGGATCAATTTAATAGACTGGCCCGCACCGCACAGGATTTGGAAGAACTCCCCCTATTCATTGATGATACGGCCTCTCTCAGCATCGGTGCACTCAGAACCCGCGCAAGACGTTTGAAACGTCAATATGGTCTGGGCTTTATCGTTGTCGATTACCTGCAACTTCTAACCGGCTCCAGCCGAGGCGGCAAAGGACCAGAAAACCGGGTTCAGGAAATTTCTGAAATCACCCGTGGACTGAAAGGCCTTGCCAAGGAACTGGAAGTTCCCGTCCTGGCTCTGTCTCAGTTAAGCCGTGCCATTGAATCCCGTGACAATAAACGCCCGTTGCTCTCTGACTTACGTGAATCAGGTTCCATTGAGCAGGATGCGGATATGGTGACATTCGTATATCGTCCGGAATATTATCATAAACAAAATGAGCCCGACCCCGACACGGCAGAACATATGATCTGGATGGAAGAAGGCGACAAGCTGGAAGGCAAGGCAGAATTTATCATCGGTAAACAGCGTCATGGTCCCACTGGCATCATTACCTTGCAATTCGAAGCCAGTATTACCAAATTCTCTGACCTTCCCACCTCTGATGAGTATCTACCGGATCAAAATAGCTAATTATGATTGATGATTTTCCGACCAGCTCACAAGCAACCCTTACCATTGACCTGAACGCAATCATTAATAATTATAAAAGCTGCATCAAACTTGCCAAAGGCGTAGAATCAGCAGCAATGGTCAAGGCTAACGCCTATGGCATGGGTATCGACCAAGTGGCCTCCGCCTTGTTCCATAATGGCGGATGCCGGATTTTCTTTGTTGCCGATTTGGCAGAGGGCATTACTTTACGCCGCGCCCTACCCGATGCCGTCATATATGTCTTAAACGGCATTTTCCCCGGCCATCTGGATTATTTCGCTCTTCATAATATCCGTCCCGTGTTGTATGATATTGATCAAATTCACCAATGGGCCAAATTTAGCCCAGAAAAGCCACTGCCCTGTGCTATTCATTTTGATACTGGCATCAATCGACTGGGGTTAGACCCAGTAGCAACCAATCTCCTCATCAAAGATGCGGCATTAAGGGCAACACTCAATATTTCTCTTATTATGAGCCACCTCGCCTGCTCAGATGACAAAGAAAATCCTTTAAATACTCAACAATTGAAGAGCTTTAAAAACATCACCGGATATTTCCCCGGCATTCCGGCCAGCCTTGCCAATTCAGGCGGTCTGTTGCTTGGGCCAGAATATCATTTTGATCTAGTACGTCCCGGCCTGCTCCTCTATGGCGGCAATCCGGGCACAGGGCCTTTACCTAAAGACATACAAAACATTCTTCAGGTCACCGGAAAAGTTCTGCAAGTTCGATCCTTATCGCCGGGACAGACTGTTGGTTATGGAATGACATGGATTGCGGATAAGCCCTGTCATATTGCGACCATAAATATTGGTTATGCCGATGGTTACCTGCAGGTGTTCAATAATTGTGGCCAGGCTTTTGCCAAGGGTACCCTACTGCCCATCGTTGGCCGCGTGTCCATGGATATGATCGCGGTTGATGTAACCGACATCGAAATTAA
>JAESRB010000150.1 GCA_016764855.1 Emcibacter sp.
GAATATGTTCGCCGTTCCGTTGCCAATAACCTGAACGATATTGCCAAAGACCACCCGGATATTGTCGCGGATATCGCAAAGAAATGGCAAAAGGGCGCTGACAAAAACCGACAGAGGTTAATCCGCCACGCCTGCCGCACGCTTATCAAACAAGGTCATCAAAAAACGCTCCGTGCGCTGGGATATAATACACCCCATGTGACCCTTGATACACTCGACATCCTGACACCTAATGTGGAATTTGGCACCGCTTTAATTTTTAAAATGTCGCTAACATCTCTGGCCAGTCACGGCCAGAACTTAATCATTGATTACGCCATACATCACCGCAAGGCCAATGGCACGACCAGTGCAAAAGTCTTTAAATGGAAAACACTGACCCTTAAGCCCGACGCCACCCTCAATAGTGAGCGTAAGCATGCCATCCGAAAAATCACCACACGTACCTATTACCCCGGAACGCACTATCTGGAGATTCTTGTCAACGGCCTCTCATTAGGCCGTTATGATTTCAATTTGAACATGAAATAGGCTATGCAGGACTTAAGCCTCGGCAACTTCCCAATCATAGGTCAGATTGGATGCCTTGGCGAGCATGGCAGAGGCAGAACAATATTTGTCCATGGATAATTTCACGGCCCGTTCCACAGCGCTTGCCTTAAGGTCATTTCCTGTCACCACGAAATGCAAATGAATGTCCGTGTAGACTTTTGGCATTTCAGTTGCTCTGGTCCCGGACACCTGACAAACACAGTCCGTAATATCATTACGGCCTTTTTTCAGGATCATCACCACATCAATAGAGGCACAGCCCCCGGCCCCCATCAAAAGCAGATCCATAGGGCTATGACCAAGGCCAAGACCGCCATTCGCCGTCCCAGCGTCCATGGTCAATGTGTTTCCGGACGCAGATTCCCCGATGAAGGTCATTTTTCCGGCCCATTTTACGGTAACATTCTTTTCCATCATCAGCCCTTTAATTTAGCCTGAGCCGCCGCAAGACGCGCGATTGGCACCCGGTAAGGCGAGCAGGAAACATAATCCAGACCAATGTTATGACAGAATTCAACGGATGCCGGATCACCACCATGTTCCCCGCAAATACCTAGTTTGATATCCGGTCGTGTCTTACGTCCACGCTCCACAGCAATTTTGACCAATTCGCCAACACCTTCCTGATCCAGCGTAACAAAAGGATCCTGCTCGAAAATACCCGCATGGATATAATCATCAAGGAAACTCGCGCTGTCATCCCGGCTAATGCCGTAGGTTGTCTGTGTCAAATCATTGGTACCAAAGCTAAAGAATTCAGCCTCATGCGCAATCTCACCAGCTTGCAGAGCCGCACGGGGCAGCTCGATCATAGTGCCAATCATATAATCCAGTTTCTGACCAGAAGCCGTAATGATAGCATCGGCAATGGCGGATACTTTTTCTTTCAGTATCTGTAATTCCTTGCGACTGCCTACTAGAGGAATCATAATCTCCGGCACGATAGCGTCACCACCATCAGCGGAGACTTCCAACGCGGCCTCGATAATGGCCCGCGCCTGCATCTCGTATATCTCAGGATAAGAAATGCCCAAACGACAGCCACGATGGCCCAGCATCGGGTTGGTTTCGTGCAATTCATCAGCTCTGAATTTCAATTGCTCAACGCTCGTGCCCATAGCCTCGGATACTGAGACAAAGTCTTCCTGTTTTTGAGGCAGGAATTCATGCAATGGCGGGTCCAAAAGACGGACTGTTACAGGCAAACCACGCATAATGGTGAAGAGTTCGATAAAGTCCTGCTTCTGCACCGGCAATAATTTAGCAAGGGCAGCTTCGCGCCCGGCTTTATCCTCGGACAGGATCATTTGACGCACGTTAACGATGCGGTCTGCTTCAAAGAACATATGTTCCGTCCGGCATAGCCCGATACCTTCGGCGCCAAATTCCCGCGCAGTCCTGGCATCTAACGGGGTTTCCGCATTGGCTCTGACCTTCAATTTACGCACTTTATCGGCCCAGCCCATAAGCTTGCCAAAATCGCCACTCATTTCAGGTTGAATCGTCGCCACTTCACCGGCCATTACCTCACCCGTTGACCCGTCAATGGTCAAAATTTCATGATTATTTATCGTGCGGCCTGATACAGTGATCACCTTTTTATTCATATCAATGCGCAAAGCTCCGGCACCAGAGACGCAAGGCCGGCCCATACCACGAGCAACCACAGCCGCATGTGACGTCATGCCACCACGACTGGTCAGAATACCTGTTGCGGCATGCATGCCATGAATATCTTCCGGGCTGGTTTCCTGCCGCACCAGAATGACTTTATGTCCGTCCTTGGCAAGGGCTTCGGCCTCATCGGAGGTAAAGACTGCAATACCACATGCGGCCCCCGGAGACGCCGGCAATCCGATAGTCAATACATCCCGCTTGGCATCCGGGTCAAGGGTCGGGTGCAACAATTGATCAAGCGCCGCAGGTTCAACCCGCATGATGGCTTCTTCTTTGGTGATGATATTATCTTCGGCCATATCCACGGCAATTTTCAGAGCGGCTTTTGCTGTCCGTTTGCCGGAACGGGTTTGCAATATCCATAATTTACCTTTTTGCACGGTAAATTCGATATCTTGCATGTCCCGGTAATGGGCTTCCAACTTAACAAAGACTTCGGCCAGTTCCTTATATACCACCGGCATGGCTTCTTCCATGGATGGCTTTTCAGCACCCGCTTTTTCACGGGAAATTTTGGTTAGGTTTTGCGGCGTACGAATACCTGCCACCACGTCTTCCCCCTGTGCATTGATCAGATATTCACCGTAATAAGCATTCTCCCCCGTGGAAGGATCGCGGGTAAAGGTAACGCCTGTGGCACTGGTTTCGCCCATATTTCCGAAGACCATGCTCTGCACATTCACTGCAGTTCCCCAATCGCCGGAGATATTGTGAATGCGACGATAGGTTTTCGCTCGGTCGATCATCCATGAGCCAAAGACCGCATTAACCGCGCCCCAAAGCTGTTCATGAACATCCTGTGGGAAGGGATAGCCCAATTCGGTTTCGGCTTTTTTCTTGAACGCCTGAGACAATTCTTTCCAGTCATCAGCGTCCAATTCTGTATCCAGAATATAGCCTTTTTCTTCTTTATGAATTTCCAGAATTTCTTCAAAGTTATAGTGATCAACGCCGAGAACCACATCAGAGTACATCTGAATGAAACGACGATAGCTGTCATAGGCGAAACGAGCGTCACCACTCTGCTTAGCCAAGCCCTCAACCGTGATATCATTCAGCCCAAGGTTCAAAACCGTGTCCATCATGCCGGGCATAGAGACCCGCGCACCGGACCGAACAGAGACCAACAGATGATTTTCCGCATCGCCAAATTTGGCCCCAACCGTTTTTTCCACTTGCGCCAGAGATGCATTGACCTGCGTCTTCAGATCATCAGGGTAGGTATCTTCGTGGGCATAATAATGGGTGCAGACTTCGGTCGTAATGGTAAATCCCGGCGGTACTGGAAGTCCGATATTTGACATTTCCGCAAGATTAGCCCCCTTGCCCCCAAGGAGGTTCTTCATACTTGCTTCGCCCTCGGCTTTTCCGTCGCCGAATGAATAGACCCAATTTGTCATGCCCTTAGCCTTCTATTTTTGAAAAATCTGCAACCCTGTTCATGGTGCTGCGTATCTGTGCCAATAACCGCAAACGGTTATGCCGTTCATCTTCGTTTTCACTGTTCACTGTAACTTTATCAAAGAATGCATCAATGCTTGGGCGCAATGTGGCCAATGCGCTCATGGCTTCTTCGAATTCCTCACGCTGAACGGCATCATCCGTCGCGATTGAAACTTTACCCAGCTGTTCGAACAGATTTTGTTCCTCTGTCAATGTCCCGGCCGTTGCCTCACCGGATATTTTTGTACCTTTTTTCTCTTCAGCTTTTAATATATTGGTCGCCCGTTTATATCCGGTTAACAGATTTGCGCCTTCTTCGTCGGAGAGGAAATTTTGTAGAGCTGCCACCCGCGCCAACAAGCGCACCAGATCATCTTCGCCACTCAGCGAAAAGACCGCCGTGATCAGATCATGACGCACGCCCTGTTCTTTTAGATGAACCTTCAAGCGTTCCGCGAAGAAATCACCAATTGCACGTCCCGCATCCGATAAAAGACCGTTGGTATATTGGCTGGCTGAGGAACCACATAAATCAACCAAGCCTAAACGCAATCCATTCTCAACGATGAGGCGAATGATCCCCAAAGCGGCGCGACGCAAGGCGAAGGGGTCTTTGGAACCTGTGGGTTTTTCATCAATACCGAAGAAACCAACCAAACTGTCCAGCTTTTCAGCCATGGCTACTGCCACACTGACCAAATCAGAGGGGCATTTATCGCCGGGGCCTTTGGGAGAATAATGGTCGGCAATGGCATTTGAGACTTCAACGCTTTCGCCTTGTGCTACAGCATAATATTTACCCATCAGCCCCTGCAAGTCGGCAAATTCACCAACCATGCCGGACACAAGGTCGGCCTTACATAGCTGTGCCGCCCGTTTGGCCTGCTCAACATCTGCGCCGATCAATCCGGCAATATGACCAGACAAGGCCACCAACCGTTCAACCCGCTGCCCCACGGTTCCCAGCTTGGCATGAAAAATAATATCGTTCAGTTTCGGGAGGCTGTCTTCCAGACGATGCTTTAAATCCTGATCCCAAAAGAATTTGGTATCGGCAAGGCGGGCGCGCAGGACGCGTTCGTTGCCGTCGATGATTTTAGCACCGTTATCTTGTGTCTTCATATTGGAGACAAAGATGAATTTATTGGCAAGCTTACCGTTTGCATCCACCACAGAGAAATATTTCTGGTGGCTTTTCATGGCGCTGGTCAGGGCTTCTTGGGGCACATCAAGGAAAGCCTCATCAAATTCGCCCATCAAAACCACCGGATATTCGGCTAGGCCGACAACTTCATTCAGCAAACCTTCGTCTTGCAACAATTTTAAGCCAGCGTCTTCCGCCAGTTTAATCGCGTCGGCCTGAATCAGTTCTTTCCGCGCCGCAGATTCCAAAACCACGAAGGCGGCACTAAGCTTTTCCTGATAATCAGCAAAGGAAACGACCTCAAACCGGGCGGGGGCCAAAAAACGGTGGCCCTGACTGTTATTACCAGAGGACAACCCATCCCCCAGATCAAAGCTAACCACTTCACTGTCCATAAGACACAAGATGCTATGCAGAGGCCGGACCCAGCGCAGGCTTTTATCGCCCCAACGCTGTGACTTCGGCCAAGGGAAAGTGCGGATCACATCTGGCAGGAACTTTGCCAAAACCTCAGCAGTTTTATGGCCCTTCTTCTCTATGATCGCATAGAGGAAGGTGCCTTTTTTCTCTTCACGGATTTCCACCTGTTTGCGGGTAACACCAGCTCCGCGCAGGAAACCTTCGATGGCTTTTTCCGGCGCATCCGCACGGGGACCGCGCCGCTCTTCGGATATATCCGGTTGTTCGGCGTCCAGTCCCTCTACATGCAGACATAATCTACGTGTGGTGACGTAAGCTGTGGCCTGAACAAACTTCAATCCGGCCTCAGTCAATTTGCCCGTAACCAGACGTTTCAGGTCGGCAGCGGCTTTAGCCTGCATCCGTGCCGGAATTTCCTCGGAAAATAATTCTAATAATAATTCGGATTTCTTCATTTGACCTATCACTTCGTTACTTGAGGTCATTATTCAGCCTCCCCGATTGAAACCAGATAGGCCTCACAACATTTCTTTGCCAACGTACGCACCCGGCCAATATAGGCCGCCCGTTCGGTCACGCTGATCACGCCGCGCGCATCCAGCAGGTTAAAGATATGGGATGCCTTGATACAATGATCATAGGCGGGCAGAGGATAATTTCCCTGCGCCAGAATATCTTTACATTCGTCCTCCGCATCTTTGAAATGCTGAAATAACCTATCCGTATTAGCCAATTCAAAGTTATAGGCGGAAAATTCTTTTTCATTTTGCAGGAAGACATCGCCGTAGGTAACGCCGCCCTGATCCTTTGGCAGACCGTTCCAGTCCAGATCATAAACATTGTCGACGCCCTGAATATACATGGCAAGCCGTTCCAAACCATAGGTCAATTCGCCTGTCACAGGTTTACAGTCAATGCCACCGACCTGTTGAAAATAGGTAAACTGGCTGACCTCCATACCGTCGCACCAGACTTCCCAGCCCAGCCCCCACGCGCCGAGCGTTGGGCTTTCCCAGTCATCCTCCACGAAACGGATATCATGTTCCTGTGCATTGATTCCCAGAACTTCCAGACTTTCCAGATAGAGTTCCTGAATATTATCCGGGGAAGGTTTCAGGACTGCCTGAAATTGGTAATATTGTTGCAATCTGTTGGGATTTTCACCGTAACGGCCATCTGTAGGACGGCGGCAAGGCTGAACGTAAGCCGCCTTCCAAGGTTTTGGCCCAAGCGAGCGCAACGTAGTCGCCGCCTGAAAAGTACCGGCTCCCATTTCCAGATCATAGGGTTGAAGAATAACGCAACCCTGCTCCGCCCAGAATGTCTGTAATTTCAGGATAAGCGTCTGAAACGCTTTTTCATTTCTTATAGGACTATCCATCTGGTCTTGATTCTTTCCTCATAGACAATAATAGCGGCATTAACGACGGCAAAAATGGCCTTTATTTGCAGGAAATTACTGGCAAGGCTGCCGCCCGTCAAGGATTGAATCATTTTCCCCCTCAAGGAGAAACATTTTCATAGGCCAAACCGGCCCCACTGGGCACGACTTTCCAGCGTAGACAGAATTTCATCGCTGATTTTAAGCTGGCCCGAACGCATGCCCAACAAGCCTTTGATAAAGCCTTTTTCTTCCTTGATCCGCTTGAACTTTGTTTTATCGCCCAGCTTTTCCTTCATCACCGAATGAAGGTCGCCAATACCATCCACAAGCCCCAGCTTCTGCGCCTCTTTACCGGCCCAGAATTGACCGGAGAACATGACTTTCTGCGTGCCTTTCAAACGATCTCCCCGGCGTTCCTTCACCAGGTCTTTGAAAAATTCATGAATTTCCTTCTGCATTTCCTTTAGCAGCTTGATATCCTTTTCCTTTTCCGGCTGAAAAGGATCCAGAATAGATTTATTGTCCCCTGCGGCATATACCCGCCGCTCAACACCGATTTTTTCGATGGCCTTGCTAAAGCCAAAACCAGCGGAGATCACGCCGATGCTGCCAATGATTGAGGCTTCATGAGCATAAATTTCGTCTGCGGCCAGAGAGATCAGATACCCACCGGATGCGGCCACATCCTCGGCAAAAGCATAGACCGGGATTTTCTTTTCTTCTGATAATTTCTGAATACGCCGCATGATCAATTCGCTCTGCACGGGAGAACCACCAGGGGAATTCACAGCCAAGGCCACCGCTTTGACGTTAGACATCTCAAAGGCCTGCTTGATGTTATCTTCGATACCCGCCAGATTTAGCGCCGTCGAAAAACGACTTGCCGAACCAATCACGCCTTCCAAAGGCAGTATAGCCACTACAGGGGCCGGATTTTGAAACATAGGCAGGGGAATTTTTGCCAGCAGTTGTTTGATTTTTTTCAGCATATTTTTGCCTTCACAATTACGATGTTATATCTAGAGCCTTACCATGGCGCAGAATGGCCTCTGCCTCTGGTGTGAATGTACCGTCTGATGTATGTACGATCAGCCCCGGTTTCAAGGCAATAATGCCTTTGCTTCCCTTTCGGGCCTGAATGATGACCCGTC
The DNA here is from genome assembly GCA_016764855.1 of Emcibacter sp. GTDB lineage: Bacteria > Pseudomonadota > Alphaproteobacteria > Sphingomonadales > Emcibacteraceae > Paremcibacter. Next base: position 7,772 of record JAESRB010000150.1, read on the forward strand.
TGGCGTCTTTGTCTCTTGTGGACCAAAGGGGGAAAATAATGATGTCGCCTGCCTTGCCGTGCAACGCCGCAATAATATCATCCAGACGGTCCGCCCGATGAACCAGCGTAAGATACCCCAATGGCCTTATCATACGCAGGCACAGATGAACCCATTCCCCAAGGTCTATATCGCTGTCCATATGGGCCATGGCCTTTGTCTGATAGGGGGAGGCCGTGGCCCCGTTCTTTTTGAGATACGGCGGATTGGACACCACATGGTGATAGCTGTTCGGCTCACAAGATACGGGCGGCTGAGCAATATCCCCGGCAAAATATTCTATCCTGTCCCCAAAGTCATTTTCCTGTGCATTGCGGCGGGCCAGAGCCAATAATTCCGATTGCTGTTCGATACCGTGGAAAATATTTGTTCCCGCCTGCTTTTCTTCCTGTCCTTCGGTCCGGGACAAAAGACAACTCAGAATACCGCCTGTCCCCGCGCCCATATCAAGAATTCGATCATTCACTTGGTAATTTATACTGGCCGCCAAAAACACTGTGTCTGTGGCGATACGGTAGCCTTCTTCTGGCTGATACAGCCTGATCGCGCCGCCCAAAAAATCATCTCGAGATACCCCAGTCATCTCACTCCCGTTCCCTTATTTCCGTTTTATTATTCCAGTCCGGCAACAAAGTCCACATCACCTTTCAGGCCATTTTCCCGAATCAGCCGGATGGCTTTTGGAATATATTCTTCTTCCACCATCACCCGTTGCCCGATCCCCATTATACCGCCACCCAACAGACTGGCATGATTTCCAAGCACGACAAAAGGTACCTCCTCCGCATCAAAAAGCGCAGAAATCCGCGATATAAGAACCGCATTGTCCGTGGCAAAAATCTCAATCACGTGTTACTCACCCTAAAATGATCTATCAAATGCCAATTAATTGGCCAAGTTACCTTGACCTTTATAGTCTAGGAAGACTATTTTGCCAGAAGAAATAAAGAAGAAACATTGTTTCAAGGTCATAATCAAGCATACACACATAAGGTTTACAGTATGGGCGTCGTCATATCATTCGAAGAAGAGCAAGCCAAAGCAGAAGCGTCTCTTGACCAGCTGCAGGTCCTTGTCGCCGATGATATGGCCAAAGTTAACCAAACCATCCTGTTAAAAATGCAAAGCCCCGTGGCACTGATCCCCCAACTTGCCGGACATTTGATTGCCTCTGGCGGCAAACGGTTGCGGCCTATGTTGACGTTGGCTACTGCCCGTATGTGTGGCTATGACGGCATGCGCCATGCGGAACTTGCCGCCTGTGTTGAGTTCATTCATTCGGCCACCCTTCTCCATGATGATGTGGTCGATGAAAGCGATCTGCGCCGTGGTCTTGAAACGGCCAATGCCCTCTGGGGTAATAAAGCCAGCGTATTGGTCGGTGATTTCCTGTTCAGCCGCTCTTTTGAATTAATGACCGCCGATGGGTCCTTGGAAGTTTTGAAAATTCTGTCCAATGCCTCCTCTGTCATTGCCGAGGGCGAAGTCTTACAACTGACCACCGCCAACAATATGGCCACCACCGAAGATTCTTATATGGAGGTGATTGCGGCAAAAACCGCCGCTCTGTTTGCCGCGGCATGTGAAATTGGGGCTGTCATTCCCGAAAAAGGCCACATCCATCAGGATGCGCTGAGAAGTTACGGCAAAAATTTAGGGATCGTCTTTCAATTGATCGACGATGTACTTGATTTCTCCGCCGAGCAGGAAAAGCTCGGAAAGTCCGTTGGTGATGACTTCCGCGAAGGAAAAGTCACCTTGCCCATCGTTCTGGCCTATCGCCGGGGGGATGAGGAGGAACGCACTTTCTGGCGCCGGACTATCGAGGAACTGGATCAGAAGGAAGGCGACCTGAAACAGGCTCTTGACCTGATGAACAAGCATGATGCCCTCCATGATACCGTGAAGCGCGCTCATCATTACGGCGCCATGGCCAAAGATGCCCTCGCCATCTTCCCCGATGACGACTATCGCAAAGCCCTGATCAACGTCGTGGATTTCTGCACCAACCGGGCTTATTAAGCCCCTTACTACTCCATTAAAAGTCAGGTCCATTTACCGGTAGCTTGCCTTATTTCCGGCGATAAATACCCCGATGGCACATGTTGATGATGCCCGTAACATTCTGCGACAAATAACCTGTTTAAGAGCAATATATAACATTCAAACGATTAGCTATAACCTGCTCACCGGCTGCGGCATTTTTTTCTGGCTTTCCCGATCAAGTTTTTGTGTATTTTCTTGTGGGGAAATCTGGCTATCATGACATTCATTCCTATAGGTCAGCCTCTCTGTCCGCCGGAAAATATTTTCATAACGGAAGGTTTGAATTATCATGACGAGATTAAAAACAAAGCCCCTGATGTTTGCTCTTGCGGCGTCATTTCTCTGCCTTAGCACCCCGGCTTATGCCCAAATGTCAGTAACAATGAAAGAGGCTCCGCAAAATCACCAGATGAGTCCAATGGGGCAAAGTCACCTGAAAGACACCATGGCGAACGGACATCGCTCTGATCGTCATAAACAACGGGATATATATCGCCATCCGGTTGAAACACTGTCTTTCTTTGGTCTGGAGCCGCATATGACGGTTGCCGAAATCTGGCCGGGCGGTCAGGATAGCTGGTACCGGTCCATCCTCGCCCCGTACCTCGCCCCAAAAGGACATTATATTCCGGTCACCAAAAAATCCGGTTTTCCCCAATCCGTGAAAGACCTTCCTTATGGCGAGGTGGATATGGTGATGGTCTTCCGCGCCCACGGTTTTATCATGTATGATGATCCGGCACAGGACCATGTCAACGCCATCTTTTCCATGTTAAAGCCCGGCGGCATCATGACTATTGTTGATCACGCCGGAGATGAAGCCATCCCACAGGACCCCAAAGGAAAGAATGGCTATATCAATGAAAGTCACTTTCTGACCATTGCTGCCAAGGCAGGGTTTAAACTTTTGGCTGAAAGCGACATAAACAGAAACCCCAAAGACGATAAAAACCATCCCCGCGGCGTATGGTCGTTGCCCCCAACCTTGAGCGGCTCCCTGCCTTTTACGGATAAGCGGGCGGCGTTCCTGAAAATTGGTGAATCTGACCGTTTTACCTTAAAATTCTACAAACCAGAGTGAATATTAGTTAAACCCCTTTGGTCTTTAAGGGCCAAATATTGGTCGAAGCTTATCTGAAAATCAGCCTCCACCATAAAAAGCTTTGGCAATGTCCGCTTTCCCTGTAGTTTCAATATGAAAATAAAAAAGGGCATTGCTAAAAAGGGAGATTTCGCATGAGTGAGACAAACGGACAAGTAGAAAGCCAATCGCAAGAGAAAAAAACATCCCATCATGTCCAATGGTCTTCCCGCTCTGCTTTTTTAATGGCCTCTATCGGGGCGGCGGTCGGTCTTGGCAACCTTTGGCGTTTTCCCTATATCGCCGGTGAGAATGGCGGCGGGGCCTTTGTTTTAATCTATATCGGTTTTGTACTGGTTCTGGGTATTCCGTTGATCATGGCGGAACTGGCATTGGGCCGGGCGGGAAAAATGAGCGCCATCGGCACCATGACAAAAATGGTCAAACAAGGCCATCATCCCTTTTGGAAAATCATTGGTTGGCTCAGTATTCTGGTGCCTCTCATGGGATTAACCTATTATAGTGTCGTGGCCGGATGGTCACTGGATTATATTACAAAAGCCCTCTCAGGCAGTTTTGCCAATATTGATGCCGCAGGTTCTGGCGCGCTGTTTAACGGCTTACTGGAAAGCTGGCCGCGCCTGACCCTATGGCATAGTATTTATATGGTCGCGGTTATTATTATTGTCTCCAAAGGTGTAAAGGCCGGACTGGAATCAACGGTTAAAATCATGATGCCCGGATTATTTATCCTGTTGGCCTTCCTTTCCGCCTACGCTATGTTTAACGGCAAAGGTGCCGAAGCCTTTAATTTTCTGTTCAGCCCGGATTTCACCAAAATTACCGCGCACACCGTTCTTATGGCCTTAGGGCAGGCGCTCTTCTCACTAGCCATCGGCGTTGGCGCTTTAATTACCTACGGCGCTTACCTGCCCGACAATGTCTCACTCCCCAAGGCGGCGGGCATCATTGCGGTAGCAGATACCATTGTGGCTTTGCTGGCCGGCTTCATGATTTTTCCCATCGTATTTCAATATAACCTGACCCCTGGCGAAGGCCCCGGATTGATCTTTGCCACTCTGCCCATTGCTTTTGGTCAAATGCCCGGCGGGATGATTTTCGGCGTCCTGTTTTTCCTGCTACTCACCTTTGCCGCTTTTACCTCGTCTCTGGCCATGCTAGAACCGGCCATCGCCTGGTTCGAGGACAGAGGCATGTCCAGACGTCTCACCTCATGGGCTACGGGCCTTTTCTCATGGGCGATTGGCCTGTTAATGCTACTGTCTTTTAACGTTTTAAAAGATTTCAAACCCTTAAGCTTCATTCAGGTGCTAGCCGATAAAAATCTGTTCGGGATTATGGACTTTGTTGTCGCCAATATCATGCTGCCGATCAATGCGTTGCTTCTGGCCTTATTTACGGGCTGGGCCATGTCTCGCAAGCAGATCAGCGAACAAATTGATTATCCTTTGAACAGCAAAGGATTTCTCATCTGGCAATTCAGCACGAAATACATCGCGCCTATTTGCATCGCTATCGTGATTTATATGATGATATTCGGCAGCCCCGTTTGAGAATATACCTCAAATTATTGGTCCATAATCAGGCCTCATAAGTCCAAGGTCAAACCATATTCTTTCCCACATGTCTCTTTCCCTTGTATGGACTTAGGGGTCGAACAACAGATCAATACTTCATCATCCTCATGGGACGCCATTGGGTCATCAAGATAGGTAACGCCTCCGCATTTCACCTTAATCGCGCATGACCCACAAGAACCATTGCGGCAGGAAAAATCGGGGGTTAGCCCTTCGGCCTCTGCCAATTCCAGCAACGTGCCCTTCTCTGGCCGCCATTCCGCTTCGATGCCAGATTTTGAGAAACATACTGCCACAGGTCCAGCGGCCACCTGCGGTATGCTTTCGCTGTTTTTGGTCTGTTCTTCTGATTTCAGCACCATGGCCGGGCCAAAGGATTCATAATGCACCCGGCTTTCTGGCACCCCAAGCCCGGACAAGCTGTCATATACCGCCGTCATGAAGGGCGGTGGACCACAAAGGTAAAAATCATAATCATCAAGCGGTAAAATGGACCTCAGCAACGGCGCATCAATATAGCCTACACTGTCATGATCCAGATCGTCTTCCTCTGGCTCAGCATAGGCGACATGAATGGTCAAATCCTCTACTTGACGCCCTAATTGCCGCACATGATCCCCAAAGGCATGCTCCCGTCCATTCTGTGTGCCGTGAATAAAATATATGGGCCGGGACTGTCCGCTTTTCGCCGCCACCAAAAGTAAATGATCCAGCATGGCAATCATCGGAGTGATGCCCACGCCACCGGACAGCAGAACAACCGGACGAATGCTATCCGGGACAAGGGTGAATTTCCCGCGCGGGGCCATGGCCTCCACCACGGAACCCGGGGTTATGTGATCGTGAAAATACCGGGAGACCAACCCTGCGTCTTCCCGTTTGATAGACAATCGGTAGAAATCCCCATTCGGCGTTTCTGAAACGGTGTAAGTCCTACGGAAAAAACCCTTCTCCCCCGGAATTTCTAGACGGATGGGCAGGAATTTCCCCGGTTCATAACCGGCAAGGGCCTTGCCATCTTCTGGCATCAAATAAAAGGAAGATATCGTCTCACTCTCTTGTTCAATACGCCCTACCGTGAACCGTCGCCAACGATCCCGATCATGAGTGTTCTCTATAGTTTCCGCAACCGCCTCCCAAGATCCCGTACGAGCCAGATCAGGCGCATAGCCGCGAAATTCCGACCGTAGCGGCAAACTATCCTCCACCCGGATGATCTCCTCGACTGTGATCCGCACCAACCGTTCCGCGCCGACAAAGGCGTTCAACTCTTCACCGTCCCAGATGATCTCCGCCGTCCCGGTAATATATATGATATTGCCCGTCTCGAAATCCGGGAACAGAAGACCTGCTTTTGGGTTGAGGGATATATTTCCTAAGGTATGAAAATGAAAATTGCCGGTAAAATCTGGAAAAATCAGCGTTTTTTCATCAACAATATGGACGAAACCCGGCTTTCCGCCCCGGTGAGAAACATCAACGCCGTGACGACGGTCCTTGTCGTCCTCCGAAAAGACAGAAGCGATGAAAAATGTATCCGCCCGCGCAATGGCCTCCCCCGCGATCTCTCCGATTTTGTGATCTCGTGTTATGGGACGCGGCTCTTCCGGGCTATCCACAGCCTCTGTCAGGTCAAAGCCCCGCGCCTGTATATATTGCGGGCAATTTCCGAATGACTGATCAACCGTAATGTGAAAACCATCTGCATCCACGCCTTCAATCCTACCATTCAAACGATTCCGGCGCCGGGTATGAAACTCTATGCCCAATAAACCCACGGGTGAATGGACCTTTAAATTATCCGCCAGCGGGTCACCGTACAAAGGACGGGCTTCAATGCTCATGCGTTTAGGGTCCGGGGAAGAAATAAAACCCGGCCGCCCGACCAGCATCGAAGCCCATGGCCTCCCCTCCTTATCCACCGAACCAACAATAAGCTGAGGCAACTGACCAAAGAATTCACTATGCTCAGGCGGTATATGATTCCGGACAAAACGCGGCGCATAGGAATGCACTCTTTCCCGAACCCCCAAACGATCCTGAATTTCCAACTCCCCCCTGTGAAAGGGTGTAATCCCGTCATCGTCTGTGATATCGGTCATAATCAATGTCCCTATATTTCTTTGTCAATTACAGCAAGCCGGGCGGGAACTTACCCCACCCAACAGGCTATAAAAAATTAAGCAACAAAACCAACTTTGGTGACGGGCATGGACACAAATCCCTCCAATGCCTCGACCTGCCCTAGCCACGTGCGGATATTCGGGTAGGGATCGAGCGAGACACCGCCCTCCGGCGCATGGGCGATATAGCTATAGCCCGCCACGTCAGCAATGGTCGCTTCATCTCCCGTCAGAAAACGACGATCGGCCAAAATCTGATCCATGATATCAAATAAACCATTGGCCGTGTCCTTTGCGGCCTCATGATCAAGGCTCGCTCCAAATACAGTCACCAACCGGGCCGCTGCGGGACCAGAGGCGATCTTGCTGGCCGCAACGGTCAACCATCCCTGTACAGCCGCGGCTTGGGCCGGGTCATTGGGCAACCATGCCGAACTGCCATATTTCTTCGCAAGGTATGTCAGGATCGCATTTGAATCCGTAATGATAACCCCGTCATCCTCAATAACCGGCACAGTGCCAAAGGGGTTCATGGCGAGGAACTCTGGTGTTTTTTGAGCACCTTTTGCAAGATCCACATTAACATATTCAAATTCAACGCCAAGCAGGTTCAACATCAACTCAACACGATGGGAATGTCCGGAAAGGCTAAAGCTATAAAATTTAATCATTGGGGTTCTCCTGTGTATGTTTTTTATGAGTGCCTTTGTGGTTCACAAGATATAGACCATTGACAATATAATGATAATACACCAATTTAAGAAGATATTATCAACATACGGTATATAATTATAAGCTGAAAAAATATGGATACTTTAGTTTGCATGCGGGTTTTCGCCAATGTGGTGGAAAAAGGAAGTTTTACCGGTGCCGCCAAACATCTCGGCCTCTCCAATGCGCTGGCCAGCAAATATGTTGCCCATTTGGAAGAGAAACTTGATGCGCGCCTGCTCAACAGAACCACCCGAAAAGTCAGCCCAACACAGGTTGGTCGGGCCTATTACGAGAAATGCATAGATATTCTGGAAATGGTGGATGAACTGGAAAATACCGTACAGTTACAAACCGGAACCCCCCGCGGACATTTAAAAATTGCTGGCCCCCGCATCATGGGGGAAGCTGTTCTTGCTGCCTGCGTCAATGATTTCTTGGGAAAGTATGAATTGGTCACCGTTGACTTGATGCTAGAAGAACGTACCGTTGATCTGGTCGCCGAGGGATTTGATCTGGCCGTTCGCATTGGTAAGCTAGCCGACAGCAGCATGATCGCCAGGTGGGTGGCGGACTATCGTTATGTCTTCTGCGCAGCCCCGGACTATCTGGCCAACTCAGAGCCGCTGGTCCAGCCCAGCGATCTCTCTCACCATACCTGCATTGTCAATTCCGTGATCAGTCCTAGTAACCAGTGGGAATTCATCATCAACGGCAAGAGAAAAACAATCACTGTCACCCCCAGAGCTCGGGGCAATGCAGACGCCGCCATATATAATATGATTCTGGCCGGACGGGGCGTTGGCCTATGCCTGTTGCCCACGGTTGAGGCCGATATCGCCAAGGGCCGCCTTGTGCGTGTGTTACAGGATTTTGAGGCCTATGATCGTAGTGTTTATCTGGTTTATCCCCATCGACGCCACCTCGCCACCAAAGTACGGGCCTTTGTGGATCATGCCGTGGAATGGTTCAAATAAATCTGGTGACATTTCTTAAAATTACGTTGGTGAAGGGCCTTCCAAATGTCCGGTTTTCATCAGAACCGTCGCCCCCTCTGCTCTTGTGAACGGATAATGCATACTCTGATGCGGGCTGCGATACCATGTGCCTTTGGGATACTGCCCATGCTCATCATATAACACACCTTCCAATACGAAAACTTCTTCGCCATAGTCATGTTGATGGGGGGTAAACTTTGTATTCGGAGCCCATTTAACCAACGCAACATGTTCCCTGCCATGATCATGCAACGGCATAACCTCCAACCCTTCAACCGCCCCGGCAAGCCATGGGGTAGTGGTGGTATTAATGCTTTTTTGATCCTGATCTTCTGGCTCAAACTGATAAAGTTTCACCAGAATGATCGCACCCGATGCCCCAACCTTTGGCGTATGTGCCGTCCCGATTGGGTTACGCACATACGTTCCGGCTGGATAATCCTGATGCTCGTCCGAGAAAACGCCCGCCAAAACATAAAACTCTTCTCCACCGATATGCGTATGCGGGGAAAATGAGCTGTTGGGGGCATAACGAACAATGGTCGTTGCCCGCGCCACTTCGTCCCCGATCCGGTCCAGCATCATGCGTTCCACACCCGGCATGGGCAACGCCACCCATTCATAATCGTCGGGCCGTACCACGACGCGCCGGGTAAAGTCTGCATTGATTTCCATAGGAACCTTCCTTATTTTCTTATTAGCATGTAAGCAATGCACTCAACATATCAACCCCCTTTAACCTCTACCTTAAACCGGGCTTGACCCCTGCCCGCCCAGCAGTATAAAACATCCTTGAACTTTCATTGTGGATACTGAGTAAATTTATAGGCAAATTTATGGCTGATAACGAAAAAATTTCTATCTATGTGGATGCGGATGCCTGTCCGGTCAAGGAAGAAATTCTAAAGGTATCATATCGTCACGGACTTCGCGTTTATATTGTTAGCAATCAATGGCTGCGCTTAGAAGTCGGCCCTCTTGTTCAGAAAATTGTCGTACCAGACGGTCCTGACGTGGCCGACGACTGGATCGCAGAGCATGTTAAGAAACATGACATCGCCGTCACCGCCGATATCCTCCTGGCCAAAAGATGCCTCGACGCAGAAGCCACCGTCCTTGGCCCCACGGGCAAACCCTTTTCAGAAGATAACATCGGCATGGCCGTCGCCATGCGCGACCTCAAAGCCCACTTACGCGAAACCGGCGAAAGCAAAGGCTATAACCCAAGCTTCACCAAAACAGACAAATCCCGCTTCCTCCAAGCCCTAGAAAGCGCCATACAACGCAGGCTGAAAGAGGTGGTCCTGTTTGGTTGGACAGGTTTACGGCGATGCTAAGCTTTACTGTGCTGTTTAATGTTATGCCGCTTCTTTCCTTTGATCAGGGTCATGACC
>JAESRB010000151.1 GCA_016764855.1 Emcibacter sp.
CAGCAAGTTCATTTTGAAAATTTTGGTGCAGATGTAGATGTCTCAGGTGACAGTTTTGTCGTTAAAGCCCTTAAAAGCAATAAAACTGTTGTTGTGGAGGAGGGGGAGACAATTGTTGCGGCATTGGCCAGAGTTGGGATCGAGGTTGATGTCAGCTGTGAACAGGGCATTTGTGGAGAATGTTTAACGCCAGTTATAAGTGGGCGGCCTGACCATCGGGATATGTATCAAACAGATGAGGAAAAATCTACGGATAGCCAGATGACGCTCTGTTGTTCACGGGCGCTTACGGATGAACTAACGCTAGATTTGTAATTTCGTTTTGAAAAAGGGAGAAGTTAAGATGAGTTTTGTCAAAAATGCGTGGTATGTTGCCGGATGGGCACCATCAGAAGACGTACGTTTATTTAGTAGGACAATTCTGGGTAAATCTATTGTTTTTTTCCGTAAAACGAATGATCAATGGTCGGCGATTGAAAATGTTTGTCCTCATCGTTTTGCACCACTTGATAAGGGTAAGGTTGTTGGGGATACTTTGCAATGTGGCTATCATGGTCTTCGTTTTGATGAGCATGGCATATGTGTACATAATCCGATCGGTAATGGAAGAATACCCAAAGCGGCAAAGGTAGATTCCTATCCCGTAATTGAGAAATATAAACTGATTTGGGTTTGGACAGGCGATAAAGAAGCTGCGGATCCTGCGAAAATACCGGATTATTCTATTCTGGAAGACGAGGGTTGGGTGCATGCTACTGGCGGATATCTTCATTGCAATGCGAATTATCAGCTTTTGATTGATAATTTGCTGGATCTAAGTCATGTGGCTTTTTTACATCCTTTGCTTGGCAATGAAGGGATGAGTGGGGGAAAGCTCGACTTACAAGAAACAGACACGACTATTCAGTCAAATTTCTTTATGGCTGAAATAGATTCTCCTCCATTTTATGCACCGCGTTATAAAGAAGGCAGCAAGGTCGATAATTGGCTGAATATGAAATGGCATGCTCCCTCTAGTCTGTTATTGGATTTTGGTGTAACTGATGTGGGCAAATCTCGAGATGTGGGCCTTCAGGGGATAGCTACTCATATTCTTACGCCTGAAACGGACGGTACAGTGCATTATTTCTATAGCGTTGGTTGGCCGACGGAGGAAGATGCTGCGGCTAATGTTGAACAACATCATGAAATGCAAGGTAAGATATTTTCCACAGAAGACAAGCCGATGCTGGAAGAATGTCAAAAGAACATGGGAACGACTGATTTGTGGGATTTAAATCCTGTTTTACTCTCCGGGGATGCGGCAGCAGTACGTGCGCGCAGGTTCATAGGGCGTATGCTTGCTCAAGAGGCGATTGAACCATAAACGCCTTGTCGATAGGGCAGGTCATTGGCCGATTTCTAAGAGAATTATTGGGTTAGGTGAAAACGTATAATCCTAATATTTTGGTCGTCGCATCGGATGTGACGACTACCATGTTGGTTTTCCTCTTTTATGAGGGACAAAAGTGTTTTTCTTTTTACGACAGGAATAATCTGTATGTAAATATTCTCACTATATTTGAGGATATTTAATACGGGATCACGTCATTTGAGCCACCCTTAGTATCACCGTCCGCGCTTGCCCATTAGATAGGCGGCGAAATAATTTCTATCAACTTAAAATTCCCCTGAGAATACCAAATATTTCTGCTTCAAGGGCTATTATTTCACTCAAAGGAGGAAATGATAAGCCGCGGGACATTTATTAATAGTGATCAATATGGTGGCTGTTTGGGCTGTCTAATCTACGAAAAAAACACTCAGTCAATCGATGGTATTTTCCTTTACCTAGGCGAATCTTCCTCTGCTGGCGATGGTAATTTTCTTTAGTCATCTAGGGTAGTCCCTTAATTTATTGGGGAGGGAAGCCTTCGAAAAGAACAATACTATTTGGGGGGTGTTTAGCGGGTAGTATTTTTTAAGGCATTAAATCAATATGTTAGCGCGGGTTCCCTTTCTATTTTAACCAATGAACTTCAGAAATTAGATTTAGTTGATGAAATATTATTTGGAAAGAAGTTGACAGTACATGCCCTTAACTGTATCGATCATTACATATTGTATGTAGCAATCGATACAGTTAAGGCGTAACGATTGATAGAATAAACGAACTATCTATTTTTGTTTATAATGGAGGGTTAATTAGAGAATGTTGAAACAAGAAGTACAACCAGTTATAATTATTGGCGCGGGGCCTGTCGGCCTTATCGCCGCGATGGATCTGGCGACACGTGGGGTGTCGAGTATTGTGTTGGAGATGCGGTCGGATGAGGCACCTGCGCATCCACGTTGCAATACAACAAGTGCACGGACAATGGAATTATTGCGCCGTATTGGCTGTGATAAAGAATACCGGGCCTGTGGTCTGGATCCGGATTATCCTAATGATGTTACTTTTTCCACAGAAATAGGTGGGCAAGAGATAACGCGCTATTATTTGCCTTCGGTAAATGCCCGTTGGCAGAATGACCGTATGGCCCATGATGGGGGCTGGCGTTCATCCGAGCGGCCGCACCGTGCCAGTCAGTTTTACCTAGAGCGTGTTTTGCGTGAACATGCGGCTAGCTTTAGTGAAATTGATGTTCGGTTCTACCAGGAAGTGACCAAAATTACTCAGCACGATAGTGTGGTAGATGTAGAGTTTAAGGATACCCGTACTGGGGAAGAGCAATCTCTCACGGCAAAGTATCTGCTGGGATGTGATGGTGGGCGCTCCGTCGCTAGGCGTCAGAGCGGTATTAAAATGAGTGGTGGTTATACAGGTTTAGGGATGCTTCAAAGTATCCTGTTCCGCTCAAAGGATGTATTGCCAAAATTTGAAAAAAATGGCCGGGGATGGATGAACTGGTGCATAGGTCCAGACGGTAGCATGGCGAATATCATTGCTATTGATGGTCATGATCTCTGGTTAACTCATATGGATAGATCGGAAGACCAGACTGAGGTTTCTGATGAAGCTATTGAGCAGCACTTGGCAACAGTTCTGGGTGACCCTATCGATTATGAAGTCTTGAATACCGAGATGTGGCAATTGAACCGGGTTGTGGCTGAGGACTATAGGTCTGGCAGAGTATTCCTGGCGGGAGATGCCGCCCACTCATGGCCGCCTTGGGCTGGTCATGGCATGAATTCAGGTATTGAAGATGGTATTGGTATCACTTGGATGATTGCTGCTGTGCTTAAAGGTTGGGCGCCGGAGAGTATTCTTGACGCGTATAATCTGGAGCGTCAGGAAGCCGGAGAGAGGACTTCTCGAGCCGCCGAGGGAATGGCTGCAGCCCAGCTTGGAATCCTTCGTGATAAAGAGCTCTGTGGAAAATTGGGTCTGCAGAATGAAGAGGGCGAAAAAGCTCGGGAAATCGTTACCAAGCGATTATGGGCCGAGGATAGCCGCCAGTTTAACCCGGAAGGTTTGAACTTTGGACTTTTCTATGACCGCTCTCCTTTGATCATATACGATGATGGCGTTCCGCCTGAATATGAGGTCGAGATTTATACGCCGACCACTGTTCCTGGCTGCCGGACACCATATTTTGCCATGATCGATGATGGCTCGTCCATTTACGATCATCAATGTGATGGTTATACCTTGATACGCACGGATGAGAATGTGGATGTGTCTGGGTTGGCTGAAGCAGCCGAAGCTTGCGGTATGCCCTTTAAGGTGATCGATATTGGTCATCATCAAAAAGCATGTCGTCTTTATGACCACAAGCTGGTGTTAGTCAGGCCTGATAATAGAGTGGCGTGGCGTTCGAATGAGAGCCCATTAGACGCTAAGCACATTATCGATAAGTTGCGTGGCGCTGCTTAAAAAATGGGGGCACGCTACCAGTGAGCTTAAAGGCAGGCTCTTAAATAACATGCTCCGCTCTGTGTGGAGTGGGGCATGTTATTCTTTATTTCATAAAATTATATAGGTGAGATTAAATGAGTTTAAAACTTGCATATGTTGGAATTGAAACAAATAAACAAGCTGAATGGGCGCAATTCGCTGAAGTGATTGGTTTTCAATATGAGAAGACTGGTGACGTTGCATATTTACGCATGGATGAAAAAGAACGACGCATTATTTTGATGCCGGGCGGTAAAGAAGACTATGTCTTTAGCGGTTTGGAAGCGGATTCTAAGGAAGAATTCGATGTGGCTGTGGCACGGCTTAAGAATGCTAATGTCAAAGTCGGCGAAGGCAGTCGTGAGGGGGCAGAGATACGAGCAGTCGAGCAGTATGTAAGCTTTGTTGATCCTGCGGGAATTACGGTTGAGTTGGCTTATGGCTGTAAGGATGCGGCGACGCGTTTTGAGTCACCTTTTCTGCCGGACGGCTTTGTCACTGGTAATGACATAGGTATTGGTCATCTGGCTTTTATCGTACCAGATTATAAGAAATGTGAGCAGTTTTATCTTGAGGCCGTAGGCGCTACTTTGAGCGATCATATTTTTGGTGATTTAAATGTCGGAGGAAGGCTTGATCTGACATTCCTGCACTTTAATCCAAGACATCATTCGTTAGCGTTTGGAAGTGTTTTTGATGCGCCGGCACCCGTAGCTGAAGGGTTTTCTCAGAATAAACTTCAGCATTATATGTGCGAATATCACGAGGTTCGTGATGTGCTTCGAGCTCTTGATCGTGTGAAGAATGCTGGAATTCCAATTACAATGAGTTTGGGGGAACACCCTAACGACTTGGCAGTATCTTTTTATTGTCTCACTCCATCGGGTTTCTGGTTTGAAGTTGCTGCGGGTTGTATCAGCATTGATGATGAAATCTGGGTGCCGAGCATACACAAGAATTTTTCGAATTGGGGACATGATATTTTAATGTAATTTTGTTGAAAAAGCGTATTTATCTCGCGTTTTAATGATTTTTACGTTTGATTTTTTTTAAGACATCTAATAGGGAGCATGTCATGAGTGTAGTTAATATTGCAGCAGAAAAAATTATAGATGGGTATGTCTTTGGGGAAGGCATACGTTGGACGGGTAGTGACGTTATCTTATCCGATATGATAGGTCGGCGTGTTTTAAAGTTGGATTTGGCGAACAATAAACTTGAAACACTTTATGAGGTTCAAGGTGAAAATCAACCCAATGGGCTGATCAGTATGGATGATGGCTCAGTGCTGATATTGTCCATGTTTGAGGGTAAGGTTTTGCGGCTCAAGGATGGGGAAACCTCACTTTATGCTGATTTAAGCGGACTGATCACGGGCTATCTGGGTGATGTGGTTATGGGCGTGAACGGCAACCTCTATGTGGATGATACCGGTGTTCGACCCTTCCATGGTGAGAAGATGGGGCCGGGGGGACGCATCATTCTTGTTAAACCCAATGGTGAGATTTCAGTCGCAGCAGAAAACCTTGGCTTTCCTAATGGGATCACGATCTCGCCGGATGGCAAAACACTTTACTTGGCAGAGACAATAATTGGCGCAGTTCATGCTTATGATATCTCTGAAGACGGTAGTTTGACGAACCGGCGACTGCATGTTGACCTTAGTGATCGGCATGAGGGTCAGAAGGGGTTTCCTGATGGTATGGGTATTGATGATGAGGGAGGTATCTGGATCTGTCTCGTTTTTAATAACTATATAGAACGTTACAATGCAGCAGGCGAGCTCACCCACTCAATTCATACGCCTGGCCTGTCTCCGGTTGCCTGTACTATTGGCGGTCCTGATGGGAAAACCATGTATATCACCGGGACGGTTGATGTGGAAGGTGAGGATCACCTTGAGGCGATTTTGTCAGGAGCTGTCCGGTCTAATATTTGGACAGCCAAAGTGCCATATGGCAGTAAAAAAGCACGTCCGTAACTATCAGGGCGCCATCATCTAGATGTAAGAAAATTATTAATCAGCGATCCATTCATGGTCGATGGTGAGACGTATGGTCTTGCGTCTGTTCGCAATTTGGAGAAAAATTCATGTCGTTAGAAACGCAATCGGCTGAGCTGCCGGAGAGTCATTTTGTTGAAGTAAATGGTCTCAATATTCATTATCACGATGTTGGAAGCGGGCCGGTGCTTTTTATGTTTCATGGTTCCGGTCCGGGAGCTTCGGGTTGGTCGAACTTTAATCGAAACGTTAATGTATTAGCTGAAAAATTTCGTGTGATAGTACCGGATATGCCGGGTTTTGGAAAGTCAGACATTATACCGGACGAGTCGCCTGTATATAGTTTCTGGACTAAAATCTTCATTGATATGATGAAAGTAATGGGGATTCCCAGTGCTCATTTTGTTGGTAATTCCGGTGGCGGGATGGTTGCGTTGAAAATGGCCATGGAATGTCCGGATATGGTGAATCGTCTGATTTTAATGGGGCCGGGCGGTGGGGTGCCGTTAACAACGACTTGGCCGACAGAAGGCATTAAAATACTTAATTCTTATTACGATGAAGAAGGCCCAACGATTGAGAAGTTGAAGCGCTTTGTAGATCAATTCTTGTATGATCCAAGTCAGCTTACGGATGAATTGATTGAAACCCGTTATCAGGCTTCGATTGATCCAAGGTTCATAGATAAGCCGCCAATGCGTAACATGACGGCTGCAGAGTTAGAGTTATGGCGCGATGAACGTATCTCTAAACTTCCCCATGAAGTTCTCATTACCTGGGGGCGGGAAGATCGGGTTTTACCCCTTGATATGGCCTTTGTACTCATGAAGCAGATCCCCAAAGCACGTCTGTTCGTAATGCCTCAATGTGGTCACTGGATACAGTGGGAACACGCGGAAGAGTTTAATCGGACGGTGACCAACTTTCTTCTTGAACAATAAAATTTCTTAAAATGAGAGCTGTTCAGGGTTTTAAAAACGATATTTGTCCGCGTAATAATAATTCTATTTTAATTAAAATCAAAATCTAAGGAGGAAATTAATGTCTTACACGAAGTTAAAGTATAATTCAGTCGGTTGCAGGGGGCTTATTTTGCCCATTTTAATGGGCGGCGTAATATTAGGCGCACCACAAAATCTACAGGCGTATTCAGAGTTAAAACTCGAAGAAATAATTGTCACAGCTCAAAAAAGAGATGAATCTATTCAAGATATTCCTGTTGCTGTTACGGCCGTTGGTCAAGACCAATTAGAGCGTAGTAGTGTTCAGAATATAATGGATGTTCAATTTTTGGCACCGAGCCTTCAGGTCGCCAATCATTTCGGTGGAACCCGTATTTTTATTCGTGGGATTGGCCTTACCAGTATTTCCCTAGGAGCTGATGGCAGTACGGCCTTTCATGTCGATGGAACCATAATTGCTCGTCCTGGTGCGCAAGGCGGGGCATTTTTTGATCTTGAGCGGGTTGAGGTTCTGCGCGGACCACAAGGCACGTTATATGGCCGGAATGCAACGGCAGGGTCTATTAACCTTATTACCAAGAAGCCTAGTGAAGAACTAGAAGGAAAATTCTCGCTGTCATACGGCAATTATAATGAAGTGATACTTGAAGGTGCCGTAGGCGGGGCGTTATCAGACAAAATACAAGTGCGTATTGCTGGGCAGTATCATAACAGGGATGGTTTTGGTGAAAATATTCTCACAGGCAAAGATATTGATAATGTCGACAGCTATAACTTAAGAGGGTTAGTGCGCTTCCTCCCAACGGATGAATTGGAGATCTTGCTTTCTGTGGATCATAGCCGTGAAGATGATGCCAATTATGCCGCTCATACCTTTGGGGCTTATGATGCAAATATTCTACCGCTTACCGGTATTGTAGCTGGCGGAAGTCTTGCACCAGATATTCGTGATGTAAATTCGGATATTGATATCGTTAATGACCGGAAGTCGACGGGATTATCTGCAACTGTGTCTTGGGAAAGAGATGGGATTTCGCTAAAATCCATTACATCTTACCGTGATTTTCAGAGATTTAATCGTCATGATCTTGATGGGGTTGAGATTGATGCGGGGGGTAGACTCCTTTGGACGCTTAACTCGGAACAATTTAGTCAGGAACTGCAGTTTGGTTATGCAAGTGATGATTGGGACTTTATTTCAGGATTGTATTATTTTGAAGAAAAAATGGCCGGCGTAACTTTTGTCGATTTTGATTTCTTCTGCCCAAGTTGTACATTTGATGAAGATGGTAAGGTGGATGTAAAGGCCTATGCCGTATTCTTTCAGGGGAATTATCATGTCACGGATAACTTAAACCTTACCGCAGGTATAAGATACAGCGACGAGACCCGTGAAAGTGTCGGTACGTTTGAAATTTTCGGTGATATCATTCCTAGTGCAGAGAAGAAAAGCTGGAATGCTGTAACGCCGAAGTTCGGGATTGATTATCATATTAATGATGAGTTTATGGTGTTTGGCTCAGTAGCACGTGGTTTCAAAAGTGGTCTATTTAATATCGGAAGTCTTAATCCTGCAATTAATCCAGAATTTTTATGGTCCTATGAAGTGGGGCTGAAAGCAACGCTGCTGGATGGAATATTACGGACTAATCTCTCTGCCTTTTACTATGATTATAAAGACCTTCAAGTGGGTCGTGTTGTAAATACACAACTTGTTACAGGTAATGCGGCCTCAGCGGAAAATATAGGTGTTGAATTTGAATTCGAAGCCTTGCTGACGGAAGGACTTGTCATAAACGGATCTGCGGCTTGGCTGGATGTTACGTTCAAGGAGTATAATACGGCCAATCCGGCTGATATTATGGGCTTGGAAGATTCTGATAGATCGGGCAATTATTTGCCTCATACGCCAAAATATTCCTTTAATATAGGGGCGCAATATACATTACCTGTGACGGATTTCGGTGAGGTAAGTTTTCGGGGGGAACTTGCTTGGAAAGACAAAACGTTTTTCACAGTATTTAATGAAGCTCAGGCATCTCAGGGGGCCTATGCTATGTTGAATGCGAGTATCGCCTTTATAAGTGAAGATGGGGATTGGACAGCAACTTTATATGGGAAAAATTTAACAGATAAGACTGTGTTTTCTGAAATTACTATTGCATCCACACTCTTTGGTTTAGCCCGTACTGGAGCACTTTTAAACCCTAGAACTTATGGCGTGCGTTTAGGTTACAACTTTTGATATTATTGTCTGCGTTCAGTGTCATTTGGCACTGAACGTATTTTTGTATAGCGAAGATAAAGGAGATTTACTTATTTATGATATTTTCTTGCAAACCAAATTGTGGTAAAAATATATAAAGAATAGAAACTTTAATATGCAAATTACAATTTATACTAAGTCGCTTAGTGCTATGAACAGGTAGAATATGAAACGTACGAATAAAGTAGAAAAGCCATCCGCATCTCGGGATAGATTAATTGATGCGGCAGGGATTCTTATGTCACAGCATGGATACCTAGGGACGAGTATTTCTATGGTATGTAAAGAGTTGAAAATTCCACCTACGTCGATTTACTGGCATTTTAGAAGCAAAGAAGATTTGTTGGTTGCTGTCATGGAGAAAGGCGCCGAACGATTTTTACGCAGAATAGAAAAATTGGAACGTCAATTTAAGGCAGAAAAAAAATCTAATACTAAAGATGTCACTAAAGCGGCGGCAAAGTTATTGGAGGACGATCATGTTTTTATTCGGTTTTGGATACATATCGTACTGGAAAAGCGAAACTTCTCTAAGGAAAGCATGAAAATAATTACTGACTTGCGTAAGAAATCTTTAACTTGGTGGGAAGGTTTGCTGATGACTTTCTTTTCCCCTTTGGGCGAAGAGCGAGCCAAAAAAATGACCCATGAATATGCCGCTTTTTGTCGACATACCATAAATGGCGCCGTGATTGCGAAGGAATTTGACGAAGATGTTTCCATAATAAAGACATTTATGCGGGTATTTACACTTATGGAAGCCTTGAGAGATCAATTAATGGCCGAACGTATAAATATCTAAACAGCTATGGCGATTAGGTAGAAACGACCTTTTAGAATCAAAATTATTAAGGAAGTAATATGAACCCCTTGGATATTAGCAAGGCAGCTGAAGTGCTGCGCAAAGCATATGAAACTAAGACGCCCTGCGCCCCATTACATGAATTTATCGATGCGGATGATATTGAGGCAGGATATGCGATACAAAATATAAATACGGAATATTGGTTGAAGTCGGGGCGTCGGTTGGTTGGGCGTAAGACGGGCCTGACGGCCAAGTCTGTTCAATCGCAGCTTGGCGTTGGTCAGCCGGATTTTGGCATGCTTTATGCGGACATGGCCTATGCAGATGGGGAAGATGTTCCGCTTGAGCGTTTGATGCAGCCTAAAATCGAAGGTGAGATCGCATTTATCCTGAAAGAGGATTTAAATCAGGCACAAATGACGCTGACCGATGTGGTCCGCGCTATTGATTATGCCGTTGCCGCTATTGAGATCGTTGATAGTCGTATTGCTGATTGGAATATTAAGATCATGGATACGGTGGCAGATAATGCGTCATCGGGATTATATGTGCTGGGAAGTCAGCCTGTTGCTCTGGCGGATTTTGATCACCGCCAATGCGGCATGGTTATTGAATATCAAGGGGAGCCTGTATCCACAGGGGCAGGATCGGCTTGTTTGGGAAATCATTGAACCTGTGCATGTGGTGATACCCGAACTCAATCATATTCAGCGTATGGAGCGCATAGATTCTGCCTTGG
>JAESRB010000152.1 GCA_016764855.1 Emcibacter sp.
CTTCAGTCCGTTGCAGGTGGCGAATTTCTGTGGAAAGCCGTTCAATGGAGCTGGCGACAATGCCGAGCGTACAAAAGAACATGGCGTGGCGGTCACGGGGGATAACCTGTGTAGAAACAGGCTCTACTTCCAGGCCAAGCGCCTTAGCTACATGTTCTTCAACCCGTGGGTCAATGTTGGCAAATGTGCCGACCGCACCGGATATGGCGCAGGTAGCGATTTCTTTACGGGCATTTTTTAACCGTTCCAGGTTGCGGTCAAATTCTGCGTAGGCTTGGGCCATTTTAAGACCAAAGGTCACAGGCTCCGCATGGATGCCGTGACTTCTGCCGATGCAGACGTCCATTTTATGTTCGTAAGCGCGACGTTTGAGAACTGCCAGAAGCTTTTCTACATCTTCAATCAAAAGGTCTGCGGCTTTGACTAGCTGTATATTAAAGCAGGTATCGAGCACATCGGAAGAAGTCATCCCTTGATGAACAAAGCGGGCCTCTGGGCCGATATATTCTGCAAGAGAGGTTAGGAAAGCGATAACGTCATGTTTGACTTCGCGTTCGATCTCGTCAATGCGTTCGATGTCAAAATTGCCTTTTTCCCAAATAATTTTAGCACTTTCTGTGGGAATGACGCCAAGTTCTGCCAAGGCATCACAGGCATGGGCTTCGATCTCGAACCAGATCTGGAATTTTGATTGGGGCTCCCAAATGGAGGTCATTACTTCGCGGGAATAACGTGGAATCATAGTGTCACCTGTTTTAAAGATTTTCTCTGCCGCAGGCTTTAACAGGAAATAGGCATTTGGACAAGGGCTATCCAGCCCATGCCCTGTCTAAAATGTCCTTTACCGGGTGCCCGGTGGGAATTGTTCCGTAAGCATATCCCCAGTCAGCGTCGAGGCGGGTCGCACAGAAAAGATCGCTGACAGCGTGCGGCGTATATTGTACGAGCAGGGCTCCCTGTAGGCAAAGTACCATATGTTCCACAAGTCTCCGCGCATTTGCCTCGGCATTTTCTTGTGAGATGAGCGTATCTTTCAGCTTGTTTATAGCCCGGTCAAGATGCGTGTTGGTGCCAAGTGCCGGGGAAAGTTCGGCAAAGAACAGTTCTAGGGCCCGTGGTTCTTTATAAAGAGTACGTAAGATGTCCAGACAGATGACATTGCCGGAGCCTTCCCAAATGCTGTTGAGGGGGGCTTCCCGGTAGAGACGGGGTATGATGCTTTCTTCTACATATCCGGCGCCGCCAAGACATTCCATCGCCTCATAAATAAAGTTAGGGCAGCGTTTGTTTTGCCAGTATTTGGCAAGGGCCACGGTCAGTCTGGCATAAAGGTAGGCATCCGGGTTCTGCTTGCTGTCGTCAAATTTTTTGGCGATATGCATGAAAGTGACCACCCCGGCCTCTACCTCAACGGCCATATCGCTGAGTACGGCCTGCATCATGGGTTGGTCAATTAATTTTCGTTGAAAGGCGCTACGGTAATGACAATGGTGAATGGCTTGTGTCAATGCTTGTCGCATCATGGCGATGGGGGCGACGGCGCAATCAAGGCGGGTGTGGTGAACCATGTCGATGATGGTGGCGATGCCCCGGCCTTCTTTGCCCACCATTCGGGCATGGGCATGATGATATTCAATTTCTCCAGAAGCGTTGGATTTATTGCCCAGTTTGTCTTTCAGTCTCAGGAGCTGGATATTGTTGCGTTCGCCCGCATCGGTCCAGCGCGGCACCAGAAAGCAAGTTAGGCCGGCGTCCGTATTAGCCAAAGTGAGGAAGGCGTCGCTCATGGGAGCGGAACAGAACCATTTATGGCCAATCAGTTCATAATCACCACCGCCAACAGATGTGGCCGTGGTACTGTTGCTGCGCACGTCTGAGCCGCCTTGTTTTTCAGTCATGGCCATGCCAATGGTGACGCCTTTTTTCTGATCCGCAGGTAAGGAACGGGGGTCATATTGGGCGGTGAGTATCCGAGGAATCCATATGTCGGCCAGATCCGGCTGATGCCGCAGGGCAGGAACCGCGGCATAGGTCATGGTTAGAGGGCAGCATGTGCCACCTTCAACCTGATACTGTAAATATTCCAGAACCGCATGGCTGACATGGCCGCTATCCTCTGAGTCCTGCCAAGCAATGGCGGATATGCCAGCCTCTGTCCCGATCTGCATCATGCGGTGATAGGCAGGGTGGAATTCGACCTCATCCAGACGGTGACCATAACGGTCAAATGTTTTTAATTCAGGTAAATATTTGTTGGCGAGGTGCCCCTGTTCAATGGTGTCGTCACAGCCCAATAGCGCGCCAAATTTACGCATTGTTTTTTCGGCCTTTGGTCGACCTTCGCGTAGGAGGGCATCTTGAAGAGGCAGGTCTGCAGAAAATAAGTTATAATCGGTAAGCTTTTCGGATTGATTGCTGACCTCATGCGTGGACAGGACGGATTTTGGCCTATAAGACTTCATGGTGTGCCTCCTTATCATGCTGTATAAGATATAGTCTAGCAGGA
Source organism: Emcibacter sp. (assembly GCA_016764855.1). Taxonomy (GTDB): domain Bacteria; phylum Pseudomonadota; class Alphaproteobacteria; order Sphingomonadales; family Emcibacteraceae; genus Paremcibacter. Next base: position 2,507 of record JAESRB010000152.1, read on the forward strand.
ATGAGGCGGGAATAATATATGAACGAAAGTATCGTTAGAAATTAACGCAAAAAGACGCTGGGATCGCCGCTGAGATTTGTTATGTCCAGCAGCGCCGGAATATATGAAGCGAAATAAGTGATTTCCCTTGGATATGTTGTTTATATTAAACCAAGTGTTTTCAAGCTGGTTTGGCCGCTTTTAGAAATGATCAGATGGTCGTGAAGCATGACGCCTAATTGCTTTCCGGCTTCTTCGATGCGTTTGGTCATTTCCACATCATCTCGGCTTGGGGTAGGGTCGCCGCTGGGGTGATTATGAACCAGAATTATAGCCGTGGCATGGAGCTCTAACGCCCGTTTTATGACTTCCCGAGGATAAACGGGAGTGTGGTCAATGGTACCTTCTTGCTGCATTTCATCGGCAATAAGGCGGTTTTGTCGGTCCAAAAATAGGATATGAAATTGTTCAATTTTCTGGTGAGCCATACGGATTTGGCAATAATCAATTAAAGCCTGCCAGTTGGCCAATACTGGCTTGTCCATGATTTTACCCTGTGCCAGCTTTTGGGCCGCAGCCTCTACCAGTTTCAGAGCAACAACGACCGTGTCTCCAATCCCAGTAATTTCTTTCAGTCGATCGGAAGGGGCGCTGATAACTTCTGAGAAGCTGCCAAAATGGGCAATCAGGTCTTTGGCCAGAGGTTTAACATCGCGCCGGGGAATTGCTGAATAAAGCAAAAGTTCCAAGAGTTCGTAATCAGCAACGGCATCAACGCCTCCTTTGTAAAATCGGTCTTTTAGACGTTGTCGGTGGCCGGCAAAATGCGGTTTATCAGAAGCCAAAATTTACTCCCTTACTCATATACGCGTTACTCATATTCACTCAATACTCATATAGTCTCAGTTTATACATAGGGTGGATGATGTAAACCACCGGGGGACAGGGTAAATATTTCAACGCCATCTTTGGTGACGCCCATGCTATGCTCGAACTGGGCAGAGAGTGATTTGTCACGGGTGACGGCCGTCCAACCATCGCTTAAGACTTTCACATCCGGTTTACCAAGGTTGATCATAGGCTCAATGGTAAAGAACATGCCTTCTTTCAGTTCTGGCCCTTCGCCGGGTTTTCCGTAATGCATAATATTGGGTGTGTCATGAAAGACGCGGCCCAGGCCATGGCCACAAAAAACTTCTACGATTCCGCAACGTTCTGCTTCGGCATATGTTTGAATGGCGTGACCAATATCACCCACTGTGGCACCGGGCTTAACCGCAGCAATGCCGCGCATCAGGCATTCGTATGTTATATCCACCAATTTCTTGGCCTTCACAGAGGGTGGACCAGCAAAAAACATGCGGCTGGTGTCGCCGTACCAACCGTCCAGAATAACGGTGACATCGATATTGATGATATCGCCTTTTTTCAGTTTCTTTGGCCCCGGAATGCCATGGCAGACCACATGATTGATCGAGGTGCAGATGGATTTGGGAAAGCCGCGATAATTCAGGGGAGCGCTGATAGCGCCTCGTGCGTCTACAAAATCGGCACAGAGTTGGTCCAGTTCGTCTGTGGTGACGCCGGGCTGAACATAGCTAGCGATCATATCCAGCGTTTCTGCGGCCAGTCTACCTGCCTTACGCATACCCTCAAAATCCTGAGGTTCATATAATTTTATGGCGCCCTGATGATCAGCTTCTGGTGCGCTTGCCTTGATATATTTCATTATTTATCCATTTATAGGCGAATTGGTATTCGTTGATTTACTATAATCTCTTTATTAGTCAAATTACAACTGTAACAAACGGCTTCGACGCCATTATACATTGCAGTCTTAAGTGTTTCCGCGTAGGTGGGATCAATATCGGCGGCAACCCGGAATTCAGTACAGTCGTTGCGCTGAATAAGATAAACCATGATAGCGCGGTGGCCATCGGCCACCATTTGGGACAGTTCATTCAAATGCTTTGTACCGCGGATCGTGACGGAATCGGGGAATTCTGCGATGCCTTTTGTTCGGGACAGAGTAACGCTTTTGACTTCTACATAACAATTTGCCTCCCCAGTGGAGGACCCGGACAGGAAAATATCTATCCGGCTGTTTTGGCCATATTTCATTTCCCGGCGTAAATTTTGATAGTCTTCCAGCTCTGTAATTGTACCGTCTGTTATGGCATCCTGTACCAGCCTGTTGGGGTGGGCGGTATTGATGCCAATGAGGGTGCCGTCCACGTCTATCAGTTCCCACTTGTAATCAAGCTTTGCCTTTGGATTGGTTGCGGGAGAGAGCCAAACAATGCTGCCTGCGTCCTTCAGGCCCATCATGGAACCGGAATTGGCGCAATGGGCGGTCACGATATCACCATTATCCAATTGGATGTCGGCCAAAAAACGCTTATAACGTTTTATCAGGGTGCCTCGTATAAGTTTATGTTCAAATTTCATGAAGACAGGGTATAGTCACAAAGCAAGCTGGAATCAAACAAGAAGCAACAATTAATGACCAAGGTAAAGACAGTAACAGCCAGTATGCTCATCATTGGAGATGAGATCCTGTCCGGGCGAACCAAAGACGCTAATTTAACCCATTTGTCGTTGTGGCTGAACCGTATGGGGGTTCAGTTAAAAGAGGTGCGGGTCATTCCCGATGTGGGACAGGTGATACAGGATGCGGTGAATGAACTTCGTCGGCAATATGATTATGTCTTTACTACAGGCGGAATCGGACCGACCCATGACGATATTACGGCGGAAAATATTGCCAAAGCGTTTGACGTTCCTTTCGTGCAAAGCGAAAAGTCACTGGCGCTGTTACAGCAACATTTTGGCAGCGAGAATATTTCAGATGCACGTCTTCGGATGACTATGATTCCCGAAGGAGCCACCCTGATTAAAAATCCGGTGAGTACTGCGCCAGGCTTTCAGATGGAAAATGTCTTTGTTATGGCAGGTATTCCCGTGGTCATGCATAGTATGTTGCTGGACCTTGAAAAAAGAATCTTTGGCGGGGATGAAATGCTGTGCAAGACGATTCATGTTTTTGAGGGAGAAAGCTTCTTTGCAGAGATGCTTGAAGAGATAGAACAGGATTTTCCTCACGTATCTCTGGGTAGCTATCCTTTTTTCCGAAATAAAAGATATGGGGCCAGTTTTGTTTTGCGATCACAGGTTGAGGAAGAACTTGAGGCTGCGCTTGATATGTTGAAGCTTAAAATCGGTGCAATGGGCAAGGAATACTTCGACGGAGAAGCAAAATTATAAAATAAATCCAAAAATCTAAATTTGAGTATTCCATTTGTGGGGAGAATATGTAATATCCTACCTTCCCAATTCTTGAGGGGGAAAATGTGCGTCTGTGGTGAAATTGGTAAACACAACAGACTTAAAATCTGTCGGCTGCATGGCCTTGCCGGTTCAAGTCCGGCCAGACGCACCACTCTCCTTTATCTGATGTTTTATGATGTCACATTATTCCTTATTGTCCGGTAGGTTACGACGGATTCCAGGTTTCCTTAATTTTAAATATCCCTTTATTAAGATGTCATAAGTACGCATTACTGCGCTATAAATTATGCTAAAAATCACGGGATATAACAAAAATAGCATTATACAGAAAAGTAGGAAAGAAGTGATAGGCTGAGGCTAGTACCAAAGGCCGATCGGCGCGTGGTACGTTCTCTTCTGTTATTTAGGCGCAAAATTTGGCGCTTGAAAGAAAAAATTTTGGGGAGAGGGCGGGGGAATATTCTTCAAGGTTGTTTTTACAAATAATTACCATTTAAAAGGTTTAAAAAAAAACGATATAGTGTTTTTTTAATATTTTAACAGCGTTTTTTTACGCTTAATCAATCTATGGACGTAAAATGCATTTTTATGTTTTTTTTGGCTGAACAGAGGTTGCTAATCAGGGAAAAATCATTAGTATGACACTTGCTTGAGCTTGCTCAGGCAGCGAAGGGATGTTTTACATTATCTGACCCCCAACAGATTTTTGTGAAACATCCCTTTGTCCTTTTCCCCCTTTTTACCCCGTCGATTTAACGACACTGGAACAAAGGCGGCTGCTTAAAGCTTCCTTACCCTAAGTAATTTTTGTCCTGCCGTAAATAATACAAATGTAGTTAATACATAGTACATATGTGCTAGGCTTTGCTGTGGGGGTGATAAATATCTCAAATATAAGGTGGCAACTGATGCGGCAGTGATGCATATTGACTTGCTTATTCGTATATGTCGGGGGCGGTAATTTATTGCTCTCGAAAAAAGGGGACGTAGATGAACATTTTACTGGTGGATGATCATATATTATTTCGAGATGGGTTAAAACTCGTCTTGGAACAGATTGGTGATGACGTAGACATAAGTGAATGCGGAACATGTTCCGATGCTTATGAAATTATCAAGGCAAGTGAGGGATTTGACCTTATTCTTCTTGATGTAGATCTTCCGGTGATTTCAGGTATGGAAGGATTAGAGGAATTCCGCAAGCTTGACCCAAGCGCACCAATTGTATTTTTATCTGGTTCAGATGATCGGAAATTAATCAAAAAAGCGCTAGAAATGGGCGTGATGGGATATATTCCAAAAACACTCAGCAGTGAAATAATGATACACGCTCTCCAGCTTATCCTAAAAGGCAGCCGTTATGTTCCTGATAATATATTGGAGGGGGCAGATGATTTAACCAAGCCTGAAATTATACTGACGACGCGACAGAGTGAAATCCTGAACCTGCTTTCTCAGGGAAAAGCCAATAAGGAAATTGCCAAAATTTTGGGTATTGCGGATAATACGGTTCGGGTTCATATTTCAGCAATTTTTCAGGTATTAAAGGTTAATAATCGGACAGAGGCCGCTTTTGCAGCATTGCAAGAGGGACTGATTTCCCCTTATTAGGGAAAAGGTTAGGTGTGTTGCGGTGAGTAGATCTTTAAACGACCATTCTATTTTTGTTGAACAGGTAAAACTGCTCGCCAAACAAGCCTTGTCTATGATTTGGCTGACCATGCTAACAACAATAATTATTTCACTGGTGTTGTTGAATAATGTGGAAGATTGGATTCCCCTGTTTCTGATGACCAGCATGCTGGCTTTGAATGGGATCAGGATATGGCACTATAGAAAATTAAAACGGGAGAGGATTACCGTTGAAAATGTAGATTTTCACGGGACTGTTTTTGTTGTCGTGTCGTTTCTTGGTGGGATAGTATGGGGAGCATTGGGTTTATTATTCCCGTTGTTGGCGGACCCGTTTCTTTTGGCGCTTATTGCCAGCCTTTTATGTGGGTTGGTAGCGGGGGCAGTATCCTATTTATCCGCCTATGAAACGACATTCTTTGCTTATTCTATTCCTTGTATTATGCCTTTTGCTATTCGGTGTGTCGTGTCACAGGAAGAAATGCTGGTGGCGATCGGGACATTGATGATGTTATATTTGACAATTAATTTGTTCATTTGTCACATGGCGCGGAATAAAGTGATTAAAGGAATTAAGCTGGTCCGGGAAAACAAGCAACTGATTGAAAAGCTTGAGCATGAGAAAAGTAATGCGGAAAATGCGCGGAATATTGCGGACGATAATAATAAAGCTAAATCTCGATTTCTGGCAGCAGCGAGCCATGATTTGCGCCAACCCCTCCACGCGATGGGATTTTTTGTAGAGGCATTACAGCTTGAGAAAGACCCGGACAGGATAAAATCTCTAACCCGGAAAATTTCGCAGACATCAGAGTCTTTGATGAATCTGTTAGGGTCGCTTCTTGATATTTCGAAAATTGAATCCGGGGCAATGGAGCCATGCCGAACACATTTTAATCTGAATGATGTGTTGGTGGAAATTGCACAGGAGTTTATGGGGCAGGCTCAGGAAAAGGGGCTGGACTTGGAAGCCGGGACCTGTATGCAGACGGTTTATAGTGACAAAGAGATGTTGAGCAGAATAATACGTAATCTTGTCAGTAACGCCGTGCGTTATACGGAGAATGGTTACGTAAATATTTCATGTGAGCTGGACGGGGGGCAGGTGATTATCCGCGTATCCGATAGCGGTATCGGAATAGCAGACAACATGAAGTATGATGTTTTTAAAGAATTCATTCAGATAAATGAGGGAGAAGGTGAGGGAGCGCCTGGCCTTGGTCTTGGGTTATCTATTGTGGAAGGCCTCTGCCGTCTTCTTGGATATGACATAAGTCTTCGTTCCGAATTAGCTGTTGGCTCAGTTTTTTCACTGAGAGTTCCCTTGGGTAATCTGGACAGGATTGCCCCGGAAACTCCGGACTTGCATATTCTGCCCGGTGATGTGACTGCGAAGACAATCATTTTGAATAATGAGGGGGCGTCACTTGAAAGTATAAGTGAAATAATGCGCCAATGGGGGCATGTGATTGCAGATTTTAATACCTGTGCTGAGGTTATGGAATTTTTAGCATCAGAAGATTTTATACCTGATCTGGTGATTTCAGATATGCAGCTTCAGGATAGTACCGGTATAGAAGCCATTTCCGCCATTCAGGAGAAAGTTTCCCGAAAAATACCGGGTATTATTATGACGGGGGCCGGGGGAGGTGCTGTTTTTGATGCGGTCAGTGCCAGTAGCTTCTCAATGCTGAAAAAGCCTGTGCAGCCTGCAAAACTCAGGAGCATGGTGTCGTATCTTGTTCGGGGTGGGAAATAGGGCCTATCCTAATGCGCCTTCATGTCTTAGAAGCCATTCTTTCCGTTCCAGGCCACCGGCATAACCTGTAAGTGTACCATCCTTGCCAATGACTCGGTGACAGGGGATGACAAGGGCAATAGGATTCATACTATTGGCATGGCCAAGGGCGCGGACGGCTTTTGGTCGTCCTATTAAGCGGGCAAGGTCTCCATAGCTTACCGTGTGGCCTGCGGGGATTTGGTGCAGGGCCTGCCACACCTGTTGCTGGAATTCTGTGCCTTTTAAGATAACCGGAATATTCTCAAATGCAGAAACCTCTCCCGTAAGGTAACGGTTGAGAATAGTCCGAAAAGCAAAAGGGTCCTGTTGCTGATCTAGGCGGTGATTGGGATAGCTCTTGGTTAAAATCCGAAAGCATCGTGCTTTATGGTCCATAAAATCCAACGCACATAAAACGCCCTCATCAAAAACCATGATCAGAGGGCCAATTTTACAGTCATAATAATCAATGATCAATTGTTTTGTCATTTTCTATATCCTGTTCTGGGGTGATATTTATTCAGGAGAGGCCCATAGATGCATGGCCGCATAGGCCCGCCAGGGACGCCAATCCTCTGATATTTTCTCTAAATACTTTGCTGTTGGCCTCTGTTCGCCCTTCTTTTGTAATTTCTTTTGCAATACCAGATCGGCACTGGGAAAGGCATCGCTTTCCCCCATGGCACGCATGGCAACGTAATTTGCTGTCCATGGACCAATACCGGGAAGGGTACGCATATGAGTGATAAAGTCGGGTAAGTTTGTGGGATGTTGAAAAAATAGAGGGTCATTCTTTAAGGTGCTGGCCAAATGGCCGATAGCCTTTATTCGACTTCCGGTAATGCCCAGCCCGGACAGGTCCGCCTCAGCTAAAATTTCAGGCGTAGGAAATATCGTCGTTAAATTTGTATGGGATGACTCGCAGGATAGACCATGGCGTTGGGCCAGTCGTCCGGTAAGTGTTGTGGCGGCGGCTACTGTCACTTGTTGGCCTAAAATGGCACGTATCGTTAATTCAAAAGGGTCCCACGCACCAATGATTCGGATTCCAGGGGATTTGGTTATAGCCTTTGTTAAAATTGGCTGGGTTAATAGATGACGGTTCACAACAGCAATATTTGTATCAAGGTCAAAAATATGTCTGATACGCGACAATATCAGGGGTATTGAGATGATGTTTTCCGTGCGAATGGTAACGGATAATGTATTTTCCTGTGTGCTGGTGGGACTAACTGTGAAACTTCCCATCTGTCCATTAAGCTGAAATGAACGGGAATAGCTGTCTGTGGTTACTTGTTCCACACCAGGGGTGGCGCGTGGGGTGAGGTAGTTTATTATATGTTGCCAATCGTAAGGGGGGCTATAATCAAGTTTTAGTGTCAGGTCCGTAGCTTTTTCTACAGATCTACTATTTTTTCTTATATCCGAGGGGCTAAGCCTAAAGTTATGCTGCAGAGCGTCATTAAATCGGCGTAGGCTCTGAAAACCCGCGGCATGGGCGATTTGGGTTATGGATAAGCTGCTTTCGGTCAAGAGCTGTTTTGCCATTAATAATCGTCTGGATAGTGCCAGTTTTTGTGGTGATGTTCCCATATGTTTATGGAATAGCCGCCGGAGATGGCGTTCGCCTATGCCCAGTCTTTCTGCCAGTTCTGGAATGTTGTTGTCATTTAGGAAACCATCAGAAATATATCGGAGTGCCTTGGTGACTGTAGCGGAAGTTCCATGCCATCCGGGGTAGTTTGGGGATAGTTCCGGCCGGCACCGGAGGCAGGGCCGAAAGCCTGCTGCCTGTGCTGCTGCGGCTGAGGGCATAAAACGACAGTTCTCCTCTTTCGGTGGTCTCGCGGGACATATTGGACGGCAAAATATTCCTGTGGTCAGGACAGCAGTAAAAAATCGCCCGTCATACCGTTTGTCGCGGGCGAGAACGGCCCTGTAACATGTAGCGCTATCCATTATAAAACCTTCATTTTCATACCTATGAAGATAACAGAAGAGGTTTAGAATACGTGCTATTTTCGGACTCCTATATTTTTTCTTATGATGGGGGTGTTTTTTAGACAAATTTTATATGAAAATTTTAAGCTTGATATGATTTTCAAAATGATATTTCAGGGCAATTTTCAGTCTTTGTTAATAAACGGGCACTATAAAAGGAGGTATCGAATATGAGCAGTAAGTACCCTGTCTTATATATATAATAATAACTAAAGGGTAGATTGGACCAATATGGGGACGCTGAGTAGTAAAATGAGTTCAAAAGACTTGTTGAATCTGGCACAGGAAAAATCGGTTTCCGCCAGAGGAGAACTGTTGGAGAATATCTCCGATTTGTTTTTGTCTCCTGAAGGTCGTTTGAATGAACATGAACGGGCTTTGATGAATGATGTTCTGCTCAAACTTATTAATTCAGTGGAAAAAAGTGTCAGGAAAGAATTGAGCCTGAGATTGGCTAAACTGGATGAAGTATCCCCTGAATTAGCCGCTAAGCTTGCCAACCAATCCATTGATATTGCTGAGCCGATGTTGAATAAAAGCGGGGTGTTAAAGGACGAACAATTGATCGAGATTATTCGCAATCGAACAGAGGCGCACCGTATGGCCATTGCTATACGTTCTCATGTCAGCGAAGAAGTCAGTGGTGAATTGATTGATAAGGGTAGCGAAGATGTTGTTGAAGCATTAATCAACTATGAAAATGCAGAAATTTCGGAACTTTCCATAAAATATTTGGTGGCAGAATCTCGAAATGTAGACCGTTTTCAGGAACCATTATTAAATCGTCAGGATCTTCCGGCTGATTTAGCCTATCAGATGTATTGGTGGGTATCCGCGGCTCTTCGGCGTAAAATCATTGTGGAATTCAGTGTGGATAACGTCCAGCTTGACGATGCCATTGAAATGGCAACAAAAACAGCATTGCAGAATTATGATTCTGTAGATAGCATTATGCGTACAGCTCTCAAGCTTGTTAGAGAGTTGGCTAACAGAGGCGAGCTTAATATTATTTTCTTGCAACGGTGTCTGCGTCAGGAAAAAATTAATTTATTCGTTGCTGGTCTATCAGAGATGACGGGCTTGGATGTGAAGATTATCTGGCGAGCCATTCGAGAGCGTACCGGAGAAAGTCTGGCGATCATTGCAAAATCATTGGAGGTGGACCGGGAAAGGTTTGCGTCTATTTTCCTTTTGATCGTGCAGTCTCGTTCCGGAGGTAAGGCAAGGGCAACCGGACTGGTAAATTCAATTTTATCATTGTATAATGACATCAAGGTTAAGAATGCGAAAATAGCGGTTAGACACTGGCAACGTGATTTTGGTTATCAGGATGCTATTGTGGCGATAAAGGATGCGGTATAATCATGTTTGGCAGAAGTGATCATAATATGTCGGGCGTTCAAAATGCGGGGAAGGGCCTGATTTCGAAATTGAAACATCAGACCATCATTCCTCTAGAACTGGTTCAGCGTGTGTCTGCCAATACCAATAAGAATCTTAGCAAAGATTCTGCGGCCATTATCGGTAAAATTCATGAGCTTATATCTCATATGAGCTTTGATGAACTGGTCCCTTTATATATATCTACTATTTCCGGTGAATTGGCCTATGTGAATGAGGGTTACCAGAATCTAGTTTCCAATTGTGAATATACGGGAAATAAAGATACAGAGCATAAGGGCGATAGTCCGTTACCCGCGAGTTTAACGGCTATATTGAACGAAGTTCAGTTGACCCGGAAAAATATTTCCGTTGAAGAAACCATCAAAGTGCAGGGAAGCCCCCGGCAATACCGGTCACGTCATTTTCCAGTCTGTGACGATGAGGGCAAGGTGATTGCGGTTGGCGGCACGTATGTGGATGTCACGGATACCGTCCAGACGTTGGGTTATGAAAGCCTTATGCAGCAAAGGTTCCGTGATTTTGCACGGGCAACGTCTGACTGGTATTGGGAAATTGACCGGGATTATAATATTACGTATATTTCGGACCGGCTGATGGCAATTACGGGAATGCCAGTTGTTCTCTTGACGGGGAAGCGTTTTGAGGACTTTGGTGACCTTAAGGTGGATGTTGATGGTCAGGTTCTTGGCTGTGAAAGTTTTCTGGATGGCATGAAACCTTTCAGAGATCAGCTCTTTATGATTAGAAATTCTGATGAAGAAATGGTCTATAATCATTTGAGTGGTGTACCGATTTTTGACTCTGCTACCGGTGAATTCATGGGCTACCGTGGTGCTGGAATGGATGTCACGGTAAATTATAAAGCGCGGATGGAAACAATAGCCATTCAAAAATCTTTGGAACATACTCTGGAAGAGTTGACCAATAAAAATATCCAGCTTGATATGGCTTGCGCTGAAACAGAGGTGGCTTTTGGGGCTAAAAATGAGTTTCTAGCAGCGATGAGTCATGAGTTGCGGACGCCGTTAAATGCGATCATTGGTTTTGCTGAGGCCATGAAAATGGAAGTATTCGGTGAGCTTAATCCACAATATGTATCTTACAGTAATGATATTATGTCCGCAGGAAAACATTTGCTGGAATTGATTAATGATGTTCTTGATGTGGCGGTTCTGGAAAGTGGTAAGCTCAAGCTTGATACGGAAGAAATTTCATTAAAAGAAGTTGTGGACCGCGCGTTGAACCTTGTGGTGCTACGGGCAAATCAGAAATATTTGGACATTAGCGCGGTTAAGGTTGAGCAGGAATTCAATATTCTGGTGGATGAGCGTCGGGCGGTACAGATTTTTGTTAATCTGTTGAGCAATGCGGTGAAATTTACCCCAGATTATGGCAAGATTGGTGTACGGGTTGTTCAGGAGAATAGTTCTACGGTGGCTGTAACTGTATGGGATACGGGTATTGGTATTTCGGACGAGCAGAATGAATTGGTATTTGAGAAATTTCATCAGGCGACAGATAACATCTATTCCCGCAAGGAAGAGGGATCTGGTCTTGGGTTGCATATCTCTCAACATCTGGCCCGTCAAATGGGCGGTGACATTGTTTTGAAGAGCGTTGTTAATGAAGGCTCTGAATTTACCGTTACCTTCAATATCAAAAATTAATATATAAAATACATATTCTTATGAGTCATATCTGATGTTATTTATTTGTGGTATTATGACGTGTCTATTAGTGGGAATACGCCATAACACAGCATATTAAGACTCTAATTGATAAACTGTTCATTCAGAATGCGTTCTTCCAATGTGTGATGGCTGTCAAATAAGAGATTTATTTTGATGGACCTGTCCTGTTTGATGCAGACTTTGACAATATGGCGGACTTCTCGTGTATCGGCAACGGCACTTACCGGACGTTTGTCCGGATTAATAACCTCGAATGTGACCTCTGAAATTTGTGGTAAGAGAGCCCCCTTCCAGCGGCGTGGCCGGAAAGCACTGATCGGAGTCATCGCCATAATTTCTGCATTCATGGGAATGATCGGGCCATGTGCCGACAGATTATAGGCAGTGCTTCCTGCGGGAGTTGCCACCATGATTCCGTCACAGACCAGCTCCTCCATTCTGATTTTATCGTCTACAATAATTCGAATTTTTGCTGTTTGCCGCGTTTGTCGGAGCAGGGATACTTCATTAATGGCTAATGCTTCAACTTTTGTACCGTCTTCGGTCCAAGCCGTCATACGTAAGGGATGGAGTGTAATAGGTGTTGATGCCTTTATACGTTCGATCAGGCCATCTTCCCGGAAATCATTCAGGAGAAAACCCACAGTGCCTTTATTCATACCGAAAATAGAGGCCTTATGTGGCATAATCTCATGGATAAAATGTAGAATGAATCCATCGCCGCCCAACGCAACGATAATATCAGCCTCTTCAACATTTACAAAGTCATACCGTTCTTTCAGAATGTTTGCGGCTTCTTGTGCGATGTCAGTTTCGGAGGCAACGAGGGCAATTTTTTTCTGATTTTCTGTCATTGTCATTTTTGGATCATTTCACAGCTATATATCATTCCGATTAACCCAGCGTTGATTATAATATGTGGCGGGTCAGATCCTAGAATATAGCGGTAGTGGTAGCTTCTGCAACCCATTTTTGAATGGTTCTCAGAGCCATTTTCCGGTCAAGTTTTTTGAAATGTTCAAAGGAATTGGCTACTTCCCGCTCGGAAATACTGGTATCAGCATTCTGGATGGCGCGGGTCAGCTCAAAAATTGTCAGGAATACACTTCTGTCTATGCCTGCGGCACAACAGGAAACGGCCAAAGATTCTGCACCTCTGTCATAGAGAAAGGACCTCATAATTTTATGGGGGATAGAGATCATTTTTGCGAAAGAAAGCTCAAACAGAGAGGATTGTCCCTGATTCAGGCATTTCATGAGAAACGCTGGCGTTAACTTATTGGCCTTATGAAGTTTGTTGACCAGAAGAATTTCGGATTTCTCCTGTGTTATTTGGCTGCTGTCATCTTTGGCTGCCTCTTGCACGGCAGAGTGAAGAAGCTTGTCTATTTCTGCCTCATCTATATGTAGATTGGTTAATATAGATTGTTTCAGGCTATCGGATACCCATTGATATATTGTTGCTGCCATTTGTTTTGACAGATCTGGTCGTTCAATGAGGGGCGGTTGAATTGGGATATTATTCTTTGATTTTTCTACTAATTCGGAAAGGGATTGGTCATTAATTTTTGCGTCATGGTTGTTGAGTAAGACGATTAGCGTTTTACTGTTGCCAACGGTGACCAGTTCACGGCAAACATCAGAAGACAGCTTTTTCCGGCTGGCGATGCTAAGTTGATGTTGGGCTGTTTTATGACGAATAATCTTGATTAGCTCTTTGTCAGATAATAATTTACTCAGTAATAATAGGGGGGTAGCAACCTCAATCTGGTCGTTGGCCAATAAAATAATAAGGTCAATTGGGGCATTTTCATCCTCAGATAAGCGTTCAGCCATCTTTTGCCGGACGTTCATTTCAACATTATTGAGGAGCTTTTCCAGAATTTCTGACATCAAAGAGAGTTCATTTGGTGTCAATTCGGCGTGTCGTCGTTCTAAAAAATTAGTAATGTTATTGAAGAGTTCTGAACGGCCGTCGTTTTTGCTGTCGTAGGCCAGCCTTAGAAGACTTGAGATTTCCTCTGCTATTTTTGGTTCGTTGTATACCATAAAAACCTTCTTATAATCTGTCAGCCGGAGCTGTCAGTAATCTTTACCTTCTTGTAAGCTATACATTCATTAATGGCTTTGCAATAGTAATTATAAACACATTAATTTGAGGTAAATTATTATTATCATGATAAAAAAATTGTTTGCCGAAGAATTATGGACAGTCTTTTCAAGCACAATCATATAAACATTAGAACAATGTAATATAATATTGTTTAATA
>JAESRB010000153.1 GCA_016764855.1 Emcibacter sp.
GCGGTCTTGTGAAAAACAGCAAGGATATGCTCGACAGCATTCTGGATTTACAGGACATCCAGCTTGAGGATGTAATGGTTCATCGGAAAAGCATTGAAATGATCAATGCGGATGATTCCTCAGAAGATATTTTCACCCAAATCGTTGCCAGCCCCTATACTCGCCTTCCCCTGTGGAAAAAAGACCCGGATAATATCATTGGCATCATTCACGCCAAAGAAGTCCTTCAAGCCGTAAAATCCCACGGTGGTTCCCCGGAAAATATCAATTTTAACGCGATCGCCCGGAAACCTTGGTTCGTCCCGGAAACCACCAGCCTGCAAGAACAGCTTGCAACATTCCTGTCAAAGAAATCACATTTCGCTTTGGTGGTTGATGAATATGGCGCCTTCATGGGTGTGATCACTCTGGAAGATATTCTGGAAGAGATCGTCGGCGATATATATGATGAGCATGATACTTCCTCTACAGATGTGAAAATCTTGCAAAATGGGTCCATCATCGTCACCGGAGACACGACAATCCGTGACCTGAACCGTCAATTTAACTGGGATTTAGATGATAAAGAATCCGTGACCATCGCCGGTCATGTGATTGATATTGCCGAAATGATCCCCCTGCCCGGTCAGAAATTTATCGAAAAATCCGGCAATGATGATTTTACCTTTGAAATCTTGAAAAGACGTCGCAATCAAGTCACATCCATATTGATCTATCCACCGAAAAAAGGAAATTAAATTCTTCTTTGCAGGAATCAGCCGTCTTCTTTTTTCTTCAGCAATTGGGATAATTCCGCGATACGCACATGGGATAACCCCCGAACTTTGCGGGCCAATTGATTGACCAGTGTCACCGCCTCCGCAGATAATCCCGACGTATCAATGGTGATTTTTGGGTGAGACTGTCGAGCGAGCTGTTCGATTTCCTCCGCGTCATCCCAAATCAAATGGAAATAACTGATCACGCGCTGCACCATGGCCCATGTGGGCGCTCCCCGATGTCCATGTTCCAGCGCGGAAAGATAGGCCGGGCTCACCCCTAGATCAGCGGCCATCTGCTTTTGATTAATGCCTTTATCTTTCCGCAGTTGGCGAATTTTCTGACCAAAGGGTGTCATGCGTTATCCCCTATTTCTTTTTAAAATCACATATAACGCCCCATCGCCCCCATGTTCCGCATTGGCAGAGGTATAGGAAACAATGCGCATCGCCAGATTTTCTTGGGATAACCAGCGGGGAACATTAGTTTTCAGAACGCCGCGGCCTCTTTCATAACCCCGGTGGGACATATCACCATAAGCCAGTTTCCGACCGGGGTTGTCCATTTTGCCGCCCTTGCCCGTGATGACCAGAATGAAGCGTTTGCCATGCCTTTGCGCGTCTTCAATATAACGATTAAGCGCCGCATGAGCCCGTTCCTCTGTCATACCATGAAGATCAATTCGCCCATCAGGCTTGACCTTGCCCCGGCGCAGTTTCTGATGCCAATTATGGTCAACGGCCTCCCGCGCAAAATATTGTTCCGTAAAGCTGCCCCCAAAGGCCTTGCCAAAATCATAAGTACTTTCCCGCGGGGCTCCTCCCCCCCGGTAAGCACCCCGACGAATTAAGGGGCGGGCCACCTGATTGTTATCCAGTGCCGTGATATTTTCCGTTACCTTTTGCCATAGCGCCTTTTCCCCATCACTTAACGTGCCTCTTGCCTTTTTCCGTGTCATCAGGAACGGCCCTCTTCTGACAGCAATCGTTTGGCAAGTATTTTAGGCAGCAAGAAATAATAACGGCCCTGATCTTTCATGGTTCCGGCCCGCTGACCCGCAGTGTCCCCTATGCCCCAATAAACATCCGCCCGCACTCGGCCCTTTATTGCGCCGCCGGTATCCTGGGCAATCACAAGGCGGCGGATCGGTTGAGCTTCATCATTGGCGGGTTTCAAATCAAGCCAAACCGGCATACCAAGCGGGACATATTTCCGGTCGATAGCCAATGACCGTCCAGCGGTCAACTCCACATTCATGGCGCCAACCGGGCCAGAGTTTTCCACAGCCCGAAAGAAAACATAGGACGGATTTTTCCACATCAGAGCCTTGGCCTGCAATGGGTTATCCACTATCCATGCTCGGATCGCCTGCATGGATATATCCTGTCGAGAAATTTCCCCGCTTTGAATTAAAAATTTTCCAATGGCGTGATAGGCCCGACCATTCTTGCCCGCATACCCAAATAACCGCCGATCGCCATTCTCATACCGGATAATACCGGACCCTTGGATATGCATGAAGAAAACATCCGTAGGGTCTTTCAACCAGACCATTTCCAGCTTTTGATTATCAAGACCACCTTTGTCGATATTTTCACGGTCTTTATAGGGTACAAATTCCCCGTCCTTGACCTCACCCACAATGGATTTTCCAGCCAGAGCAGAGCTAAACTGGCCAAGGTCCAGAATTTTCAAACCTTCCGGCACCGCATAAAGAGGATAGCTGTAATCCTCAGTCGCGGTAGCGCTGCCATTATATTCCGGCGCAAAATATCCGGTAAATAACCCTTCGGTATCGGTAACATATGACAGGGCGGTAAAATATTGTTCAAAAAACCGTCGGGCTTCTGCATCTGTCAGACTATCCCGGTTTTCTGCTTGCATACAAGGCAACCGCCAGTCCCCTACCTGTCCCCCGAGCGCCTCCGGCCTGACTTTTTTTGTCACCGGGGCCGACAGAAAAACTGGACAGGATTTTTTAAAGGAGACAAAAGCCTGAGCCTGACGGTCCGATGACCATCCTGCCAGATCCTGAAAAGGAACCTCTATAAATTCTACGGATTTAGAATGATCCCCTGGTCTTACCAAAAGCCACAGGGCCAAAAGCCACAGGGAAAGCAAAAACAAAATTCCTGCCCCGGTAATGATAAAATATTTCCGCATGATTTATAATGATTTAACCGGTTCGAGTTGCAACCAATGTCCAGTTGGGATCGGCACTTTTTACGTCCCGACAGAATGTCCAAATGTCCGAGATTTTGATAGGTGTATCCGCATTGCCTTCGACGACTTTATCGTCCCCGTCCAGAGTCGACATGATCATGTGGCTGGTAAATTCAACCGTAACTTCCGCAAGCGAACCGGTCAGACTGGCCTCTACAAGATCAATTTTTTCAATATCCATCAGTTTATTTTCGCTGTACAGATTTTTCTGTTCCAAACTTCCGATAGCACCCTCAAACTGTTCAAAGACCTGACGGCTTAACATGCTACGCAAGGCTTTTCTATCCTTGCTCCAGAAAGAATTTAAAATCATTCCATAAGCATATTCCGCGCCATCGAAAAAATTGCGCAGGGTAAAACTGTGATCGAGCTGATTAATTTTCTCAATAACACTGTAATAGGGCGCGGTTTTGTCTATGCCCAAATTAACAACAGATTCCGCCTGATCCATATCCGGCCGAATTTGGAAAATATTATCTTCCTCGTCCTCTTCTATGTCATCCCGTTTATAATTATTTTTACGGTCCTCTTTTGACTGATCATTGGAGGGATCAAAACCGGTTTTCTTACCTAATGTACGGCGCAACTGGAATAAAATAAAGACCGCAACCAAGGCCAAAATTATTATCAGCTCAAAACTTTCAGATTCACTTTGCATTTTTTTCCTGATCTACATCTTGGCGAAAGATGAACAATAGCTATATACTAGTTAATATAGGACTTATTTGGATAAATTTAAATACACCATTTTACATTATCCATAAAGAATATTTAAATTCATTTTCAAAGAACTGTGAAATATGCCCTTACTCATACTTATTATTCTATTGGCCGTACCCTATCTGGAATTTCTGGTTTTTATGGAAGTCGGCAGTGCCATCGGTGGATTTCAAGCATTATTGCTGACAATCCTGACTGCAGTGATTGGTGTTTACCTGATCCGGCAACAGGGACTTGTGGTCATGAACCGTATGCATCAGACCCTGCAAAAAGGCGAAAGCCCGGTGGAAGATATGCTTCATGGCTTCTTTTTGCTCATTGCCGGATTATTCTTTCTGCTGCCCGGCTTCATTACCGACACGGTTGCCCTGTTATTGGCTATTGAACCCATCCGAAGCATTCTTGGCAAAGTCATCGTAAAAAACATCCGCACCGCATTTTACAAAGGTCCCCGAGGGCCCAATGGTCCGGGTTCCCATGATAGTGGTGTTATTATTGACGGCGAATATGAAGAAAACCCGGATAATCAGAAAAATATCGATCACAAAGAATAACCAAGAAAATATCTGAAGATAACTGGGAAAGGACTTAAGATAAATAGTCGGGTAAATACTAGAATAAATACCGAAATAAATACTGGGGTAAAAAAACGAAACAAGCCGGTCATTCTCATTGATACGCCAAATCACATCAATATGGCCAATATTTTGCCCAAAAACCCATGTTAATCTTGTACTAAGGCACGATCCGTGATAGCCAACATACTTTATAAGAAACCAACATAACCATTGGGATATTTTTATGTCAGACGAAACTGAGAACACACCTGCCACTACTTCGGACAAAACCGAAACGAATGCAGAGAATGCCAAAGAAAACGAAGGCGTACAAATTGCTATTCTTGGCCAATATATTAAAGATATGTCTTTTGAAAACCCAACACCGGCCCAGACATTGCAAAAATTGTCCAAGGAAAAACCTTCCATGGACATCAATGTTAACCTGAATGCCCGCGCCGTTGGTGAAGATGTTTATGAAGTTGATCTGAAAATCACAACAACAGCCAAAGCCGGTGAAGACGTCGCTTTTGTTGCTGAGCTCGTTTATTCTGGTCTTTTCGCCGCGAAAAATTTGCCAGAAAATACATTACAGCCGTTTCTGATGATCGAAGCGCCTCGTCAACTGTTTCCCTTTGCCCGTCGGATTCTTGCCGATGTGACACGGGACGGTGGTTTTCCACCATTGATGTTAGAGCCTATTGATTTTGCAGCGTTGTATCAACAACAGGTACAAGCCGCACAAGCACAGGCCACAGCAACAGATGATGTTGTCGTAAACTAGGCTTCTGCCCCTTTACGGTTTAAGCTATACAGAATTAAAACCCTCGGTTCATAAGAGCTGAGGGTTTTTTTATGGTGTATTTAAACGCGCTAAATTTAACCCAATACTTTAGATCAGTAATTTAACAGGATAATTTTATGTCCTGGGTTTTTTCATATTATTCCACAGTGCCTCATCCCCCAGGCTGACCACAAAAGCCGCATGCCGTTCCAATTCCGCATCCGATGCCCGATGGGGCCGGGCCTCTCTAAAGACCTGTTCCTTATTCCCCTTTTGCCCCTGCATCATGGCCGAATTTTCCTGTCCGCCCAGTTCCAGCCCCCTTTGCCGTCCGCCCCTCAATTCCAGATAGACTTCTGCTAAAAGCTCCGCATCCAATAAGGCACCATGTTTAACCCGGTTGGAGTTATCAATGGAAAATCTTTTACACAGCGCATCCAGTGTATTGGGCGATCCGGGGAATTTTCGGCGCGCAATTTCCAGCGTATCCACAGCCCGATTATTGTCATATTCTTTATGACCGACCTGTTTCAATTCCCAATTGATAAATTTCATGTCAAAGCTGGCATTATGAGCCACCAACTTGGAATCTCCGACAAAATCAATAAATTCGGCGTAGATTTCGGAAAATACTGGGAAACCCTTCAAATATTCCGCACTGAGACCATGAATCCGAAAGGCACCTTCGGGCATATCCCGCTCCGGGTTAACATATTTATGAAAAACTTTACCCGTAGGCAGAAAATTTTCAACCTCGACACAGCCAATTTCCACCAGCCTGTCCCCTGCAAAAGGGTCAAACCCCGTTGTTTCCGTATCAAATACGATTTCCCGCATCTATTCTGTCCCGTCTGTCTTGATATTTTTTCTGATCGTGGCAATGATCTGACCAACCTGCTGTTCAGCATAAGCGATCCCCTGATCACTTTGAACAATAAAATCCGCCTGTTGTCTTTTTTCGGAATCTGGCATTTGTTTTGTCAGGATATCCTCAAATTTCTGTGGTGACATATGCGGGCGTGCCAATACTCTTTCCCGTTGAACGGCCCCCGGAGCAGAAACCACTACCGTATAATCACACCGTTGTTCACCGCCGGTTTCAAACAAAAGCGGTACATCCATCACCACCATATCATGACCGTTAAGGACCATCTGTTCAAAAAATTCCTGACGTTGTTCCGACACCATGGGATGCAAAATCGCCTCCAGCTTTTTTAATGCGGCACCGTCACCAAAAACCTTTGCGCCCAAGACTTTTCTGTCAATGCCATCAACGCCTTTAACCCCGGGAAAGGCCGCCTCTACTCGATCCACAGCCGGACCATCCTTTGCCATCAAGCCATGCACCGCGCCATCAGAGTCAAAAACCGGAACATCCGCCCGTTGAAACATTTTAGCCGTTTCCGACTTTCCCATGCCAATGGATCCCGTCAGCCCAATAACGATGATCTTGTTTTTTGTCATAAACTTAACCCGGCAAGTACATGGTTCCGCAGATCAGAATTTACCGTAGGCTTTTTTCCGAACCAATGCTCAAATGCCGGAGCCGCCTGATGCAGCAGCATACCCAAACCATCCACATAAGGATTGCCCCGTACGGCCGCCTGTTTCAACAAGTCTGTTTCCAACGGATTATAAACGATATCATAAACCACCGTAGTGAGGGGCAGAGCAGACAGGTCAATCTCCAACGGAGGCTGACCCTTCATCCCCAAGGTCGTCGTATTCACCAACAGGGAAATTCCCAACAGGCTTACAGAGCGATCTTGCCAATCATAAATTTTTATGCGCGGATCATTATATATTTCTGCGAGTTTTTCTGCCCGGCTGCGGGTACGGTTTATCAATCTGATCTCAGTGATTCCGGCCTCTAACAAACTAACAATAGCCGCCCGCGCCGCGCCGCCTGCACCAATGATCACTGCCGAGCCCGACTGTGCTGACCAA